>JBBDXZ010000110.1:0-17639 GCA_040902075.1 Gemmatimonadaceae bacterium
GCCAAGCAGCGCATCATTCAGCGCGTCCGCGAAGGCGAGCGCTCCAAGATCCGCGACGAGTTCTCGACGAAGCTCGGCGAGCTGCTCTCGGGCGAGGTGCAGCAGATCGAGCGCGGCAAGCTGGTGGTCATGCTCAACAAGTTTCGCGAGGCGGAAGCGATCATCCCGTACCGCGAGCAGAATCATCGCGAGCATTTCCATCAAGGCGAGCCAATCCGGGCCGTACTGAAAAGAGTCGAGGAGACGCCCAAAGGGCCGCGCCTGATTCTCAGCCGCGCGGACCCGCTGTTCGTGAAAGCGCTTTTCAAGCTCGAGGTTCCGGAAATTCAGCAGGGCATCGTCGAGATCCGGGCGTCAGCCCGGGAAGTCGGCAGCCGCACGAAAATCGCGGTGTTTTCGCGCGACGACTCGATCGATCCGGTGGGGGCCTGCGTCGGACTCAAGGGCTCGCGCGTGCAGGCCGTCGTAAACGAGCTGAGTGGCGAACGCATCGACATCGTTCCCTGGTCTCCGGACCCGGAACGCTTCGCGAAGCTGGCGCTCGCGCCCGCGCGGGTTGCGCGCGTCTTCAGCGATCCCAATACGAAGACTATCCAGGCCGTGGTGGACGAAGACCAACTCTCGTTGGCCATCGGCCGCAACGGACAGAACGTCCGCCTGGCCTCCGAGCTCACCGGGTGGAAGATCGACCTCTATTCGAGCCGCGAGTGGCTGGAGCGCGGCGCCGAGGGTGGAATCTTCGCGCCGTTGCCCGGGGATGAGGCGGCTGACATTCGCCTTTCGGAGATCGAGGGGATGGCGCCGGCGACCGTCGCGATTCTCGAGGAGGGCGGCTACAAAACGCTCAATGACATCATCGATCTCGAGAAGGAAGACTTCATCAAGCTGCCCGGCATCACGCTGGACGATGCCGATCGCCTGATGACGATGATCGATGAGCTGACCGAGGAGGGAAGCGAAGACGCCGCGCCTGACGGTAACGCGGCTTCCGCGTCAGCCGATGCGGGGAGCGCAGGAGTACCAGGCTCGGGAGCACCGTCGAAGCCGGCCGAGTAGTGGACGAGGAAGTCTCGCGGCGCGTGCTGCGACTCGTGGGACTCGGCGTCCGCTCGCGCGGGGCGGTCGTCGGGGTGGAACAGGTGAGGCAGGCCGCGAAGAAGGGAAAGCTGGCGCTGGCGGTGGTGGCGTCGGATGCATCGCAACACAGTTTGTCGAAAGTGGTACCGCTGCTCGAAGCGCTGCGTGTGCGCGTCGTACGCGCGCCGTCGGCCGCTGACCTGGGCCAGGCGGTGGGTCGAGAGCAAACGGCGGCGGTTGGCATCGTAGATCGGCAGCTCGCGCAAGGGATTCGCGAGTTGGTGGATTCAGCTCCGAGACAGAGCTAGAAGGGGGAGGCTGGTTTGAGCAAGCGCGTTACTGACATGGCAGGAGAATTCGGAATTTCCGCTGACGAAGTGATGGGCCTGCTTCGTCAGATGGACGTGCCTGTGCGTGGAGCGACAAGCTCGCTGAGCGACGACCAGGTCTCCCGCGTACGTGCGCGATGGGAGCGCGAGAAGCGGTCGCGCGCAGACAAGCAGAACGCGACCGCCGCGCCGGCGCGTCGTCGCCGCGCGGCCGCCGAAGCCACGACCACAGCGACCGCGACCACCACCAAGCCGGCAAAGGCCACGAAGGCCAAGGCCAAAGCCAAGGCCAAAGGCACTAAGGTGGCGGCGACCGTCTCACCCGCGGCGGAAGTCGCCCCAACTGTACGCCGCCGCAAGCGTGCCGACCTGGTTCCCCCGGTCGAAGAAGCGCCAGCCGAGTCCGAGGTGGCGGTCGAGCCACCCGTCGGCATTGCGCCATCGGAAGGGTTCTCCATGCCCGAGGTCGAAGAGGAGACGGTTGTCGAGGCGCCGCCGGCACCGCCGTCTGTGGTCCACCGGGAGCAGCCGCGTGAAGCTCCGCAGGGAACGCATTCCGCCGGCGGAACGCCAAGTGGGCCCGGCGCGCCCGGTCGACCGCGTCCGCGCCCGATCACCCCGGGAGCACCGCGCCCTCGTCCTGTGGCGAGCAGCAGTGGCTTCGCGCCGCCGCGCCCCGTCGCGTCGGCCACGCCAGGTGGGGGGGGAGGCGGGGCGCAAACCACCCAACGCCGCGATGAGCGCAAGCCGGGTCAGGGTGCGCCGAGCGGCGGCGTGGGTACCGCTCCGCCGGACCGCGGACGTCGCCGCAAGGGCAAGCGTGGCGCGGTCGATCAGGAAGCGATCGATGCGAACGTCTCCAAGACGCTCGCCGCGATGCGCGGCGCGCCGCAGCGCCGAAGCGCGAGCGACATGCGTCGCGAGGTGCGCGAGGGCCGCGAAGCGGGTCTCGCCGAAGCCGCCGAGCGCGAGAAGAAGGTGATCCGCGTCAACGAGTTCATCACGGTCTCTGAGCTTGCGCAGATCCTCAAGCTGCCTGCCACCGAGATCGTCGGCTTTGCGTTCAAGAATATGGGGCTGATGGTCACCATCAATCAGCGACTCGACTTCGACCAGATCGAGCTGATCGCGGGAGAGTTCGACTTCCAGGCGATCCGTGAGGACGAATACCAGGCGGAAGACGCGCTCACGACACCCGTTGACGCCGCGGAAGAGCTCAAGTCGCGGCCACCGGTGGTCACCATCATGGGCCACGTGGACCACGGCAAGACGTCGCTGCTCGATTTTATCCGGAAGGCCAACGTCGTTGCGGGCGAGGCGGGCGGCATCACCCAGCACATCGGCGCGTATCACGTGACGGTGGGCAGCGGCAAAAAAATCACGTTCCTCGACACGCCCGGTCACGAAGCGTTCACGGCGATGCGCGCGCGCGGCGCCCAGGTCACCGACATCGTGGTGCTGGTCGTGGCCGCGGACGACTCGGTCATGCCGCAGACGATCGAGGCGATCTCGCACGCGAAGAACGCCGGCGTTCCGGTCGTCGTCGCGATCAACAAGGTGGACCTGCCGCAGGCGAACCCCGGGAAAGTGAAGCAGGAATTGCTCTCGCACGGGATCGTGCTCGAGGAGTTCGGCGGTCAGACGCTGTCCGCCGAGATCTCGGCGAAGAAAGGCACGGGCATCGACAAGTTGCTCGACGCCATTCTCTTGCAGTCCGAGATCCTCGATATGAAGGCGAATCCGGATCGCCGCGCCACCGGTACGGTCATCGAGGCGCAGCTCGATCCCGGCAAGGGGCCGGTGGCGACCGTGCTCATTCAGAGCGGCACGCTGAGAATTGGCGAGGACTTCATCGCGGGCATGTTCTCCGGCCGTGTCCGCGCGCTCATGGACGAGCGCGGCAAGGCGATGAAGGAAGCCGGCCCCGGGCTTCCCGTGCAGGTGCTCGGAGCCGAAGGCGTACCGATGGCGGGCGACCAACTGCTCGTGGTGGAAGAAGCGGCGTCGTCGCGTGAGATCGCCCAGCGCCGCCAGCGTCTCGACCGCGAAGCCAGGAGTCGTCGCACGGGCCGCGGCGTGTCACTCGAGGATTTCATGGCGCAGACGGCGCCGGGCGACAGTCGCACGCTGCAGATTGTCATTAAAGCGGACCAGGGCGGACCCGCGGAAGCGCTCGCGGACGCGCTGGCACAGCTATCCACCGCCGAAGTGAAGGTGGAGATCATCCACCGCGGTGTCGGTGCCATCACCGAGAGCGACATCAACCTCGCCAAAGCCGCGAAGAACGCGATCATCATCGGCTTCCACGTTCGTCCCGACAACAACGCGCGCGCAGCCGCCGAACGGGAAGGCGTGGACATCAAGGTCTACCGCATCATCTATGAAGCGGTGAACGACGTCCGTGCGGCGCTCGAGGGAATGCTGCGCCCGGAGAAGCGCGAGATCATTTCCGGCGAGGCGGTAGTCCGGGAGGTTTTCAAGGTGTCTCGCATCGGCACGATCGCCGGCTGCATGGTCCGCAGCGGCGTCATCAACCGGCAAGGGCGCGCGCGCGTGTTGCGCGACAGCATCGAGGTCTACGACGGAACCATCGCGTCGCTCCGCCGCTTCAAGGACGACGTGAAAGAGGTCCGCGAAGGATTCGAGTGCGGTATCGGCATCGAGAACTTCAACGACGTGAAGGTCGGTGACGTCCTCGAGGCCTACCGCACCGAGGAAGTCGCGCGGACGCTCGGCGGCGCGGCGACCTCGTAGCCGATCATGGCGGACCACCGCCGGGCGGACCGCGTCGCGGAAGCGATCCGCGAGCAGGTCGCGACGTTCCTGAGCGAGGGCGCCAAGGATCCGAGATTGGTCGGCATGGTCACCATTACGGCGGTGGACGTCCCGCGCGACCTGCGGTCGGCAAAAATCTTCGTGAGCATTCTCGGCACCGACTCCGAGCGATCGGCGACGCTCGAGGCGCTCGAGAGCATGACGGGCCATCTGCGGAGCCGGCTCGCCAAGTCGCTGCGGCTGCGCCTGGCGCCGGAAATCGCTTTCAAGCTCGACGAGAGCGTCGCGCGCGCGGCGCGGATCGAGTCGCTGCTGGCGCAGGTGCGAGACAAGAAGAGCGGGGATGAGGGACCGGAGCGCTGACGGTCTCCTCCTCGTCGACAAGCCCGCGGGCATCACGTCACACGCGGTCGTCGACCGGGCGCGGCGGGCCATCGGCACGCGTCGCATCGGCCACGCGGGGACGCTCGATCCCTTCGCGACCGGCCTCCTGGTTCTTCTCGTCAACCGCACGACGCGGCTGCTCCCGTTTCTCGATGCGGAACCAAAGGTGTATCGTGCGACGATCCGTTTTGGCACGCGAACCACGACCGACGATCCCGACGGGGAGATCGTGGAAGAGGCACCACCTCCCGATCACGCGGTCGTCGAGCGCGCCCTCGGCACGCTGACCGGCCATCTGTTGCAACGGCCTCCCGCATTTTCGGCGAAACGCGTGGCTGGCGTGCGAGCCTACTCCGCCGCGCGCCGCGGCGAACCGATGGCGCTCGAGCCGGTCGGCGTCACGGTCTACGAATGGCGCGTGCTCGAGCGCAGGGGAGCGGACCTGGATGTCGAGCTTCGCTGCAGTGGAGGGACCTACGTCCGGGCACTCGCACGCGACTTGGGCGAAGCGACCGGTAGCGCCGCGCACCTCGCCGCCCTGCGGCGGCTCCGGAGCGGACGCTTCGACGTCGCCGACGCGTTCAGCCTGGACCGCGTGGACCGTGGAGATTTCGAGCTGCTCCCGCCGACCGCCGCCGTCGGTCAACTGCCCCAGCAAGCGCTGGATGACCTCGATGCGAAGCGCGTGACGCACGGACAGAACGTGACGGCGCAAACCCAAGGCGACGTCGCCGCGTTGTGTTACAACGACCAGCTTCTGGCCATCGCGGAACGCGATGGGCAGAGTTGGCGTCCCAAAGTCGTCATGCGCGATGCCTGACCGTCACGGCCCCCCCCGCCCCCCCCGCCCCCACCGCTCCGACGCGGGCGCACGCGCGCTGCCAGGTGCCCGTAACGGAACGGTGCTCACCGTGGGGACGTTCGACGGTGTCCATCGCGGTCACGGCCTGGTGCTCGAACGGACGGCCGCGCGCGCCCGGCAGAGCGGCCTGGCGTCCGCCGCCCTGACGTTCGATCCGCATCCGCTCGACGTCGTGAATCCCTCGGCGGCGCCGCCTCTGCTCACGCTTTGGGACGAGAAGCTCGAGGCACTCGCCCAGACGCCGATCGATTACGTGGCCGTCGTTCGCTTCACAACCGAGCTGGCGTCGTATACCGCGGAGGAATTTGTCGTACGCGTCCTCCTCGAGCGGTTCGGGTTGCGGGAGCTCCTCATCGGCCACGATCACGGCTTCGGGCGGGGAAGGGCGGGCGACGTCGAATCGCTCCGAATGATCGGACGGCGACTCGGCTTTCCCGTGGCCGTGGTGCCCGCCGTCCTCGGCTCTGATGGGTCCCCGATTTCGTCCACCGCGATTCGGCGCGCGATCGCGCACGGGGATCTGGCGCGCGCATCCGATGGGCTGGGGCGGCGTTACGCGTTCGCCGGGCGGGTCGCTTCCGGCGAAGGCCGCGGGCGCCTCCTCGGCTTTCCGACGCTGAACCTCGAGCTCGCTTCAAGACGGAAGCTGCTGCCGCCACACGGCGTCTACGCCGTTCACGTTCAGGTACGAGATGCGGCATTCGGCGGGATGATGAACCTCGGCCCCCGGCCGACCTTCGGTGATGAGCGCATCATGCTTGAAGTGCACCTGTTCGAGGCCATGGGCGACTGGTATGGCCAGACGGTGCGCGTCGAGTTCGTTTCGCGACTGCGGGATACGATGAAATTCGCGGGTCCGGCGGAGCTTGTCGCCCAGCTCAAACTTGACGCCGAACACGCGCGGGCCGCGTTGACTGCCATTGCGCTCCCGGCTAACCTAAAAGGTTCCGGGACAAACACTTCCTCCCTCCTGTAGCATGTCCAAACTGAAGTACCGGTTGCTTCTCATCGCGGCGATGTTGCTCGCCTCGGCGTGGTTCTTGTTTCCTAGAGACGTCACCGTCAAGCGCCGTGGGGCGGACGGCCTGCTCCATGAGACGGTCGAACGCCGTATCCCACTCAAGAGGGGATTGGACCTCCAGGGCGGCATGCACATGGTGCTCGAAGTCGACGACTCCAAGCAGGCGGTCGCCGACAAGGCCGACGCGATCGATCGCGCCCTGAAAACGGTGCGCACCCGCGTAGAAGGCTTCGGCGTATCGGAGCCTGTCGTTCAGAAGTCGGGCACCGATCGCATCATCGTCCAGCTTCCGGGCGAGACGGATCCCGAGCGGGCCATGGCGGTCGTCCGCGAGCAGGCCTTCCTCGAGTTCAAGATCACCGACGAGACGCAGGCATTGGAGCGCGCATTGCCGCGTCTCGACGCGCTGGTAAAGGAACGTCGCCTCGCCACCGCCACGACATCCGCCTCCACGCAGACGCCGGCCACGCCACGCGGGCTCCAGGGACTGCTCACCGACACGGGTACGACTGCCGACACGAATCGCGCGACAAGAGACTCGGCGAAAGCCGACACCGCGATTACGGGCGGCGGCGCGTTCTCGAACCTGATCCAGCAGGGCAACCTCTCCGGCGAGTACTTCGTGAAGGCGCGCGATGTCTCGACGGTCATGCGATTCCTCGCCGATTCTGTCGTCCGTGCGGCGTTCCCGCCGGCGAAGGCGTTCCACTGGGGCATCGACTCGAGCGCGATCGCGGGGCAGTGGTATAAAACGCTGTATGTCACCGATCAGCGCGCGATCATGACGGGTGAGCACCTGACCAATGCGCAACCGAACACGTCGCCGCTCGAGGGGACGATCGTGCAATTCGAGCTGGACAACGTCGGCGGGCGCCGGTTCCGGAATGAAACCGGCAAGCACATCCAGGACTACATGGCCATCGTGCTCGACGGTCGCGTCATGGGCCGGCCCCCGGTTATTCAGAGCGCGATTGGCACGAGAGGGCAGATCACGATGGGCGGGAAGGATCTCGCGGCCGCGCAGGACCTCGCGCTCGTGCTGCGCGCGGGCGCTCTCCCGGTCCCGCTCCGCGTCGCTGAGGTTCGCAGCATCGGTCCGAGCTTGGGGCAGGACAGTATCCAGAAGGGACTGCGAGCCGGCCTCCTCGGAATTGTGCTCGTGGTCGTCATCATGGTCGGCTATTACAGGTTTTCCGGCATCCTCTCGGTGTTTGGGCTGATCTTCTATGCGATAACTACCCTCGCGTTTCTCGCCGCCTTCAACGCGACGCTTACCCTGCCAGGCATCGCGGGCTTCATCTTGTCGATCGGCATGGCGGTCGACGCGAACTTTCTGCAATTCGAGCGCATCCGAGAAGAACTCGAGCGAGGCAAGACGACGCGCACCGCCGTCGAGGAAGGGTTCAAGAACTCGTTCTCGGCCATCATCGACACCCACGTCGTGACCGCACTGACCGGTGCGGTGCTGTACCAATATGGAACTGGTCCCGTAAAAGGCTTCGCGGTCACGCTTGTTGCGGGCGTTGTCTCCTCGATGGTGAGCTCGGTCTTCGTCGTGCGGACGCTCTTTTTGTGGTGGTTGTCCCGGTCGCGCGGCACTAAACCCCTGAGCATCTGATGCTGCGCATTCTTCACAACACCCATATCGATTTCATCAAACGCTGGCGTTTGGTGTCCGTCATCATCGCCGCGTTTCTGTTTCCGGCGATGGTGTGGATGGCGGTCGACGGAATCCGAGAAGGCCCATCGGGGATTTTTAGCCTGGGCGTCGAGTTCACGAGCGGTACGGTGGTCCAGGTGAAGTTCAACCAGGCTCCGAACATGGCGGACGTGCGAGAGGCGGTCAGCACGGCCGTGCCGGGCGTCGAAGTTCAGACGTTCGGTTCGCCGGTCGAAATTGTCTTGCGAGCCCAGGAGCGAGCCGAGATCACGCCCGGTGCCGGTGCCGAAACCGTCGCCCAGACCATCCAGCGAACGCTCCGCGAGCGGTTCGGCAACAAAGCGTTCATCGTCGAACGCACGGAGGCCATCGGGCCGCGCGTCGGCGCGGAGCTGAGCCGCAACGCGATCATCGCGATGCTGATCTCGTTCGTCGTGACGCTGCTCTATCTCGCGTGGCGCTTCGACGCCCGGCTCGCCGCCGCCTCGGTCCTGGCGAACGTGCACGACATCATCGCCACGTTCGCGTTCATCAAGTACATGCAGATCGAGATCACGCTGTTCGTCGTCGGCGGGATCCTGACCGTGATCGGCTACTCGCTGGCGGACAAGGTCGTGGTGTTCGACCGGGTGCGCGAGCTCCTGCGAAAGGGCGCGCGTCGTCCGCTGCGCGAGACGCTGAATGTCGCGATCAACGAGACCTTGCCGCGCACCGTGATGACGGGGTCGACCGTGATCGCGTGCTTGATATCGCTGATCGTCCTGGGCGGAGAGGTGCTGCGGCCATTCGCGATGGTGCTCTTGTTCGGTATCATCACCGGCACCTTCAGCTCCATCTACGTTGCCTCGCCGGTGTTGCTCTTCATCGAACGGAAGTGGCCGCGCAGCGACGGAGAAACGAAGGGCATGAAGCGCGCGCTGGCCGAAGAACGCAAACAGGAACGCTCGGACAAGGCCGACAAGTCGGACAAGATGGTGACCCGATAGGCGACGACGATGGCAACCTTCGTCGATAGCCACGTCCATCTCGCGGACGCGGCCTTCGAGGAAGATCGGGATGCGGTGATCGAGCGCGCGCGCCTGACGGGTGCGCGCGCTTTGGTTTGCATCGGTGAATCGATCGCCGCCGCGGAGCGCGCGCGCGCCATCGCCCGGGCGCATCCGGACTTCGTGTTCTTCACCGCCGGCGTTCACCCGCACGACGCCAACACCTTCGACCCGGAGCGGGACGTCGCCGCGATTCGCTCCGTGGTGGAGTCGGGCGCCGTCGCCATCGGCGAGTGCGGTCTGGATTACCACTACGAGCATTCGCCCCGCCCGCTGCAACTCGAGGCGTTTGAGCGGCAAATCGCGCTCGCGCAGGAAGTGAACCGGCCCCTGGTCGTGCATACGCGTCAAGCGGTCGAGGACACCCGAGCCCTCGTGGCGAGCGCGGGGAAGAGCGGCGTTCGGGGTGTGATGCACTGTTTTACCGGGCCACGCGAGCTGGCCGAGTCCGCGCTGGACGCCGGATGGTATCTCTCCTTCAGCGGAGTGATCACGTTCAAGAAATGGGCGGACGACGCGTTGCTGCGTCTCGCACCGGCTGATCGTGTGATCGTCGAGTCGGACGCCCCGTATCTCGCGCCTGTCCCCCATCGCGGCAAACGCAACGAGCCCGCATGGGTCAGTCTCACGCTCGCGCGCCTGGCTGAAGCGCGCGGCGTGACGCCCGACTTGCTGGGCAGGATCACGAGCGAAAACGCCGCCCGCCTCTTCGGTCTTAGTATTGAGACGCACCATGCATGACGCGCTTTCCGTATTATCATCCCATCGACCTCGCACCGGAGACCGGAGTGCCCCTCAAGACCGTACAAACCGACAACGCTCCCGCGGCGATCGGCCCATACTCTCAGGGGATCGTCGCCAGCGGATTCCTGTTTACCGCCGGGCAGATCGCGCTCGATCCCGCGACGGGGCAGGTGATCGCTGGCGACGTCAAAGCGCAAACGGAACGAGTCCTCGCCAACTTGTCGGAAGTGCTCGCCGCGGCGGGCGCATCGTGGCGGCACGTCGTGAAAACGACGGTGTTTCTCCACGACATGAATGACTTTCCCGTGGTGAATGAGGCCTATGGCCGGCTGCTGGGCGAGGCGCGGCCCGCGCGTTCCACCGTGCAAGTGGCCGGGTTGCCACGCGGTGTTCTCGTCGAGATCGATGCGATCGCTGAGCTGCCGTGACCGGCCCAAGAGCGGAAATCGGAAATCAGAAATGGGCGCCCTGGATAGCTTGTCCTAGCGCCCATTTCCGATTTCCCATTTCCCATTTCCGCAGTTAGGAGAACCCCAATGTCCACGAACCTCACACGCCAAGAGCTCTTCCGGCTCACGTCATTCGCGCGCTGCGCGGGTTGAGCCGCCAAGTTGGGTCCGGGTGACCTGTCGCGGGCACTCGACGGTCTGCCGCGTCGTTCGGATTCGCGCCTGTTGGTCGGGCACGAGACGATGGATGATGCGGGGGTTTTTGTGCTGTCCGAGGACTTGGCGCTCGTGCAGACGGTCGATTTTTTCGCGCCGATCGTGGATGACCCGTACCTCTTCGGGCAGGTCGCCGCCGCGAACGCGCTTTCGGACGTCTACGCGATGGGCGGCGAGCCGCTCACCGCGCTGAACATCGTGGGGTTTCCATCGGGACGACTGCCGCTCGATGTATTGCGCGAGATTCTGCGCGGCGGCCAGGACAAGGTGCATGAAGCCGGAGCGCTCATCGTCGGCGGCCACACCATCATCGACGAAGAGCTCAAGTACGGACTGTCCGTCACCGGTCGCGCTCACCCCAAACGCTTGTTGACGAATGCGGCCGCGCGCGTGGGAGACCGGCTGGTGCTCACGAAGCCCATCGGGACGGCGCTGCTCGCCACCGCGGCGAAAAACGGTGAGCTTCCGGAAGCCGAACTGCGTGCGCTGAGCGACAGCATGCGGTCCCTGAACGCCAGCGCGAGCAAGGTGGCGCTGGAGGTCGGTGCTCGCTGTGCAACCGATATCACGGGATTTGGCCTTCTGGGACACGCGTCGCACATCGCCAAAGCCAGCGGTGTCACTCTTCGCATCACGGTGAGCCGCGTCCCCCTCCTTCCCGGAGCACGCGCCGTTGCTGAACGCGGCGTTCGGACCGGCGGCGCCGAACGCAACCTGGCGTACCTCGAATCGCGCGTGGAGTGGGGAAAAAGCGCCGAGGTCGACCGCGTTTTGATGATCGATCCGCAAACTTCAGGGGGGCTTTTGGTCGCGCTCAGTGTAGATCAACTGGCCCGGTATCTTTCGCTGGTCCCGGGCGCGACGGAGATCGGCGAGGTGGTGCCCGCGGGACCCACCGGCCTCGCGCTTGCGTGATCTGGGGGTGGATGGAGCCTGGTGGCTTCCCTGGTCTTCAAAACCAGTGTGACCTGACGACGTCGGGTTGGGTGGGTTCGATTCCCATGCACTCCCGCCAGCACGCGGGGTAAAACGCTACGTGGAAATGCTCAGACTGCTGACGCGCGCCCCGGCCTGGCGCTGGGTGACGAGTGTGCTCGTGATAATCGGTGTGCTTGCGCTCGGGGGCGGAGAGTTGTCGGCGCAACGGACGGATACGTCCGTCACGGTCGCGGACACCGGTGGCCCCAGCCCTGAGCGGACCCCGCCTTTGTCCCCGCGCCGAGCCTTCACCTATTCGCTCCTCGTGCCCGGCTACGCGCAGTCGGTCCTGGGCCGACACCGGGCGGGCGCGGTGCAGTTGGCGTTCGAAGCAGTCGCCCTCGTCATGATTCGGATATCGGCGGCGGACGTGCGCGAGGCTCGACGCAACCTGGCGGACAGCATTCCCGTCTCGTTCGTGGATCCGTCGGGAGTATCCACGATCCGCTACGAGCGCACTGCGTTTTCCTCGGCGTTGCTCCGTTCGCGTCGCTCGCATATGGAAGATTGGATCGCGGTGCTCCTCGCCAATCATCTATTCTCCGCCGCCGACGCGTATGTCGCGTCGCTGCTGTGGGACCTGCCGGCGGAGGTGGCGCTCCGCGCAGCGCCGCAGACCGCGGTGCTCGCCCTGCGCTTTCGCTGGTAGCCGGGATGCCATCCTCCCGTCCCGTGGGTGTCTTCGATTCCGGCATTGGTGGCCTCACCGTCGCGCACGAGATCATGCGGCAGTTGCCAACCGAGAGCATCGTCTATTTCGGCGACACGGCGCGCGTACCGTATGGTCCGAAGAGTCCGGACACCGTGTGCCGGTACAGCAGAGAGATCGGCGCCTTTCTTCAGGATCAGGACGTCAAGGCGATCGTCATTGCCTGCAATACGGCCACCGCCCACGCCCTTCCCATGCTTCGCGATGAGCTACCGATTCCCGTGATCGGAGTGGTCGAGCCGGGTGCGCGGGCGGCGGTCCGGGCGAGCGGTGGAGGACATATCGGCGTCATCGGTACGACCGGCACCGTGCGGTCGGGGGCATACGAACGCGCGATCCGAGCGCTCGAGCCCGATGCCGTCATTACCGTCCGCGCCTGTCCGCTGTTCGTCCCGTTGGTGGAAGAAGGGTGGATCGACCATCCCGTGACTCGTCAGATCGCGCAGGAGTATCTCGAGCCACTGGTCAGGCAAAAGATCGCGGCGCTGGTGCTTGGCTGTACGCACTATCCGCTCCTCAAATCGCTGCTCTGTCGCATGCTCGGTCCGGGCGTCGCGCTCATCGACAGCGCGGCCGAAACGGCGGCCGAGATCGGTCGCGTTCTGCGAGAGCGCGATCTCGAGGCGCCGACGGACATCGCGCCGTCGCATCGCTTCGTGGCGTCGGACGACCCGCTGCAGTTTCTGCAGCTAGGTCAGCGCTTTCTCGGTAATGCGATCGAGGGTGTTGAGGTTCACACCTTCATTTGAAGCGTCGTCCCACCGCTGCAGCTCGATCCGTTCGGGGACAATTCGCAAGAATGTCGCCTGGTCAAGCCAGGAACCGGCATTCGCGTACGCGGCATTGCCGATCCGGCTCAATTCCGCGACATGGGAATGACCGTAGATCACCACCTCCAGCTCGCGCTGAGAGCCGAGTCTCAACGTCGCGGTCTGCCGCAGTCCTGCGCCGCCGTCTTTTGCCTGATACGTTCGGCTCGTATGCGACGTCCGGTTCGCGATCGCGCTGCCCCAGTCCGGGTGCAACCAGCGGAAAAGCCGAATCGCGACCGGGTTGCGGAGAACGCGACGCAGTGCCCGGTACCCTCGGTCCTCTTGCTCGCGCAACCCATCGCCGTGCTCGACACGCGCGCGCCATCCTCCGAGCGTGCCTTCCCACGGGTCCAGCTGAAAATCCACCCCGACATCATCCCGCAGGATCTCGCCGCCCCAACAATCATGATTGCCGGCGACCATGAGGATGGGAACGCCGCTGTCCCGCAGATCCGCCAGCGCCGCGAGGACACGGAACGTCCGCCGCGGCATCACCGTCTTCCACTCGAACCAGAACTCGAACAAGTCGCCGTTGATGACGAGCGAACCGGCTCGACCCGGCAGGTGCCGAAGGAATCGAATGAGCGCGCGCTCGACGTCCCGCGTAGCGAAGCCGAGGTGTGCGTCTGAGATGACGTACGCGGGTGCCGGTAGCACGCGCTCATACTAGCCGCGACATGCACGCTTTACAAAGCCCGACTACGTTTTGCAGCGTGAGCACGCACCACGAATTGGAGCTGCGAGTTCGGTACGCCGAAACGGATCAAATGGGCGTCGTGTACCATACGAACTACCTCGTGTGGTGTGAGATCGGACGCACCGAGCTGATTCGTTCGCTCACCGGCATGAGTTACGCAAAGCTCGAGGCCGAAGGTGTCGCGCTCGCCGTCGTGGAGCTGTCGATCCGGTATCACGGCGCCGCGCGCTACGACAATCTGATCCGCGTGCGAACGACGCTCACCGACGCGCGCTCGAGGGCTGTCACGTTCGAGTACGTGATCAGCAACGCGGAAAGCGGGGAGCGAGTCGCGACCGCACGAACGGTGCTCGTTTCACTCGACGGGCGGGGACGCCCCGTGATGCTGCCGGAACAGCTGCGTCGTCACCTGGTCGAAACAAAGTGACGCGGCCGCTTCCGCGTTCGCTTCCGCGGCCGCTTCCGCGTTCGCGACGCGCGGTGTCGTGCGCGATCGCACTGATCGTGGCGGTTGGGTGTGCGTCCTGTGCCCCGCGACTGCGCCCGTTGCCGGGCGCACCGGTGCCGGCGGTATTGCCGCGAGCCGAACTTCCCCCGGTCCATCGGCGCATCGTGTTCCGCTGGGAGCTGGACGACGCGGAGCTGTCGGCGCGAGGGGAAGGGGCAGCGCGGATCGCGCCGCCGGACAGCGCGCGCCTCGACTTCTTTCTCGCCGGCGGTGTCGCAAGCGGCGCTGCCATCCTGGTTGGTGATGAGCTCCGACTCCCGTCGCGCTCCGACGACCTGGCGCGGCGGCTCGTCCCGCCGGCTCCGCTGCTGTGGGCGGCGCTGGGACGTCTCGCGCTCCCTGTGATGCCCGACACAGTCGCTCGCGTTGACGGCGACACCTTGCGTGCCGACATTGGACTCCCGGTGGCCTGGCGCTTGACCTTCGTGCACGATACGCTGCGCAGAGTCGAACGCGTGGATGGCGGCCGGGTAGTAGAGTGGGTCGACCGGTTCGCCGGCGGACGCGTTCGATATCGCCACGAGGTCAGCCGTCGCCAGCTCGATCTCATCATCACACGGTCGGAAGACGCCATTGCGTTCGATCCAGCCATTTGGGTCATTCACTAGCCTGCTGTGCCTGTCGCTGCTCGCTGCTTGCGGCGCTTGCGGCGTGCGCTACGGCTTTTCCGAAGGTGCGTTCCCGGCGCACGTGCGCACCATGGCGATCGTTCCGTTCGAGAATCAAACCGCCGCGCCGGAGCTCCAGAGCGAGTTATTCGACAGCATGCGCAAGGAGCTCCAAAGACGGCTGGGCGTTCGCGACGCGACGCAAGAGCGCGCCGACGCACTGGTGCGCGGGAAGATCGTCTCGTATGACGTCGATGTTCCCGTCGCGTTCAGCGCCGACCCGCGGCAGGCCGTGAGCGCGCGCCGGCGGCTGCAGATTACCGTGGACGTCGAGATCCTCGATCAGACCACCGGTAGGGTGCTCTGGCAGCGGAAAAGCTTGCGGGCCGAAGGTGAATACGCCGAGCGCGCCGAACCCGAAGGGCGCCGCCAGGCGATCGAGAAACTCGTCAGCGACATCGTCGAAGGAGCGCAGTCACAGTGGTGAGACGACGGGCGGGAGCGACCAAACTCGGATGCCTCATCTATCTGCTCGTCGTCTCGGCGCTGTTGTATTTCGGGATTCCGGCCGGGGAGACCTACTTTCGCTACCTCGAGTACAAGGATTCGATGCGGCAGGAGCTGCGGTTCCGGTCGAATCTTTCCAATGACAAGATTCGCGCGCACCTCAAGCTCGTCGCGGATTCGCTCGGGCTCCCCGAGGAAGCGGGCGACGTCACGGTGACTCGGAAGGGAAACATGGTGACCGTCGAAGCCGACTACGACGAGTCGATCCAGCTTCCGGGATTCAAGAAAGTGGTCCGCTTCCAGCCGCGCGCCTCGGATACCTATTGAGCCCTGGACCCCCCTCGTCTCCGTCCGACAAAGTCATGACGTGGGAGCGAGCGAAGCGGTGGCGCCACTCGCGGGCCGATCGGACGCTCGTGTTCACCAACGGGGTATTCGACCTCCTCCATCCCGGGCACATCGACGTCCTGCTCGCCGCCCAGCGGCACGGGGACGTTCTCGTTGTTGGGCTGAACAGCGACGCCTCCGTTCGGCGCCTGAAAGGCCCGTCCCGTCCGGTGCGGACGCAGGCCGAACGGGCCTATGTGCTCGCCGCGTTGGGCATGGTCGACGCCGTGGTGATATTTGAGGAGGACACGCCGCTGGAGCTCATTCGCGCCCTCGCGCCCGACGTGTTGGTGAAAGGGGGCGACTATACGGAGGCGACCGTCGTCGGAGCACCGGAGGTTCGGGCACGGGGCGGAAAAGTTGTTATCGTCCCGCTGACACCGGGTCATTCTACTACCGCAATCGTGGAGAAACTTCGTGGAGGTCGCAGAAGGTCCCCCTCCGGTCCGTGAGGGACGCGCCGCCGACGCCCTTCGTCCGGTGCTGTTGGAGCGCGACGCTGCGCCGTACGCCGAGGGCTCCTGTCTGGTTGCTTTTGGCAACACGCGCGTGCTGTGCGCTGCCACCGTGGATGACGGCGTCCCCTCGTGGCGCAAAGGGTCGGGTCGCGGTTGGATCACCGCGGAGTACGCGATGCTTCCGCGCGCGACGCAGACGCGAACGCCGCGCGAACGGGCGCAGCTCGGAGGACGGACGCAGGAGATTCAGCGTCTCATCGGTCGCAGCCTTCGCGCGATGCTGGACAACTACAAGTTCGGCGAGTACACGGTGCGACTGGACTGCGACGTGTTGCAGGCGGACGGCGGCACGCGAACCGCGGCCATCACGGGGGCCTGCGTCGCCACGGTGCAGGCGTTTCAGTGGATGGTGTCCACCGGGCGGCTGAAGGTGTCGCCGGTCAAGCGGCGGGTGGCCGCCGTCAGCGTGGGTCTTTTGGGCTCGGAGCCACGACTGGATCTCGACTATCCGGAAGACGTTGCGGCGGCCGTCGATATGAACGTCGTGATGAGCAGTGAAGGCCGGTTCGTTGAAGTGCAGGGAACCGGTGAGAACGGCACGTTCGCGCGCGGCGACCTCGATTCCCTGCTCGAGCTGGCGACCCGCGGACTGCGCGAGATCGACGCGGCCCAGCGGCGTGCGCTCGGAGAGTAAAGCGGGCCGCCGCATTCTTGTTGCGACACGCAGCGCGGGCAAGATGCGGGAGCTGCGCGCGCTGTTCGTCGCGGCAGGTCTGGACGCCGTGAGTCTCGACGACGCGAGAATTCCGCAGGTGCCGGCGGAAGATTCGCTGGAAACCGCGCCGACGTTCGAGGAGAACGCGCTCGCGAAAGCACGACACTTCCATGAAGTGTCCGGCTTGCCCGCGGTCGCGGACGATTCCGGGCTCCAGGTCAGCGCGCTCGGCGGCGCGCCCGGCGTCTACAGCAAGCGGTGGAGTGCGCGCGGCGATTTGAGCGGTCAGGCACTCGACGACGCGAACAATGCGTTGCTTCTGAGTCGTCTCGAGCACAGCGAGGATCGGCGAGCGAGGTATGTCTGCGCGGCGGCGTATTGTGACGACGGAATGGAATTCGTCGAGCGCGGAGAGGTTGGCGGCGTCATCACGCCCAGTCCGCGGGGAAGTGGCGGATTCGGATACGATCCGTTTTTCGAATCGGATGAGCTGGGTCGCACCTTCGCGGAGGTCTCTATGGAAGAGAAAGCGCGGGTGAGTCACCGCGCGCGCGCGTTCGCCAAGTTGTTGCAGCGCATGCAGAAGAACGCGGTGTCGCGCGGTTGACCGATGTTTACGACCGGATTACTTTCCGACGCTCAACGGGGCGTAGCGTAGCCTGGTATCGCGCCTGCTTTGGGAGCAGGAGGTCCCCGG
>JBBDXZ010000111.1:0-17621 GCA_040902075.1 Gemmatimonadaceae bacterium
GGGGGCGAATGAAGTAGGTGGTAGGTGGTAGGGGGTAGGTGGTAGGTGGTAGGTCGTAGGGGCGAGGCCTAGGGAGGCTTGCGGGTTGCTAAAAGCCCTTGGCAATGGCCCCTAACACCTAACACCTGGCACCTAGCCCCAAACTAAGTGACCTAGTTGGGCCTGCTTTCGTCCGCTTGGGTGAGGTACTACATCAAATGAGAACTTCAGCGTTCGAGGAATGAGTATGCGGGCATTTCGTGTACTGGCCGTTACGGCACTGGTTGCGCTGGATGTAAGTGCCGCAGCCGCACAATCGACCCGACATTTCAAGGATTCCTGGTTCTGGGGCGTGAAGGGCGGAGGCCTCTTTTATCAGGTACAGAGCGATCCCGGCGGGTCGCTGGCGCCATTGGCTGGGGTGGACTGGCTGATCACGCGGAAGTCGGGCGGTCTGTACGTGGCATTTGATCACAGCTTCTTCAACCAGTCCGTTTTCGTCAACGACTCCGTTTCGCCGGTTGAAAACACCGTTGGCGGGCGGGAAGTCGACCTGAGGAACATGTACCGCGTGACCATGGCCGGGATGCTGTTTCCGCTCCAAAACAAGTTCATCCAGCCGTATCTCGGAATCGGGGCCGCTCTGAACTCCATCGGAGAGACGGAGGCGCAGGGCACCTTTACCAACCCGAAGCAGGAGAACCTCGTGGCGCAGACGATATTGCAATTCAAAGCCGCCGCGTCGCCCGTTTTCATTCTAGGCACTCAGCTTCGTCTTCCGTTGGCGTCGGCTTTTGGTCAAGTCACGGCAACGCGGGCCTACCGGGACTATTTCCTTTACAACGGACCGGGATGGCGCGCGACTGTCGAGGGCGGCCTGCGGTACAACATCGGCAGCTCGATAGACCGGCTGCGATAACTGCAGGTGGTAGGTGCTAGGTGCTAGGTGCTAGGTGCTAGGGGCTAGGTGCTAGGTGCTAGGTGCTAGGTGCTAGGTGCTAGGTGCTATTGCCTGTCGAGCACCCGGTCCATCACGCGCAGCATGTTGCCGCCGAGAATCTTCTGGATGTCGTGATCCGAAAAGCCACGGTCGAGCAGCGCCTGAGCGATCAGCGGCAAGCGGGTCACGTCATCCATCCCTTCGGGGAGGAGACCGCTGACGCCGTCGAAGTCGCTCCCCAGACCCACGTGGTCGACGCCGGCGACGCGGGCGATGTACGCGATGTGGTCGATCAGAATCGAGAGCGGCGGCTTTGGAAGCGTGCGGAGAATCGCGTCCTCTTTTCGCTCGGCGTCGGCTCGAATCGCGGCGGAGTCTGAACCGGGACGCTGCAGCAGCATGCGTGTCTCCTCCTCGATGATGCGACCGACGCTGTCCGCTTGGGCCATGAAGCGCGGATCGATGAACACCGAGTAGAAGTTGACGTTCACGACGCCGCCGTTCCGCGCGACGGCGCGCAGTTGGGCGTCGCTCATGTTCCTGCGGTGGCTGTTCAGCGCGCGCGCGCTGGAGTGCGACGCGATCACGGGATCGGTGCTCGTCGCGACCGCATCGAAGAACGTCGAGTCGGAGACGTGCGAGATGTCCACGAGCATTCCGAGGCGATTCATCTCGCGAACGACGTCGCGCCCGAAATCGGTGAGTCCCCCGGTCCGCGAACCGTTGAGTCCAGCCGCGGCTCCGGCCCAGGGCGTTCCGTTGTTCCAGGTGAGCGTCATATATCGCACGCCGCGGCGGTGCAGCTCACGAAGGTTCGCGATGGAGCTCTCTATCGCGTGACCGCCTTCGACACCGATGAGCATCGCGACTTTGCCCTGCGCCTTCGCGTCACGCACCTGACGTGCCGACGTGGCGAAGATGAGGCGATCGGGATGCCGGTTCACGAAGGCGTGGATGGTGTCGAGGTAGATCTGGACGCGTCGCCACGACTGGTCGGGCTGCATGAGCGCGTATGGCGCATCGACCCAGGCTGAAAGGAACTGGCCCGTGATTCCCGACTCCAGCAGTCGAGGGAGGTCGGTCTCTCCTTGATTGCGGCCGGCGCCCGGCGCGTGCCGCACGGCCGCGTTGTAGCCGTCGTCGATCATCTTGGACGGCACGTCGTTGTGCGTGTCGATCACGATCGCATCGCGATAGATGCGCTGCGCGCGCTCCGAAACAGCCGGCGATCCGGACAGTTCGGGCGCGGGAGAAACGACTGCGCCGGAGCTGGCGCATGCTTGGACGAATAAAAGCGCGGCGAGATATCTGCGAGTCATTTATGGGCTCGAAGTCGAGGAAAGTGGCCGGGGGTTCGCGATACGAACGGATTGTCGCCGATCACCCAGCGCAGCGGCCAGTCCACGGACTCCCGAATTCCAATTCGGGGCGTCACGACGACCTCCCTGTCCGTGACACCGGTGCCGGCGCGAATCAGAACGGGCGGACGCTTCAAGGGGAGAGCATTGTGCCGGACGTCGATCCCCAACGCGGCGCACAGTTTGCCCGGACCGTTCGTCAGATCCGCGTTCTTTCTGGCCGTGGGTCGACGTGCGCGCATCAAATCGATTCCCTCGACCGGCTCGATCGCTCGCACGAGCACCGCGCTCGGCAGGCCGGCCTCTCGCGTTACCGCGTTGAAGCACCAGTGTACCCCATAGATGAAGTACACATACGAAATTCCGGGCGGGCCATACAG
Organism: Gemmatimonadaceae bacterium; assembly: GCA_040902075.1. Classification (GTDB taxonomy): domain Bacteria; phylum Gemmatimonadota; class Gemmatimonadetes; order Gemmatimonadales; family Gemmatimonadaceae; genus DASPMP01. Next base: position 2,658 of record JBBDXZ010000111.1, read on the forward strand.
CGGCTCAGTCCTTCGCGTGCGGCCCGCCGCAGCATGGCACGCGAGGTCGTGCTCTCCAAGATAGGCTTCGGTCTCGACGATGCGCCCGCTCGCCACGCCATCCTGCGTATGACATTCCAGCACGCAGCCGAGCAGCTCACGCGCGACGATTTCCGTGTCGCGCGCATAAAAGCTCCGGGGCAAGGCGGCGCCCACCCCCGAACGCCGCGCTGCGAGCGCGGCGCGCGCGGTCACGCGTCGCCGCTCTTCGGTGTTTTCCCTTCGCGCTTCGCGCTCAGGGCAGACTTGGCGCGCGGTCTTCGCGGACGCTTCGCGCCGCGCGGACTCGCGGCATCGTCTGTCGCCGCGGCGGACGCGGCGCTGGGCTTCCCACCGCGCTTGCGCGCACCGCGCTTGCGCGCACCGCGCGGTGCGGCGTGAGGGACGGCGGGCGCCACTGCCTCGTCATCCCCGTTATCGCTGGCAGGCAGGGACGGCGAGTGCACGACGCCGAGAGCCAGGAGCTCCGGCGGCAGCGCCAACGGCAACCGGCCGCGCGGGCCGGAGCCGCGCCCGCGCAACGAAAGGCGGGCGGGTGACGACTCGACCGGTTTCGAAACAGGCGCGGGCTGCGCCTTGGCGAGTTGCTCGCCTACGGAGGGCACGCTCTCGGCACGCGCAACCTCGAAGTCGTTGCCTCGGCGCCGCAGGTCAACCACGTCCGCGTCGTGAGCGTCCTTCAAGATGCGAATGAAGTTGCGCTCGTTCAGACTTTCGCTGTCCCGGCCAAGCAGCTCGCGCACGCGGTCTCGCACCGCGGACGCGCGGACAGAATTGTCGTTCTGCACGAGCGATCCGACTGCTCGGCGCAGCAGATCGAACGCTTCGTCACGGGTGAGCCGTTCACCGCCGCTGCCGGCCGCGTCGGCCGCGACGGCCGCGACGGATGCCTGAGCGGGCGAGGAAACTGGCGTCGCCGCCGGCGTCGTTCCGATCGGACGCGGCTCACGGTCGCGACCGCCGCGACCCCTGCCACCGCGGCCGCCTCGTCGACTGCGGCCCCCGAGAGGAGGGGGCGGCCGGTCGCCGCGTTCGTCCGCGATCGCGAGTGGGCGCCCGGCTTCAGGTGCCGCTTCGGCCACAGCCGCCGGCGATTCGGCGGGAAGATTACCGGCCGTGTCCACCTCGAGCTGGCCGTTCTCGAGCCGTCGCACGGAAAGAAGACCCTTGTTCGCGGCCTCCTGACAGAACTTCGAAAACTTGCTGATGCCAAGGTCCTTCTCGTCGAAGGTCGGATCGATCTCTTGCATCACCTGCTTGAGGCGGTCGGAGCGCATCACATCGTGGTTCTGCTTCATCTGAGTGATGGCTTCCGTCACGAGCTCCCAGGGATCGTGCTTGCGCGCAGGCTCCTCGTCCGAGCTCTTGATGAGCCCGGCAAGCGCGTTGTAGCTGTAGTACTCGTCGCAGTTCTGCACGAGCAGATCGCTGGACGACTCACGGATGCCGACGCCGATGACATACTTCCCGTACTCCTTCAGCTTGATCACGAGACTCGAAAAGTCCGAGTCGCCGGAGAGCAAGATGAAGGTGCCGATCTCGGGTCGCGTGAAGACCAGCTCCAGCGCGTCGATCGCCAAGCGGATGTCGGTCGCGTTCTTCTTCGACGAGCCATAGGCCGGCGCGAAGATCAGATCGATCGAGGCTTCCGAGAGCGGGACGATGTACTGCGGATAGCGACGCCAATCGGCGTACGCGCGTTGCACGGCGACTTTGCCCTTGATGATGTCGGACGAAAGGAGGTTACGAAGCTCCTTTCCGAGATCCGAGCGGATTCCCATCGTGACATTGTCGAAGTCGATGAGAAGCGCGGCGTTCGGTGCGTGATGGAGCGGTGCGGTTACTTGCGGTGCGGAGTGAGCTCCAGGACCCCGGTGCACAAGGGCGCTCTGCGAACGCGTGGGTTCGCGGCGCGGGTTGCGATGAATCATGCCGATGGTAAATGTAGCTTTCGGTATCGAAAGGCGTAAGTCTCAGTCTCCCATTGCCTTCAGAATTACCCGCTTGGCTCGGCGGCCATCCCATTCGCCGTAGAAGATCCTCTGCCAGGGCCCAAGGTCGAGGCGGCCAGCCGTGACAGGCACAGTGACCTCATGTCCGATGGTGAGGGACCGCAGATGCGCCGCCGCATTGTCCTCACCGGTGCCGGAGTTGTGGCGATAGCGGTCCGGGTCCCAGGGAGCGATGTCCCGCTCGAGCCAGTCGAGGATGTCCTGCCAGAGTCCCGGTTCGTGATCGTTCACGAACACCGAGGCGGAGATGTGCATGGCCGACGCCAGGACCATCCCCTCTTTGATGCCCGCGGCCGCGCGACAGTTCTCGACTTCGTGCGTGATATCGATAATCTCTTGCCGGCGTTTGGTGTTGAACGTGAGGTAGGATGTGTAGGACTTCATAGGTGATAGGTGATAGGTGATAGGTGATAGGTGATAGGTGATAGGTGATAGGTGGTAGGTGGTAGGTGGTAGGTGGTAGGTGGTAGGTGCGAGATGCACCGTGCTGCATGATAGGTGGAGCATTTTCCCCTAGCACCTACCGCCTGGCACCTAGCACCTTTCCCGTCGTGAAGCGCATCGGGTTTCGTGGCCGTCTCTTCCTCATCCTGTTGTTGTTCGCGATGGTGCCATCCATTGTGCTGTCGCTCGCGTGGGCGGCGACCAGCTGGTGGAATCTGCCCTATGTGGGCACCACAGCGGCGTGGGACAGCACCGCCGTAACGGGAGCGCGCGCGCTCGAGGTGGCGCGATCGCAGCGGCTGTCACAACTGGATTCGGCGCTGCTCGCGAGGCACGAGGAGATGTTGCGGGAGAGCCAGCTCCGAGCCCGGCAGGCGGGTTTCTACTTTCGTCAGCTCGCGATTTTGTTTGCCGTGAGTGCCCTCCTTGCCTTCGCGGTTCTGCTGGTCGTGTCGTCCCGCGTCGCGGGACACTTGAGCCGAAGCCTGAGTCGGCCTCTGCAGGAACTGATCGGCTGGACGGACCACATCGCCCGCGCCGAACCACTTCCCGAGAGTCAGGTCAAGCGCGGGGCGCCGGAGTTCGAGTTGCTGCGCGACCGGATGCGCGAGATGTCTGCAGAGCTTGGACGGGGACGGCGCGCGGCGCTCGAGGCCGAGCGTTTGTCGGCGCTCCGTGAGGCAGCCAGACAGGTGGCGCACGAGCTGAAGAATCCACTGACGCCCATCAAGTTCGCCGTCGACCGGCTACGCCGGGACGCTCCGCCGTCGCTGCAAGAAAGCGTCGAGGTGCTGTCCATCGAGGCGACACGACTGGAAGAGATGGCGCGCAGCTTCGCGCAGTTCGGACGGCTACCCGACGGTCCGAGCGCGCCCCTGGACGTCGGCGAGCTGGCGCGATACACCGCTCGGTCGTCGGTGCCGCCCACGGTCCCGGTGGAGGTCTCCGTCGGGTCCGACGTTCCGCTCATCGAGGGACAGCACGAAGCACTCGCTCGGGCGCTCTCGAATGTCATGCTGAACGCTGTCGAGGCGTGCAGGGACGGGGGCTCCATTGCCGTGGACGTCAGCCGCGTATCACGCAACGGCGGGTCGGCGGTCGTGCTCTCGGTGCGCGACACGGGGTGCGGAATCCCGGCCAATCGACTGGCGCGAATCTGGGAGCCGTACGTCACATATAAGGCAGGAGGCACAGGACTCGGACTGGCGATCGCCCGCCAGACAGTGCTCGCGCACGACGGCGAGGTGATCGCGGAGAGTGAGCCGGGCCACGGGACCGTGATTCGTTTCATTCTCCCCGTGCGCCGCGCATCCACGAAGCCGCCCCTCGAACCCGCCTGACCGACACTGATGGCCACCGTCCTGATCATCGATGACGAACCGAATATCCGACGGATGGTCGGCGCGCTCCTGGGCGCCGAGGGGTACGATGTGCGCGACGCCTCGGATGGCGCGTCCGGGGTGACGCGCGCGAGCGAGAGCGAACCCGATGTGGTGTTGCTCGACCTGATGATGCCTGGAGACTTCGACGGGATCGCGACCCTCGAGCGGCTGCGGGAGAAGATTCCGGATTCTCCCGTCGTCATGATGAGCGGGCGCGCGGGACTCAGCGACGCCGTGCGCGCGACAAAGCTGGGTGCCTTCACCTTCCTCGAGAAGCCGCTGACCCCGGAAGGGGTGCTGCTCGCGCTTTCGTCGGCGATGGAGTTGCGTCGCGCCCGGCTCGAAGCGCGCGCGTTGCGCGCGGACTTGGGGCTCGCCGGTGAAATGGTCGGCGAGAGTCTCGCCCTCAACAAAGTGCGCGATCTGATCGGGCGCGTGGGACCCACCGATTCGCGCGTGCTCATCACCGGTGAGTCGGGGGTGGGCAAAGAATTGGTCGCCGCGGCGATTCATGGCGCGAGCTCGCGGCGCGACCGTGCCTTCGTCCGAGTGAACTGCGCCGCCATTCCCCGAGACCTCGTTGAAAGCGAGATGTTCGGACACGAGAAGGGGTCGTTCACCGGGGCGACGGAACGGCGGATCGGACGGTTCGAGCTGGCGCATCGAGGTACGTTGTTGCTCGATGAAGTGGGCGATCTCGGACCCGAGGCTCAGGCGAAGCTGTTGCGGGCGATCGAAGCCAAAGAGATCGAGCGGGTCGGCGGCGGCCAGCCAATCCGGATCGACGTGCGTGTCATCGCGGCGACGAACAAGGACCTTGCCCGCGCCGTCAGCGAGGGACGTTTCCGCGAAGATCTCTTCTTTCGGCTGAACGTGATCCCCCTCAACGTGCCTCCGCTGCGCGAACGACCGTCGGACATTCCGCTGCTCGTCCGGCACTTCTCGGCGGTGCACCATGTCCGCACCGGCCAGCCGGCTCCGCGCTGGACAGCCGACGCTCTTGGAGCCCTGGGGCGCTACCGCTGGCCGGGGAATGTGCGCGAGCTGGCCAACATCGTGGAGCGTCTGTCGATCCTGCACGCGGGGGTCGGCGCGGGATCGGAGGTGACGGAGGACGCGGTTCTCGCCGTACTGCCCGTCGAGCGCTCTCCGAATACCGCGCTGCTGCCGGACCCCGCCGCGCTGAATCACTCGCTCACTGACACGCTGGACGAGTACGAGCGGATGCTCATCGCGCGCGCGCTGTCGATGGCCGGAGGAAACGTGGCCGAAGCCGCCCGGAAGCTGAAGACCGACCGACCGAATCTTTACCGGCGCATGCGCCGTCTAGGAATTGGGACCGCCGAAGAATGAAGTCGGACAGACACAGTTGCTGCCACCGCGAGAGGACATGGCAATCCGCCGGTCCTGACACGAGATTGGCTAAGTCGTGTGGCATCGGACCTTTCCACGCGCAAAGCACATCGGTACGGCGACTGCTTCGGGCGGTCCTGGACCCGACATCAGGGAGAACGCATGCGTAGTCTCACCCTCGCGCTGCTCACCGCCATGAGCGCCGCCGCCGCGAATGCCCAAGGTCGCGACATCGACCGTAGGGGGCTTCCGCGGGACGTAGCACGGGAAGCAACCCGCCTTTTCAACGAAACGGCGGCGATGCGATCAACAGGCCGCGTCGAGATCGACGAAGACAGAACGATCGACGGGGATCTGGCCGTCCTGAATGGCCCGGTGCTGCTCAGCGGACGCGTGCGTGGACGCGTGCTCGCGATCAACAGCGACGTCATTCTGCGTCCATCGGCGCGAATCGACGGGGACTTGCTGGTCGTGGGCGGCGAAGTCGAGGGACGCCATGCCGCGTACGTCGGTGGCGAGATCCGGATTTACCGGCAGCCGCTACACTACGTGCGCGAAGGCGACCTGATCGTCCCGGAGCGCACGACGACCACGACGATCAGCAACGAAACCGGTTGGTGGCGCCGCTGGGAGCGCACCCAGCGCCGCACCGGCAGCAAGTTGTATGTCGCCACGGCCGGCGCATACAACCGCGTGGAAGGCCTCCCAATCAACCTCGGTCCCCAGGTCTATCACAACGGTCCGTGGGGCAGCGCCCGGATCGATGCCTATGCCGTCGTACGCACCGAGACGAGTTTCGACGGGACACAGGACGACATCGGCCACAACGTGAACATGGAATTCCGCCTGGGTCGTCGCGGCGGCGTGATCCTGGGCGGGCGGTTGTTCAACGTGTTGGAGCCGACGGAGACCTGGCAGCTTTCGCAGGCAGAAGCGGGGCTCGCCGCGTTCTTGATGCGCCGCGATTATCGCGATTACTACGAGCGCCGCGGCGGAAGAGTGCGCGCGGGTTTCTTCGTGCGTCGCGGTGCCGACATCACGGTCTCGTACGGAGACGAACGTTGGCTGTCACGGACGTCGGAGAACCCGTGGACCCTGTTCAAACGCGGCCAAGGGTGGCGTCCCAACCCCCTGTTCGATCAAGGGCGGATGCACCTGCTGAACAGCACCCTGCGGGTGGACACGCGCAACGACAACGACTCGCCGTTGTCGGGGTGGTTCGTGCTCGCCGACGTCGAGCACGGGTTCGGTAAGAACATGACGTACGCGCCGAGATCGGAGCCGCTGACCCCGATCGTGAACCCGCCGAACATTCAGTACGCGCGCGCGTTCGTGGATTTCAGGCGCTACAATCGTATCTCGCCGGACGCGCAGCTCAACTTCCGAATCGTGACCGGCGGCTGGATGAACGGTGATCCGTTGCCGTTGCAGCGCCGCTTCGCCGTAGACGGCCCAGGCGCGCTTCCCGGCTACGACTTCAGGACGCCTTCCGCCGTCAATACGCTGACGTGCACGATCCAGGTCGCGACGGCTCCGAATAACGGATACGTCCCTGGCGTTCCCGGCCAGTGCGACCGCATGGCGCTCGCTCAGGTGGAGTATCGCGGCGATCTGCATTTCGATCTGTTTACCGATTGGGAAGACGATCACTACATGCGGAGCCACTCTGACGGTGTTTGGGTGTTCTTCGCCGACGCCGGACGGGGATGGCTCGTTGGGGCGCCCACGGGCGCCGATCCGCTGCTTGTCGAGCGCGAAAAGCTTCCCGCCCTGTCGACGTTCCGGACGAATCTCGGAGTCGGTCTCGATTTCGACATCGTCGGCCTCTACGTCGCGAAGGCCATGAGCCAGCCGAAGGAGGCAGCCAACTTCTTTGTGCGGATTCGACATCGATTCTGAGTGACGTGCAAACGAGACTCGCGCTCGCGTTTCTGTTCCTGGTTGTCGCCCTTCCCGCCTCCGCGCAGCGGAGTGCGGGACCGCTGGTGGAAGTCTCCGTTCTCGAGTCGAATTCGCCGCCGGCGGGCGCCAGCGTGCGCGCCGCGCGCGTGCTGTCCAGCGACCGAAAGATTCGGGAGCTGTTGAGGAGCGGCTTCCCCGCGGGCCTGACCTTCCGGCTGGAGCTGTGGCGCGTCGGTGGCATGTTCGACGAGATCGAATCCTCGCAGAACTGGAACTTGCTCGTGCGCTATGACGCGTACAGCCAGCAATACCTCGCCGTTCGGCGGCACGGGACGGCGTTCGAGCAGGACTTCGGCGGGTATCCCACGCTCGAGGCGGCGGAGGCGGACGTCATGGTCAAGCCATACTCCGTCGCCCTCCCGCCTCGGCGATTGGGGGCGCAGTACTACTACAACTTGGTGCTCGACGTCGAGGCGCTCTCCGTGAGCGATCTCGACGAGCTCCAGCGATGGCTGCGCGGAGAGCTGCAGCCCGCGGTGCGTGGAAAGCGCGCGCCGCTATCCGCTCTGCGGCGAGGTCTCGGGACGCTACTCTCGCGCGTCCTGGGCGGGGAGACGCGCCACTACGAGGCGCGGTCGCGAACGTTCCGGGCGTAAAAAAAAGGGAGCAGGGGTTGCTTAGTGGTGCTTCCCGTGCGCGTGGTGCTTGTGATCGTGGTGATGCTTGTGATCGTGCCCATGCGCCCGAGCTTCGGGATGGCGCGGTTCGCGGTGCGGCTCCGGATGACGCTGCTCGAGCGCCTCGAGTTGGTGCAGCACCTGATCGCCGTAGAACGTGCGGATGTAGCGCGCCTGGATCGGCGTGAGACGTCGAACCGCCCAACTGAGGTGCACGAAGTGCGGCTCGACCGGATGGGTGAGCGGATGCATCCCGATCTCTTCGGGCAGGCGGTTGCCCTTGCGCGTGTTGCAGGGGCTGCACGCCGTGATGACGTTCGTCCAATCGTTGGTGCCGCCGCGTGAAAGCGGAACCAGATGGTCACGCGTCAGCGCTTCACGCGGCTTGAACTCGGTCATGTGCCGGCCGCAGTACTGGCAGCGGTAGGAATCGCGCGCGAAGAGGAACGTGTTGGTCACGTGCCGCCGGAACCGGCGCGGAACGTGGACGAACCGCGTCAGCCGAATGACGGCGGGGCGAGGAATCGTGAGCCGTTCCGAACGCACGATGCGGTCATAATCGGCCTCGATAATCTCCGCCTTGCCGTCGATCACCAACCGGAGCGCGCGCTTCATCGGAACCATGGTGAGTGGCTCGAACGAAGCATTCAGTGCGAGGCAGCCTAAGATCACAAAAGAAGAATATGCCCGATTCCCAGGCTCAACAAGGGAAAATACGAGCTAACAGCGACTTAACGCGCCGCAACCGCTGGTTCGGGTACCGGAGTCAGCCATCCGTGACGATCCGGAATCTTTCCCTTGGCGATGCCGAGATACTCTCGCTGGATTCGCAGCGTCAGCGGGCCCGGCTTTCCATCGCCCACGTCGATGCGGTCTACGGAACGGATCGGAGTGATCTCGGCGGCGGTGCCCGAGAAGAACAATTCGTCGGCGACGTAGAGGAATTCGCGCGGCAACACCTGCTCGCGGACGTCGACGCCGAGATCGCGCGCGATGGTCACCACCGAGTCCCGCGTAATGCCCTGAAGGATTCCGGCGCTGAGCGGTGTGGTGTACAGGCAGCCATCGCGAACCGCAAAGAGGTTCTCGCCGCTTCCTTCCGACACGAAGCCAAGCGAATCGAGCATGATGCCTTCCGCATACTCGTCCGCCTTTGCCTCCATCTTCGAGAGCTGCGAACTGAGGTAATTGCCGCCCGCTTTCGCCATCGTCGGGATCGTGCTCGGCGCCGCGCGCCGCCAGCTGGACACCCGCACATCCGCGCCCTTCGTCAGCGCCTCGTGGCCGAGATAGGGACCCGCCCTCCACGCAATGATGAACGTCTCCACCGGGAGGCTGGCACCATACACGCCCATCGTCTCTCCGGTCCGTATGACCAGCGGTCGCAGATAGCACTCACGCAGGTCGTTGGCCGCGACGGTGTCGGACATCGCCTGAACGAGCTCGTCGATCGAGTAGTCCATCTTCATCCGATAGATCTTGCACGAGTCGTGCAGGCGGCGCATGTGCTCGCGCGCGCGAAAAATCGCGCCGCCGGACGGACCCTCGTAACAGCGGACGCCTTCGAAAACGCTGGAGGCGTAGTGGACGACGTGACTCAGGACGTGAATGGTCGCGTCCTCCCAGTTCACGAGCTGTCCGTCGCGCCAGATCTTGTTCGTGCGGCCGCTTGGCTGTGACATTTTCGAGTCCGAAGGTGATCGAAGCTGATTCTAACCGCGTTCGCCGGGCTTCGCTAATTCGGATTGGGACCACTCGCGCATTCGTTCCGCGGTCGTTTCGATGCGTGACGACAACTCCGCATCGGCCGCGAGCAATGTGCCGTCGCGGACCAGCTCGCGCCCCGCAATCGTCACGAGCCTGGCAGCAACTCCGGGCAGGGCGAAAATCGCGGCTGCTTCTGGATCATGCACGGGGATGGTAGTCGCATCGAGCGGGAACGCCGCCAGGTCGGCGCTCTTTCCCACCACGAGCGAGCCCACCTCTTTCTCCAAACCGAGTGCGCGCGCACCGCCGAGCGTCGTCAGGAAGAGCGCGTCCTTCGCGCACAGCACGTCGTGACGCGCGAGGCGTGCCCGTTGCGCGAGGATCGCGGCGCGTCCCTCGGCCAACATGTCCATGCGATTGTTGCTCGCGACCGAGTCGGAGCCGATGCCAACGGTCACGCCCGCGTCGAGCAACTCGAGGAGCGGTGACGTCCCATGCCCGAGCTTGGCATTCGACACCGGACAGTGCGCGACGGGTGAACGACTCCTCGCGATGGTCGAGAGGTCCTTCCCGTCGATGCGAACACAGTGAATGAGGAGCGGACGCGTCGCGAGGACGCCGGATTTGTCGAGCAATTCGAGGCTCGTCCTCGCTCGCGGAGCGATCGCGATTCCCCGCTGGCGGAGGCCGTCCGCGAACACTCCCTCTCCTCGCTCGACGAGCCGGCGCTCGGCTTCGCTCTCGGCTATGTGCGCCGCGACGGCCAGCTTCTCCCGCAATGCGTAATCGGCGACGGCGGCGTACAAGGCATCGCTCACCGTATACGGCGCGTGCGGCGAGACGCCGACGCGAACGAGCGGCGTCTCGCGCGCACGAAGGTCGCTGACTTTTGCCCGTAATTCGGCCAGCGAAGTCGCGCAGGTTGCCGGGTCGGGTCCGAAGACCTCCTGATACATGATCCCCCGAACGCCCGTCTCGCGCATCGCGTCGAACGCGACACCGGAATCGCAGGTGTCGGCATACGTCGTGATGCCGTTACGAATCCCTTCGGCCAATCCGAGACGCGCCGAGTCGAGCATGCGATCGCGATCGAGCACGGCGCGCTTCACCTTGTTGAGGCGAATGATCCACTGCGCGAAATCCAGATCCTCGAGGAACCCACGCATCACGGTCAGCTCGAGATGGGTGTGGACATTCACGAGCCCCGGCATCAGGAGCGCGTCGCCGAGATCCGAGTCCTCCCCGCGCGGCGCGCCGGCTCGAGGACCGACGTAGGAAATTCGTCCATCCGCGACCGCGACAGTGCCGTTCTCGAACGGCGGCGCGCTGATGGGAAGCACCCACCGCGCGTGATATCGGATCACGAGGTCAGGATGGCGGGCGCCCGCGACCCTGTTGCTGAATGGAATCCGTGCGAGGCCGAGTGCTGTCGCGGCGAATGATCACGTTGCCGCGTTTCACACTATCGATGCGAATTCGGCTCGTGTCGCGCGGAGGCGATAGCGTGATCGACGTGCCTGGTGGCGTCTGAGGCGGTTGTGCTCGCGGCCGCGCGAAGGTATCACGCGGCTGTGGCGGCTGGGATGATGGTACCGCAATGGGACTGGGAGCGGCTCCTGGGACTACGCGCCCGGTCGGAACGGACGGAATGGAGCTCAGGTTGGTGTCGCGCACGCCGCCGGGCGGCGGCAGGGTTCCCGGAGCGTACGTCGAGAACCCGCCTGTGTCGGGGGGCAGACCAGGCATCAGGTTGCAGGGAATGGTCGGTTCGGTTCCGGCAATGAAGAACTCCGTCGCTTCGACGCCCGGACAGCCGGGCACCCATTCCAGGTTCTGAAGCAGATCCACGGTCTTCGTGATGATGCCCGCGGGGCGCGGCCAGTCGGGCGGCGCCGGCTTGCGGCGATAGACTTCCGTCATGAACGCGGTCCACGCCGGAGCCGCGAGCCGGCCGCCCTGCGCATTGGGCATGATGCGCTCGGGTTTGTCGAGACCCATCCAGACGCCCGCAACGAGATCACTCGTGTACCCGATGTACCAGACATCGGTATAGTCGTTCGTCGTTCCGGTTTTCCCGCCAGACGGAAGCGGGAACACGGAGCCCACCGCGGCAGCGGCTGTGCCACGGCGGACCACGTCTTTCATCATGTCCACCATCAGCCACGCTTCTTCGGGTGACAGCACCGGCACGCGCACCGTTTCCGGCGTCCAGAGCACTTCACCCTGGGCATTCTCGACGCGCGCGATGCCTAACGCGCGCGCCTGCATTCCGAGAGTCGCGAAGGTCGAGTAGGCCGCGACCATCTCGAGCGGATACACGGACGCCGCGCCGAGGTGGACGGCCGGATAGAGCGGGATGGCGGTCGATATCCCCATCTTGCGAGCCATGTCCACGACCGTCTGCTCACCGAGCTCCATTCCGAGGCGAACGGTCGGGACGTTACGCGACTGGAAGAGCCCGCGGCGCAGCGGAATCTGACCCTCGAATTCATTGTCGAAGTTTTGCGGGCTCCACGTATCTCCCTGCGCCATCACGAGCGTCAAGGGAGAATCGTCGAGGATGTACGTCGGCGGCCGTCCATTCTGCACGGCGGCGGCATACACGACGGGCTTGAACGTGGATCCGGGTTGCCGAAGCGCCTGGACCGCGCGATTGAACTTGGAGTCGTCGAAGCTGCGCCCGCCGACCAAGGCGCGCACGGCGCCGGTCCGAGGGTCCATCGCGATGAACGCGCCCTGGAGATACGGCGAATTCGGTGTTTCCCGTCCGTTGACGTCGCTGATTTGGGCGACGTACTGCTCGTATGACTGGTGCTTGTACGCTCCGAAGTTCCCGTTCTCGATCGCGCGCAACTGCCGCTCGAGCGAGCGCTCCGCGGCGGATTGCAGATCGAGATCGAGCGTCGTGTAGACCTTGAGCCCCTGCTCGTACAGCTGTTGGCCGAATTGCTGGTCCAACAACTGGCGGATCCACTCGACGAAGTATGGAGCGACGTCACCGGCCTCGGTCTTGGTCGCCATGCGCAGCGGATAGGCCTTGGCCAGACTCGCATCGGCGTCACTGATGACCCCTTCCCGGCGCATGATCTCGATGACCGTGTTGCGCCGCTGGACGGCGCGGTCGGGATACTTGCGCGGGTTGTAGCGCTCCGGACCTTTGGGCAACGCGGCCAGCATCGCGGCTTCGGCGAGATTCAGCTCGCGCGCCGATTTGCCGAAGTAGCGTTGCGATGCGGTCTCCACGCCGTTGGCGCTGTTGCCGAGGTAGATCTGATTCATGTAGAGCTCGAGGATCCGGTCCTTCGGATACCTGTGCTCGATGGCGCGCGCGATTTTCGCTTCCTTCAGCTTGCGCGTGGGGGACTTCTCGCGACGGTTGATTTGCTCGGGGAAAATGTTGCCCGCGAGTTGCATCGTGATCGTCGAAAAGCCCTGGCTGAAGCTGCGCGTGCGGATGACGTTCACGGTCGAACCGGCCACACGCAACCAGTCGATGCCGCTGTGGTCGTAGAAGCGCTTGTCCTCGATAGTGAGGAAGGCTGCGCGCAATTGCGGGGGCATGTCGGCGAACTTGATGAGGGTGCGACGCTCGAGCCCGAGCTCGGCGATGAACCGGCCGTCTGCGGCGTATAGCTTCGACGTCTGCCGTGGCTGGTAGGAATCGAGCTCTTCGACAGCCGGACACTGTCCGGCGCGACAGACGAGCGCCCAGCCCGCATACGCAAAGCCGGCGATGAATGACGTGCCGAAGGTGACGCTCAACAACGTCCACCGTATCAGCCGGGGGTGTCGCGCCCGGAAACTGCCGCCGGTATTGACCTGATATTGGTGCTTCGCCATGGCCTCGGAAGCTAACTGACTTTAAGTACCAGCCGCGTCTAATTTTGGTCCCATGACGCCACCGCCCGCCCCGCCGAGACCCGCGCCGGCCTCCTCCCACCCGCTGCTCGACGAACTCAGGTGGCGCGGGCTGCTCGCTCAGCACACCGACGGACTGTCAGACGCGCTCGGCCGCGACATGGTCTCCGGTTACGTGGGCTTCGATCCATCGGCCTCCAGCCTCCACGTCGGAAACCTCGTGCCTGTCATGGGGCTGGTTCATCTGCAGCGACATGGACATCGCCCGGTATTCCTCGCGGGGGGCGGTACGGGCATGATAGGCGACCCGAGCGGCAAATTGCAGGAACGGCCGCTGCTCTCCCCGGACGAGATCGTCGCCAATACCAGGCTGATTCGCGCTCAACTGGAGCGATTCGTCGACACGAGCGGAACGAACGGCGCGCTCGTTCGCGACAACGCCGAGTGGCTCGCTCCGCTGAAAGCAATCGAATTCATGCGGGACGTCGGAAAGCACTTCACGGTCAACTACATGATGCAAAAGGAGTCCGTGAAGTCGCGGCTCGAAGGCGGGCTGTCGTACACCGAGTTCTCGTACATGCTACTACAGGCGTACGACTATTTGCAGTTGTACGAGCGCGAGGGCGTGACGCTGCAGCTTGGCGGCAGCGACCAGTGGGGGAACATCACGGCGGGGATCGAGCTGATTCGGCGCACGGCGGCCGCGGAATCGCACGCGCTGACCTTTCCGCTGCTGACGACGGCGTCGGGATCGAAGTTCGGCAAGACCGAGGCTGGCGCGGTGTGGCTCGATCCGGAGCGCACGTCGCCGTATCGCTTTTATCAGTTCTGGATCAATACCGACGATCGCGACGTGGGCCGGATGCTGCGCTTCTTCACTTTGCTCGATCGCCGGGAGATCGAGGAGCTGGATCACGCGACGACAGACAGGCCGGAGGCGCGGGAGGCGCAGCGCACGCTGGCTCGGGACGTCACCGGGCGCGTCCACAGTGGCGCTGCGCTCAGGGCCGCGGAGGAGGTTTCCGCGCTGCTATTCGGAAAGGCCGAACCCAGGACACTGTCGCCAGTCGCGCTGCAGCTTCTCGAGCGAGAGATCCCCACATTCTACCTGGTTTTGCATGGCTTGCTCACGACGAACGACTTACTGTCTGCGATTTCGGGTGAAGGGCTGCTTTTCAAGAGCCGGGGCGAAGCGCGACGCGCTCTGGACCAGGGCGGTCTTTATGTGAACGAGGAGCGACTGAGCGCGGACCTCGCGCATGACCTTGGAAACACGATCATGCAGGGCGGGTACATCGTGGTGCGGAAAGGCGCACGAAGCTACGGACTGGTGCGAGTTCGTACATGATGCAATTCACGAAGTGAACCGATTGATCTCCGCACAAAAATGTAATTACTGTCATTACATGAAGCCGATCGAACTCAAGGTCGCGCGCGTCGGCAACTCGCGCGGCATCCGGATCCCCGCCGCGACGCTCGCGCGCTACCGCATTGGCGAGTTCGTCGTGATGGAGGAGCGGAGCGAAGGTATCCTACTGCGCCCGCGCAGGCGCGCGGTTGACGTCTGCGCCAGTCCCCTCCCATCGGCGG
>JBBDXZ010000112.1:0-17508 GCA_040902075.1 Gemmatimonadaceae bacterium
GGAGAGAGCTCGGTTGTCGGCGGCGTCGCGGTCGTCATGATTGCGCGAGTAGCTTATCGCCCGAACCACCCATCCGCAAGACGAAAAAAAATTTTCCCGCAGGCCTAGTACGTCTACATCTTGACAGCCTGCTGCTCTCCTGTTGCGGGCAGACCGGGAATTTTCGCGCGTCGACGCGCGAGGGCTTGCAATCCATCGTACGCCGCGTACTTGTACGCGTCGCAGAGCGCCGGATAGTTGAAGACTCCCTGGATGAAGTAGTCGATCGACCCGCCGAACGTCATCACCGACGCCGCGAGATGGATGAGCTCGCACGCGCCCTCACCGACGATCGACACGCCGAGCACGCGCTGGTCATCCGGATTGAAGAGGAGCTTCAGAAATCCGTCCGTGTCACCGAGAATCTGTCCGCGCGGATTGATCCGATACGACGATCGCCCGACTTCATAGGGAATCCCGCGCGTCGCGAGCGCGTCTTCCGTCTCGCCGACCGTCGCGATTTCCGGAATCGTCCAGACGCCGTACGGCAACACGGCGGACACCTCCTGCTTGTATTTCAAATCGAAGGCGTGACAGACGGCGACGCGCGCCTGCTCCATCGCCGTCGAGGCGAGCGCGGGAAAGCCGATGACGTCGCCCGCGGCGTAGATGCTCGGCACCGCGGTGCGATAGTTCTTGTCCACCTGGATGTAGCCGCGCTGGTTGGATCGCACGCCGAGCTCCTCGAGCCCGAGTCCTTCCGTGTTGCCCACGCGACCGGCGCTGAAGAGCACGACGTCCGAATACAGCTCCGTTCCATCAGACAGCTTGACGCGCGCGTGCTGCTCTTCCACCACGATCTCCGTCGGCTCCACATCCAGCTGCACCGAGATCCCGAGGCGCGCCGTGATCTGCCGGCGCAGCGCCTCGCCGACCTCGGCGTCGAGATGCGCCAACAGGCGTGATTTAGAATTGACAATAGTCACTTTCACCCCGAGCGCGGCGAAAATGCACGCGTACTCGCAACCGATCACGCCGCCGCCGATGACTACCATGCGCGTCGGAATCTTCTGAAGCGTGAGGAGCGAGTCGCTGTCAACGACGATCGTCCCGTCGACGTCCACGCCGGTCGGCTGCTGCGGGTGCGAGCCGGTCGCGATGAGTATCGCCTCACCCGTGATCGTGCGCTCGGGTTGTCCGTACCGCGTCACCACGACGGATTTCGGACCCACGATCTTCGCCGAGCCCTGAAACACCGTGACGTTGTGCCGCTTCAGGTTCTCGTCGATCAGCGCCCACGTGGCGTCCACGACCGCGCGCTCCCGAAACATGAAGTCGCTGATCGTGATGTCGTGCTTCACGCGCAAGTCGACGCCGTACAGTCCGCGCTGTCGCAGGCCGCTGAAGTAGAGCGCGGTCTCACGCAGCGTCTTGGAGGGAATCGTTCCGGTGTTCACGGCCGCGCCACCGGGCTTCGGCGAGCGCTCGATGATGCAAACCTTCTTGCCGAAGTAGGCGGCCTGCGCCGCTCCTTTTTCGCCGGCGGGGCCGGCACCGATGACGACGAGGTCGAAGTGATCGCTCATGTAATGGAGAGCGGCGGCAGTAAGGCGTCCTCGCCGTACTGGATCCACCCGGTCTCCTCTTCGACGACGAGCTCCACCTCCGTGCCGAGCGGCAAGGTGAGGTTGGGAATCTCGTGGCCAGCGGGGAAGTCCATGAGCACGGGCACGTCCAGGTCGGAGACCAGGTCCAATACGAAGTCCTCGAACTCGTCCTCTTCGGAGCGGTCGAGCGACAGGTGTCCAAATACGATACCACGCACGCGAGGAAGCAAGCCCGAAGCGCGTAAATGAAGCAGGCGCTCGTCGACCACGGACATGGGGTCCTTGGTCTCCTCGAGGAACAGAATCGCGTCGTCCACCTGGACTTCGTACGGTGTGCCTATGGACTGTTGAACGAGCGAAAGGTTGCCGCCGACGAGGCGACCGACCGCCCGGCCGGCCCGTATGGGACGCGTCACCCCGCGCCCGAGCCGCGTCGTAGGGAAGGGAGAGGTGAGCGCCGTCAGCAGTGACGCGAGGGTGGGGTCGCGCGAGCCCGGCACCAGGTCGTCGACCGTTGGTCCGTGAAAGGTTCGAAGCCCCGCGCGCCGGTTCAGCCAGAGGTGCAGCGCCGTCACGTCCGAATAGCCCACGAACGGTTTGGGGTTCAGTCGGAAAACCTCCGGTTCCAGGTACGGGAGCATGCGAACCGCGCCATAGCCGCCGGTGCCTCCGATCAGGGCGTTCACCCGCGAGTCCAGCCACATGGACATGAAATTCTCGGCGCGGCGCTCGTCTTCCTTCCGGCTGAAGCGACGCAGCGACATCAACTCGGCGTCGAGCAGCACCTGGAATCCCGCGCGCTCGAGCGCCTTGATCCCGCGAGTGAGCCAGCCCTCACGGGGCGAGTACGACGGAGCGACCACGCCGATCATGTCGCCTCTCCGGACCGCCGCTGGCCGAAGCAGCGGCGTGCTTGCGAAGGTTTCCGTGCCCGGGCTGACTACATCAATCAGCGTCATCAGAGGGTGAATCGGTGAATCGGTGAGTCAGTCGGGAAGGGGGACTCTCCACCAAGATACCCCGCGGTCGGCGGCCCAGCGACCAAACGGTCGCGTCCGTCGCCCGAACAGCTCGGGAAAGGGCTAGGTTTCCGGCATGGCAGCACCCGACCCAAGTACCTATTTCAGAAAGGGTTTCGGCCTCAAAGCCCAGGTCCAGGACGAGCTCGCCGCCGACTACAGCGGCAGGCTCGTGGACCGCATGCGGGCCGAGGACTACACCCTGACGGTCGGTGACGTCACCATACGTCTTGCCAGCGAATTCGGGTTCTGCTACGGGGTCGAACGGGCGGTGGAGTACGCCTACCAGACGCGCCGGAAGTTCCCCGACCGTCGCATCTATCTAGTTGGCGAGATCATTCACAACCCGCACGTGAACACCCGCCTGCGCGACATGGGGATCGAGATTCTGCTCCCGCGCGATGGCCAGTTCGCCTTCGCCGCGGTCACCCCCGACGCCGTCGTGATCCTCCCCGCGTTTGGCGTGACGATTCACGATTTCGAAGAGCTCCGCCGCATCGGGTGCATCCTGGTGGACACGACCTGCGGGTCGGTGCTCAACGTCTGGAAGCGCGTCGAGAGCTACGCGAAGGACGGCTTTACCGCGCTGATTCACGGTAAGCATTACCACGAGGAAACGCGCGCGACGGCGTCGCAGGTCCGCAAGTACGGCAACGGTCATTACATCGTGGTCCGCGACATGGCCGAAGCGAAACTGGTTTGCGATTTCGTGGAAGGGCGCGCCACGTCCGACGCCCTGATGTCCCGGCTTGGCCAGGGCGTGTCTCCCGGCTTCGATCCCTCGATGCATCTGCAGCGGATCGGCGTCGCCAATCAGACGACGATGCTGGCGCGCGAATCACTGGCGATCGGTGAAGCGGTCGGGTCGGCGTTGGCGCGCGCTCGGGGCGACGCGGCTCGCGAAAAAGATTTCCGAACCTTCGACACGATCTGTAGCGCGACGCAGGAGCGGCAGGACGCCGTCGAAGCGCTGCTCCGCGAACCCCTCGACGTGATGGTGGTGATCGGCGGGTTCAATTCGAGTAACACGATCTCGCTCGCGGCGCTCTGCGCGGAACGCGTGCCGACGTATCACGTCGAGTCGCCGGAAGGGATCGATCCGGACACCGGATCGGTCCATCATCGCCCGCCGGGGCTCAAGCACAGCGAGGCGGATACGAGCGATTGGTTGCCAGAGGGAGAGATCCAGTTGGGCATCACGGCGGGGGCAAGTACGCCGAATTCTAAGATTGGCGAGGCGGTGGTTCGGATACTGGCTACTCGCGGACTAGAGCTCCCTGCAGTCGAATGACGCGCACTAATACCGTCCATTCTCGCGACCTGCTTCTGTAGACCTCCCAGCGTGTCAGTTCCAGTGCCATCGCTATCAACCACGCATGTCTTTCAAGCAGTACATCGCCTTGGGCGACTCAATGTCCATCGATCTTTATCCCGCGCTCGACGCGGGCGAGATCGATCTCCCCGTCGCGCTCGAGTGGAATGCCAGAGCCGGAATGGTGGCGCCCATAGGCGCGGCCTCGCTGCTCCACAAAAACGTGGACGACCGATATCCGGAATTCACCGGCTGGGATCTCCGTTCCCGCGACCCCAAGATCGGCTATCTCAACGTTGCTGAAGACGGCGCGACCATCGGCGACGTGTTCGGCTCGCAACTCCCCCAGATCGATGAAACCGAGGGCGACACGTTGATCACGCTCTCGGTCGGCGGCAACGATCTGCTCAGCGCATTCTGGAATCGGCCCAAGCCGGAGCTGCTGCGACGAATCGTGAAGGACATCGGCGAAGGGTACGAGCTGCTCGTGGACGCACTGCGCCGCGCTCGGCCGAAGTCCACGCTTCTGTTGACCACCATCTACGACCCGTCCGACGACACGCGGCGCATTCCCGGCGTGTTCGACGACGCTGGCAAGCTTCCCCTCGAGGCGCTGCACGACCTGAACGACCAGATTCAGACGGTCGGCCGGAACACGCCGGGAACCGCGGTGGCCGACGCGTACAAGCACTTCCTCGGTCACGGGGTCACCGCCGAGGAGCCGGATCGCTGGTACTGGAAACGGTCCTGGATCGAGCCGAACGCCGTCGGAGCGAGCGAGATTCGCCGACTGTGGCTTGACGCGCTCGATGACTCGACTGAAAACTGAGGCATGACGGATTTCGTCGAACAGCTCGCGAGTCTGCGCGGGGCGCATGAGCGACGGGTCGCGATGGCCACGCTCATCGCGGCGCGCGGCGGGAGTCCTCGTCCGCTCGGCGCAAAGCTGTTCGTTGGCGAGGGCGGTCGCTTGCTGGGCTCGGTCTCGATCGGCGGGTGCGTGGACGCGCGCGTCGTCGAGCATGGCGAGCGCTTGCTGCGGCAGAATCGCAGCGAACGCGTCACGGTCATCGTCGACGACGCCGAAGCGCTCGAGCTGGGTCTCGCTTGCGGGGCGGAGTTCGACCTGTTGATCGAGCCGGTCTCGCTCAACGGCAACGACCCGGCGGTCACGGCGTACGAGTCGGCGGCCCGCATCAGCCGGTCGGGACATACCGCATTCGTCGTCACGACGATGCCGCAGGGCAAGGCCCCGCTGCGCGCTGTTTTCACGGACACACACGATGCGGTTGACCCGAATGCCTTCATTGAGCGCATCGCGCCCGCGGACACGCTCGTGCTCGTGGGAGCCTCCGACGTCGCGGCGGCACTCGCGCGGTTCGCGCACTCGCTTGGCTTGCGCGTGGTCGTGGTCGACGGGCGCGAACGCTATGCGACGAAGGAGCGCTTTGCCTCAGCCGACGAGCTCCTCGTCGGAATGCCGTCGGATCTCGTGCGGCCGCATTTGACGGCGGGCGCGTACATCGTGTTGGCCGCGCACGACTACAAATACGAGCTCCCTATTCTCCGGGAGGCCCTGCGCGCTCCCGTCCGATTCGTGGGCATGCTCGCCGGTCGCAAGCGCGCCGAGGCGGTCCGGTCGCTGTTGCGCGACGAAGGGCTTTCCGAGGAGGAAGTCGGGCGCCTGCACTCACCGATCGGACTCGACATCGGAGGTCGCGAGCCCGAAGAGATCGCGCTCAGCATCGCCGCGCAGCTCGTGGCCGTCCGTGAGGGGAAGCCGATCGCGCGCCGATGACGACTCCATATGGCGCCACGGTTCTCGAGCATTTTCGCCGGCCGCGAAACCAGCGGACGCTCGAGCGTCCCACCGCCAGCCACGAAGGCTACAACCCGCTCTGCGGCGATCGCGTCCGCATCGAGCTGGAAATCGCGGACGACACGATTCGCTCGGCGGCGTTCACGGCGAACGCGTGCGCGATCTGTACGGCGTCGGCGTCGCTACTGACGGAGCGGGTGAACGGCATGCCCATCGACGACGCTTCACGCGTCTCCGACGACGAAGTCGTCGCGGCGCTCGGTACGCAACTGCCGGCGGCGCGCCTCCTGTGCGCGATACTGCCCGTGCGGACACTGCGCGAGGCACTCTCGAGGATGCGTCCACCGGCGTGATCGCGGCGCTCCTGCTGGCGGCGGGATCGGCGCGCCGCTTCAACGGCCCGAAGCTGCTCCAGGAGCTCGAGGGCAAACCGATCATCCGGTGGTGCGCGGAGACGCTGCGACATCCGCTTGTGGACGAGATCGTGGTCGTCGTTCCGCCCGAGCACGCGGAAATCCGAAGATCGCTCGCGGGTCTCGACGTGCGGTTCGTCGTGAACCCGAACCCGAATCGCGGCATGGGAAGCTCGATTGCGTGCGGGGTGACGGCGCTCACCGCCCACGCCGACGCGGTTCTCGTCGCGCTGGCGGACGAACCCACTCTGAATCCGGCCGTCCTCGAGCGCGTCATCTCGCGCTCCCGCGCCGGAGACGCGAGCATCATCGTGCCGACGTTCCGCGGAGTTCGAGGCCATCCCGTGCTCTTCCAGCGTTCGGCATTCGAGGAGCTGCGCGCGCTTCCAGGCGATCAAGGGGCGCGGGCGGTGACCGACCGCCATCCCGCGCGCGTGGCATTCCTGGAACAACAGGAGGCCAAGCCCATCGACGTCGACACGCCGGCCGATCTGTCGCGACTGCGCACGCAGGCGGCGGGCGGGGGAAGCCGTTCGGCCGCGGCGCTGCTCGACGACTTCATGCCCGAGTACGACGTCCGTGCGTCATACGCCACGAACGTCCACGCACCCGCCGAGACCGTCTATCGCGCGGTGCTGGAGACGAATCTCGCCGACTCGATGATCGCCAAGGTTCTCATGGTGATTCGCTCGCTCGGCCGGCGCCGACACGGGTCGTTCCGCTTCGGCGAGCTGCCGAGTCGTGGATCGTTCTTCCTGCTTGGCCAGGATCCGCCGCGCGAGGTCGTCGCGGGTGTCGTCGGAAAGTTCTGGTCCTTGCGCAGCAATGTGGGTGACGGCGACCTCGCGTCCTTCCGCGCGCCGCCTGCGCCGGACACCGCGAAAGCAGCCTGGAATTTTCGCGTAGAGCGAACCGCCACTGGATCGCGGTTGACCACGGAGACCCGGGTGCTCTGCGCCGACGACGAGAGCCGGCGCGCCTTTCGACGGTATTGGACGGTCGTGGGTCCCTTCAGCGGCGTGATCCGGATGGAAGCGTTGCGCCTCATTCGGAAGCAGGCGCAGTTTATGTCTTCCATTTAAAGCCCAACTCCCATGATGCGTCCCTATCTTCTTCTGTCACTGGTTCCCAGCCTGCTGGCCGCCCAGCAGAACTTCGACACGGTCACCGTCAGAGCACAGGCATTGCGCGGTGGGGTCTACATGCTCACCGGCGCCGGCGGGAACATCGGTCTGAGCGTCGGAGAGGACGCGGCCTTTCTCGTCGACGACCAGTATGCGCCCCTGACGCCCAAGATCATCGCGGCGGTCGCCGCAGTCACGTCGAAACCCATCAGGTTCGTGGTGAACACGCACTGGCACGGCGACCACACCGGCGGCAACGAGAACCTCGGCAAGGCGGGCGCGCTCCTCGTCGCGCACAACAACGTGCGGAAGCGCATGTCGGCCGAGCAATTCAATGCCATGTACGATTTCCGTACGCCCGCATCGCCCGCGTCCAGTCTGCCGGTCGTCACATTCACGGATTCGGTCACGTTCCACATCAACGGCGATGACCTCGTGGCGTTTCACGTGCCGGCGGCGCACACCGATGGCGATGTCATCATCCATTTCACGAAGGCCGACGTGGTGCACATGGGCGACACGTTCTTCAACATGGGCTATCCGTTCATCGACGTGTCCACCGGAGGCAGCGTGAACGGCATTATCGCCGTGGCCGACCGGGTGCTCGCGATGTGCGGCGCGCAGACCATCGTGATTCCGGGACATGGTGCCGCGACCAACTGCGACGGTCTGCGGACGTACCGCAACATGGTCGCGACAGTCCGCGATCGCGTCCGCGCCGAGATGCAGAAGGGCAGGACGCTCGAACAGTTGAAGGCCGCCGGGCTGACCGCGGATTTCGATGCGCGCTGGGGCAAAGGCTTCATACAGCCGCCGGTCTTGGTCGAGCTCGTTTACCGGTCTCTAGGCGGCAAATAGCTCGCATTCAAATACGATGACGCAACCCGGGGACTCCACCGACCAGCTGCGCGCACTCACGCAGGCGCGCAGCCGGATCGCGATCTCGCTGACGGCCGCCATGATCGTGATCTACTTTGGATTCATTGGCCTGATCGCGTTCGAGAAGGAGCTGCTCGCGCGGAAGATCGTACCGGGTTTGAGCCTCGGGATTCTCCTCGGCGCCCTGGTCATTGTTGCGTCGTGGCTGCTGACGTGGTTCTACGTGCGCTGGGCGAACGCGCACTACGACACCGCGCTCAAGGCGATCGGCGACCGTGAGGCCGGAGGGGAGAAGTGATTCCCCAAACTCCTCAGACGGCGATCGGGCAGCCGAACGCGATCGCGATGGTGTTTTTTTTCGTCTTCATCGCGATCACGCTGGGCATCACGTACTGGGCGGCCCGCAAGACGCGCACGACCGAGCACTTTTACGCGGCGGGGCGCACGATTAGCCCGGTCCAAAATGGTTTGGCGCTCGCCGGCGACTACATGAGCGCGGCGTCCTTCCTTGGAATCGCCGGTCTCGTCTCGACCACCGGCTTCGATGGCCTGATCTACTCCACCGGCTGGCTCGTCGGCTGGCCGGTCGTGCTCTTCCTGATCGCGGAGCCGCTCCGCAACCTCGGCAGATACACCTTCGCCGACGTCGTCGCGCTCCGACTGAAGCAAACGCCGGTCAGGATTGCCGCCGCCATCGGAACGCTGGCCACCGTGATCTTCTATCTGATTGCGCAGATGGTTGGCGCCGGTGGACTGATCAAGCTGATGTTCGGCCTGGAGTACGAGACCGCCATCATCATCGTCGGAGCGGCCATGATCGCCTACGTGCTCTTTGGCGGAATGATCGCCACGACCTGGGTGCAGATCGTGAAGGCGGTACTGCTGCTGGGTGGCGCATTCCTCCTCGCGATGCTCGTGCTGTCGAGATTCGGTTTCAATCCCGCGGCGCTTTTCGGGGCGGCCGCGGCGAAGTACGGCGACGCCGTCCTCTCTCCGGGAAAACTCGTCTCGAATCCGTGGGACACGATCTCGCTCGGGATGGCGTTGATGTTCGGAACCGCCGGACTGCCGCACATCTTGATGCGTTTCTACACCGTGCCCGACGCGCGGGCGGCGCGCACGTCGGTGTTTTACGCGACAGGGCTGATCGGCTTCTTCTATCTCCTGACGTTCGTGCTCGGGTTCGGCGCGATGGTGTTGGTCGGGCCGGACACCATCCTCGCCGTGGACCAGGGCGGGAACATGGCCGCGCCGCTGCTCGCGGAGTTCATCGGCGGAACCCCGTTCCTGGGGTTCATCGCCGCCGTCGCCTTCGCCACGATTCTCGCGGTCGTGGCGGGGCTGGCGCTCGCGGGAGCGTCCGCGCTCTCGCACGATCTCTGGGTGAACGTCGTTCGGCACGGTGAAGCGAGCGGCGACGAAGAGCTCAAGGTCGCTCGCGCCGCAACCGTCGTGCTGGGAGTGGCGGCCGTGCTCTTTGGGATCGCGTTCAAGGGGCAAAACGTCGCGTTCATGGTGTCGCTCGCGTTTGCGATTGCCGCGAGCGGCAACTTTCCAGCCCTGCTGATGGCCATCTTCTGGCGACGCTTCAGCACCGCCGGCGCGGTAGCGAGCATCCTCACCGGAACGGTTGGGACGCTCCTGTTGATCTGGCTGTCGCCGACGATCCAGGTGGATGTCCTCAAGCACAGCGACGCCTGGTTCCCGCTCAAGAACCCGGCGCTCGTCACGATTCCCCTGTCATTTCTCGTCGGCATCGTGGTGTCACTTGCCAGCCAGGCGCGGGGGACCGACGCCCAGCACGCGCACCACGAACGGCGGCTGCACATGGGAACCCCGGGCCACTGACTGCGCTCGGAATGACATGTTCTTGGACCTGTTTTCCCGGCAGGCGTCCACCTACGCCGCGGCGCGGCCCAGCTACCCGGATGCGCTGTACCGGTTCATCGTGTCGCTCGTGCCGCGCCGTCTGCTCGCGTGGGATTGTGCGACCGGAAACGGCCAGGCCGCGCGCGACCTCGGCCGCTATTTCGAGCGCGTCATCGCTACCGACGCCAGCGCCGAGCAGATTGCCCATGCGGCGAACGTCCCCAACGTCGAGTATCGGGTCGCTGCCGCGGAGGCGAGCGGGCTGCCCGAGCGCTCGGTGGATCTCACGACCGTCGCCCAGGCCCTGCACTGGCTCGATCTCGACGGGTTTGCCCGGGAAGTGCGGCGGGTCACGGTCCCTGGAGGCGTCGTAGCCGCCTGGTCCTATGGTGCCTGCCACGCCGGCGACGACGTCGAGGAGCTGTTGAGGGATTTTGAGCACGGCATCGTCGGCCCGTATTGGAACGCGGGGCGGCGGTGGGTGGATGAGGGCTACCGGACGATTCCCTTTCCCTTCGAGGAAGTCCCCGTCCCGCCCTTTGAGTTGCGAGTGGAGTGGTCGCTCAGTCAACTCGGCGAGTATGTGAAGAGCTGGTCTGCAGTAGCGAGGTACCGCCGCGAATGCGGCGAGGATCCAGTAGCTCCGCTGATGGAGCGCATGGCCAATCATTGGGGATCGGCAGAGCGAACACGGGACGTCACGTGGGCGCTCGGTCTCCGCGTCGGGAGGGTGGGATGAGAACTGCGAGAACTGCGAGAACTGCGAGAACTGCGAGAACTGCGAGAACTGCGGTTCGATGCATGGTGGTTTGCGTGCCCTTGTGGCTTTCCATGCCGGTCCAGGCGCAGCGTCAGCAAGCAACGATGCCTGCGCTACCGGCTATTTCACCAGAAGCCCAAGCCGCTCTGGAGGAACTGGCGCCCCGATACGCCGGTCAGAATGAGCTGATCCAAGGCTGGTATCGCGATCGGACCGTTCTCTACTACGACTTCGGGTGGGTGCCGCTGGGCGTAGCGCCAGGCAAGGTGATCTGGCCGATCCACGGATTCGACGCGCGGGGAAACCCCGTCGCGATCCGCGGGCAGCGGCCGATCTTCACGACGATCCCTGGGCTTCGGGACTACAGCGGTGTGTTTCAGCTCATATACGACGAGACGGCCGACAACCTGCAGCCCAATCAGCTTCGGGACCTGGATTCGGTCGAAGCGCTCCTGCGCCTGAAGAAAGCGTTGCTCTCCGAAACCAGCCGATTGTTCAACTTGCCGATCGCGCCTCGAGGCACGCGCCTGGCGCGCGATTCGACCACGGGAATGCTCGGGTGGTACGAGGGACGCGACGTCCAGTTCTTCGACTTCGGGCAGGTCAGTGCCTTGCCCGCGTCCATGTGGCGGTTCGCGCGCGGCGTGGACGCGTCGGGTGAGCCAAACCCGCTCGTGGAGCAGAACAGCATCGTCGATTCGGTTCCGGTCGAGCCGACGTATCCAGACCTGTGGGAAATACACGTCGTGCGCGTGGACTCCACATACGTGCCGAATTCGCTCAAAAGCATCGCCGCTCTGCGCTCAACGAACGCCGTCATCGATACGGCGAGCAACATCAGGAACCTCCCCATCGTGGTCATCGATGGAGCCCGCGTCGAGCGCGCGCCGAGCCCGTTGCGTCAGTTCGCGGACCTCAGGTCTCCCTTCCCCCCTGCGCCTACCCGCGTCCCGCAATAACAGCGCGTGACGACGCTCAAACGCGTCCTCACGCTCCGCGACCTGGTGTTGTTCAACCTGGTCGCGGTGATCAGCCTGCGGTGGCTCGCCACGTCCGCAAAGGCGGGGCCCGCGGCGCTGGTGCTCTGGCTCCTCGCGGCGTTGCTCTTCTTCGTGCCGATCGGGCTGGCGGTCGTGGAGCTCTCCGGTCGCTTCCCCGAGGAAGGCGGCATTTACGCGTGGACGAAACGCGCACTCGGGGAAAAGCACGGTTTCGTCTGCGGCTGGTGCTACTGGGTGAGCAACGTTCTCTACTATCCCAACCTGCTCATGAGCACGGCCGTCATCGCGACCTTCGCGTTTGGGCGCGGGGACACCGCGCTCGCCTCGAGCTGGGCGTACGTGCTTCCCGTCACGCTGGGCGCGCTGTGGATCGCGGTGGCGCTGAACATCGTCGGCCAGTCCACCGGCCGCTGGTTGCAGAACGTCGGTGGCATCGGCACGGTCGTCCCCGGCACGTTGCTCATCGTCTTCGCCGCGTACGCGATCGCGACCGGGGTGCCGAGCGCGAATCCGATGCCCGCGGGCGCGTTCCTTCCCGATCTCACCGATCTCGGCTCGCTCAACCTGTGGGCGTCGATTGCCTTCGCGTTCGGCGGTTTGGAGCTGGCGGCGACGATGGCCGCCGAAGTCGAGCGCCCTGAGAAAACGCTGCCTCGTTCCGTCTTCATCTCCGCGCCGATCATCGCGGTGGTCTACATCCTCGGCACGGGTGCGCTCCTCTGGCTCATGCCGGTCGGCGAGCTGAACATCGTATCGGGAGTGCTCCAGGGCATTTCTCGCGGCGCGCGCGAGATATCGCCGGCGCTCGGGTGGCTCGTGTCCTTCGCCGCGCTCTCAGTCGCGATCGGAAACCTCGGTGCCGTTGGCGCCTGGGTGAGCGGCCCGGCTCGCGTGGCCTTCGTGTTCGGGCTGGACCGCTATTTTCCTCCCGCGTTCGGCAAAGTGCACCCGCGTTGGGGAACGCCGTACGTCGCGATCCTCGTGATGGCGTCGCTGGCAACGATCGCGCTGCTGTTGTCCGTCCTTGGCCGCGGGACGACGGTAGAAACGGTGTATCTCATCATGCTCGACCTCCAGCTGCTGGTCTACTTCATTCCCTTCATATACCTGTTCGTCTCGCTCATCGTCCATCGCCGGCGCGATCAGATCGCGGGTGCGCACCGAGGCATCGGAAGCGCGGTGCTCATCGGCGGCTGCGGCGCCTTCGTGACGATGTTCGCCATGGTCATCGCGACGATTCCGCCATCCGGCACGGCGCAGCCCGTGCTGTTCTTCGTGAAGGTGGTCGGTGGCGCGGCGCTCTTCATCGGCGTCGGCGGCCTGCTGTATTGGAAAGCGCACAGAAGCCAACCGAACCGCCATCCCGCCATCCATTAGGTGAGCACGCGTCGGCGCGCGCGCTTTCTTACGAGAGTACGCGCTCCTGCGTCGCCCGCGCGTCCAGCTCGGACTGTATGCGCGAACGCTCGACGCTCATTTCGTCCAGCGACATCGCATTGGCGTCCAGAGGGGAGCGGGTAAGCACCGCGTCGCGACAGGCCGCCAGCACGGCCTCCAGTGCCTCGATCCCGTCGTCCGTCGCCTCGTAGAACAGATCGTGTAGCGCGGACTCCGCGCGCCGCAGCTGATCCACCAGTGCCTTGGCGTGGTTACGGCTCGGCATGACGCCGCACACCTTCGGCGAAACGCGATTACCGACCGGTCGATGCAAGATCACGACGGAGCCACGCTTACCCGGCTGCATGTAATAGGATGCCGCGGGCTTGCTGCCTTGTGGACGACCGCCGCGTCGTGAGCCGCGTTTTTTCGGTGGATTGGACCCACCGCCGCGTCCTCGTCCTGCCGGCCCCCCGCGCTGCCTAGCCATAGCCTGCCGAGTCAGAAGTTCTCCCAATATAGAGTGGGGCACGTGAAAGGACCTAGCACCTCGGATTATCTTGCCCGCATGGTCATCGTCGTCGCACTGCTCGCCTTGCCCTTCCTGGTGGCGCAAGCGCAAATAATCCCCGATTCGCTGCGTCCGCCCCCGGTGGCAAGGGAGTTCCGGGGTATCTGGGTCGCGACGGTCAGGAACATGGACTGGCCTTCGCGCCAGGACCTCTCGACCGAAGAGCAGCAGCAGGAACTCCTGGCGATCCTGGACCGCGCCGCCAGTCTCAAAATGAACGCGGTCGTGTTCCAGATCCGCCCGGAGGCGGACGCACTCTACGAATCGAAGTACGAGCCCTGGTCGCGGTACCTCACCGGCACGCAGGGAAAGAGGCCGGATCCGGCGTGGGACCCGCTGGAGTTCGCCGTGACGGAAGCCCACAAACGCGGGCTGGAGTTGCACGCCTGGTTCAACCCCTATCGCGCCGCCTACTGGCGGGAAGCGCCGACGGCGTCGACGCACGTGACCAAGCGGCGTCCTGCGCTCGTGCGGCCCTATGGGCAATACCTCTGGATGGACCCGAGCCTCCCCGAGGTGCGACGTCGGATGATGCAGACCGTGCTCGACGTTGTGCACCGGTACGACATCGATGGCGTGCACCTCGACGACTACTTCTATCCGTACCCCGAACGGGACGCAGCCGGCGCGAAGATCGAATTTCCCGATTCGAGCTCGTACGCGGCATATCGCCGCGGCGGAGGAAAGCTCGACAAGGCGCACTGGCGTCGCCGCAACGTAGACATTCTCATTCGCGAGTTCTACGCGTCCGTGAAGGGCGAAAAGATGTGGGTGAAGGTGGGAATCAGTCCGTTCGGCATCTGGCGCCCAGCGAATCCGCCCACCGTCGAGGCTGGGATCGACTCCTACGACGAGCTTTACGCCGATTCCCGCAAGTGGCTGAGCGAGGCGTGGGTGGATTACCTCACACCCCAGCTCTACTGGCCCGTGCAGCCACCCGAGCAGAGCTATCCCGTTCTGCTCCAGTGGTGGGTGGGGCAGAACGCGAAGGGCCGCCACGTCTGGCCGGGGCTCGCGCTTTACAAGCTCGCCATAACGGGACCGAGAAAGATGTCGGCCGACGACATCGTGCAGGAGGTCCAGATCACGCGGGATACTCCCGGCGCGACGGGACACGTGCATTTCAATGCGCGCATTCTCATGGACAATGTGGAGGGGATCGCGGGCTGGCTGGCGGAACTGTACGCCGAGCCAGCGCTCACACCGGCGTCTCCGTGGCTCGACCGGATTCCACCGGGCAGGCCCGTCGCCGCCGCCACGCGCGACACGGCCGCGCGCGAGCTCACCGTCCGCTTTGCGCCGCAAGCACGACAGAAGATCGCGCGGTGGGTCGTCCAGACGCGCGTGGCAGGATCGTGGCGCGCGACGATTCTTCCGGGTGCGGATCGCCGGTACATATTGAAGGACGCTGAGAGCAACGCGGATCTGGTGAGCGTCACGGCGGTGGACCGCAGCGGAAACGCAAGTGCCGCGGCGATTGTGCGTCCGCGATGAACGTTGGGGGGGAGAGGAGGTGAATCGCATGCCAAAAACGATCGCGCGTCCAGCCAGTAACGAATACGCGCCATTTTACGGCGGCTACGTGGGCGCCGTTCCGGAAGGCGACTTTCTGCCGCTCCTCGAGCGGCAGGGGAACGAGACCGCGGCGTTGTTGCGCGCCGTGAGCGAAAAGAAATCACAGCATCGCTACGCGCCGGGGAAATGGAGCATTCGTGAGGTGGTCGGGCACCTGACCGACGCCGAGCGGGTCTTCACCTATCGTGCGTTGAGTTTTGCCCGTGGCGACGCAACGCCGCTTCCGTCGTTCGACGAGAATACCTGGGCGGCGACATCAAACGCGGACCGCCGCCCGCTGGGGGACTTGATCAGCGACTTCGAGGCCGTGCGCGCCGCAACCCTGGCGCTCTTGCGTGGATTCGATGAGGAGCAGTTCGCGCATGCGGGGATCGCGAGTGGTCATCAAGTGACCGTCCGCGCCCTCGCGTACATCGTGGCTGGACACGAACGCCACCATGTGAGAATTCTGCGGGAAAGGTATTTGTCATCCTGAGCGCGCGAAGGCGACATTCATTACGACGGAGACACTCATGCGTCGTGTGCTTCCGCTGGTCCTTGTTCTTCTTGCCGCCGCGTGTGCCGCGGCGAAACCGAACGTCCAGTTTCTCGCCCTCCCCACCGCGCTCGGTCCGTTCTCGGAGGCCGTTCGCGTCGACGACATCGTATTCCTGTCCGGGATGATCGGCATCGACTCGGCGGGGCAACTGGTGACCGGAGGCATCGGTCCGGAGACACGCCAGACGCTGGAGAACATCAAGGCCGCGCTCGAACGGAATGGTCTCACGATGGGTCACGTCGTGAAATGCACCGCGATGCTCGCGGATATTGGCGAGTGGGCGGCCATGAACACCGTGTACGTGACGTTCTTCCCAGGTCCGAAGCCGGCTCGGTCCGCGTTCGGCAACGTAGGTCTGGCGCGCGGCGCGCGGATCGAGATGGAGTGCATCGCGGCGATTCGTTGACGTGCATTCGGGTTGCAGGCGACGCCGGCCCCATGCTTAGCATGGACGCCGTCTTGAATGTCCGATGACGAAGCTTCCGACACCCGCTGGCCGATACACGGTGCTCATCAAGGGCATCGCGGTCGGATACTCGGAGCTCGAGGATCTCGACCCGTCGCTCGGCCGCGCGCGCGGGCGCTTTCGTCCGGGCGTCGGATACGATCTCGTACAGCCGGTGTTTCGGTTGTTCACCGAGGCCGTTCCGTCACGGGGCGCCGACGTGGTGGATCCCAAGAAGCTCGAGCGCTATCACCAGGCGCGCGACGCGTTGGGACTCTCGTTGGAAGACGACACCGGCCGAACGATTCGCACGTCCGCCATCCACATCGCGGATTACTCGAAGTGGTGGGGGGGAACGATCGAGATCGAGGTGTTGATCTCCGATCCGGCTTATTGGAGCGCGCGCAGCAAATCGACATAGCGCGTGCGGCTAGTGAAAGTCGTGGCTCTTCGCGTACTCGGCGCCTAGCTCGGCCTGCAGCGCGCGAAAGCGTTCGGCGCGCACGTTGACCACGCCCTGCTCGATCTGCAGCACGCCACGGATGAGCAACAGTGGCGTCGTGGAAATGAGTAGTGCCTGTTGCTCGAAGCGTTTCGGAGTGACGACGACGTTGACCATTCCCGTCTCGTCCTCGAGCGTCAGAAAGACGAATCCCTTCGCGGTCCCCGGCCGCTGGCGACAGATCACGAGCCCGGCGACGGCCACTCGATCGCCATCGCGCGCGCGCTTGGCGATCTCCGCCGCCGACAGCACGCCGTTGGGCTGCATCAGCGGACGCAGGTGCAACATCGGGTGGCCGTTGAGGGAGACGCCGGTCATGCGATAGTCGGCTTCCGTGAGCTCGCCGGGGGACATTGACGGAAGCCGCGGCTTCGCCGCGGATGTCGCCGGCCTGCGGCCGGATGCGGCTGCGCCGCTGGCCGCGCTGCGCGCGGATTTATCGTTGTTGTGGCGCGGTGCCAAAGGCCCCGCGTCGCCACGAGCGGCGTCCAGCACATACCAGAGCGCCGCGCGCCGTTTCTGCAAGTCTGGTTCGCTCTCGAGAAAGCCGTCGAATGCGCCGGCCATCGCGAGATGCCGCAGCGAGCGGCGATCGAACCGCGTGCGCCGCACGAAATCCTCGACCGAGGTGAACGGTCCCCCCCCGTCGGCGCTCGCCGTCTCGAAGATCTCCTGCGCTTTGGAGCCGAGCCCGTTGATAAGACGCAGGCCGAGTCTT
>JBBDXZ010000113.1:0-17433 GCA_040902075.1 Gemmatimonadaceae bacterium
ACCTAGCACCTAGCACCTACCACCTACCACCTACCACCTACCACCTACCACCTAGATTCCCTCGCCCTTCGTGTCGTAGAGCGACGTCGCGCCGAACTCCAGCTCCTCGAGTGGGCGCTGTACGCGTTCGAGGTCTCCAACGACCAGCATCTGCAACTCCGTGGGATTGAGATGTGCCCGTGCCACACGGAGCACGTCCTCGGAGCTTACCGCGCGAACGTGGTCGCGATACGTGTCATAAAAGTCATCAGGCAACCCGTATCGGACGAGCGTTGCCAGCGCTCCAGCGATGGCATGTGTGGTCTCGTATCGAATCGGAAACACCCCGCCCAGGTAGCTGGTCGCGAGCGAGAGTTCGTCCTCAGTTACCTTCTCGGCGCGAATGCGCTCGATCTCCGAGATCGCCTCACGCGCCGCCGGCGCGGTGACTTCGCTCTGCACCGCGGTGGACACCACGAAAGGCCCCGCCTGGCGGCGCCAATCCAGATGCGAGAACGCACCGTACGTGTAGCCATGTTTCTCGCGCAGGTTGAGGTTGATCCGCGAGGAAAACAATCCACCGAGAATCGCGTTCATGACCACGGACGAGTGGTAGTCGGGGTGGCTGCGCGGAAGCCAGATGCTGCCGAGTCGAAGCTCCGACTGCTGTGCGTCCGGTTTCGCCACGATGTGCAGCGCCCGCTGAACGCGGGCGGGAGCGCTGCTGACCTGCACGGGGTTGAGCGCCTCGCCCCTCCAATCCCCGAACGCTTCGCTGGCCAGACGTTCGGCGTCGTCGGGAGTCGTGTCTCCCGCGATGATGAGAGTGACGCTGGCGGGGCGATACCGCGCTTCATAGAAACGCTGCACGTCCGCGCGCGTGAGGGAAGTGACGGACTCCTCGCTGCCGCCCTCCGGCTTGGAGTAGCGTGAGTGCGGCTCGTACAAGATGCGCGTGAACATTTCGTCGGCGAGTCCGCGTGGCTCGGCCCGGAGCTGCAGCCGCTCGGCCAAGCGTTCGGCCTTGAGGCGCTCCACTTCGCGTTGCGGGAACGACGGAGATCGAAGCACCTCGCCGAGGAGCGTTATCGCCGGACCCAGGTGATCGCATAGGACGGTGAGCGTCACCGCCGCCCCGTCCCAGTCAGCCGACGCGTCCACCGACGCGCCAAGGCGTTCGAAGCGATCGACCAACTCGGCGCCGTCGCTCGTCAGCGTGCCCTCGAGCAACAGCTCCGCGGTGAGCGCGGCGACGCCTTCTCGTCCGCGCTCATCACAGACGGCGCCCGCGTCGACGAGCGCGAGAACCGTCGCGATCGGAAGC
This sequence comes from Gemmatimonadaceae bacterium, assembly GCA_040902075.1. GTDB lineage: Bacteria > Gemmatimonadota > Gemmatimonadetes > Gemmatimonadales > Gemmatimonadaceae > DASPMP01. The sequence goes on from JBBDXZ010000113.1 coordinate 1,304, forward strand.
TTCCGAACCGGTGCGACCACGAGTTGGACGCCGTTCGAGAGCCGGCGGCGCTCGAAGCGCGGAAACTGATACGGTCGGGGTGGAAGCGCCGCCGGGCGGCCGCTCCGAGCGGGCGTCGAGCCCGCCCCGCGGCTCACGCGTGCGCTCCCGAAGCAGCTCGGGCCGCGCGGCTTCCCTTCGAGTTGGACTCGCGCGGGACATACAGAAGGCTCGCGCGATTGTTCTCGCCGAGCCGGTCGCCAATGAACGCATTGACGCCGGCGGCGGTGACTTTCTCATATCGCTCGGCCTGTGAGTTGATGCGCGACGGGTCGCCGAAATAGGTGGCGAACATCGACAGCCGGTCCGCGCGTTCGTTCGCGGACTGCAGGGCCGCGATATACTCGGTCTGGATCAGCGTTACCGCACGGGTGACCTCGTCTTCCGTGACGCCGCTCATGGCGAGGCCGTCGACTTCGCGGGCAACTTCCTGTTCCAGTTGCTCGGCGGGAATGCCCGGGCGGCCCGTGACGTCGATGACGAGCAGGTCGCTGCCTTTGGTCAGGTCATATGTAAACGCATGCGCTTCCGCTGCAACCTGCCGGTCGCGGACCAGGGTCTTGTAGAGCCGACTCCCTTTTTTCATCCCGAGAATCGCCGCACAGACGCTCGCGGGATAGAAATCCGCGCTGCCAAACACGGGCGACAGAAAGGAAAGAAAGAGCCGCGGCAACATGACGTGGTCCGGGACCACTTCCCGTTTCCACTCACCGAATACCAACGGCATCGACGTGTCCGGCATCGGCGGGCGGCCTCGCCCTCTGGGGATCTCACCAAAGTATTTCTCGATCCATCGCCGCGCTTGACCAGGCTCCAAGTCACCCGACACGGTGAGCACGGCGTTCTCGGGCTGGTAGAACGTCTCGAAGAAGCTTCGAACGTCATCCAGACTGGCGGCGTCCAGGTCTTCCATCGAACCGATGAGCGAGTGATGGAATGGGTGCTCCGGAGGAAAACACAGTGCCGGCAGTTTTTCCCACCACGTGCCATACGGCTGATTGTCCATGGACCAACGGCGCTCGTTTTTCACGACGTCGCGCTGCGTGTCGAGCTTCTGCTGTGTCATGGCGGGAAGCAGCTTTCCCATGCGATTGGCTTCGAGCCAAATGACCATCTCGAGCTGGTTCGAAGGCACCGTCTCGAAGTAGTTCGTGCGTTCGAGCCACGTCGACCCGTTCAATTGACCACCGGCACGCTGGATGAGCTCGAAGTGCTCGTTCGAGCCGACGTCTTCACTGCCTTGAAACAGCATGTGCTCGAACAGGTGCGCGAAGCCGGTTCTGCCGGCAGGCTCGTTTGCGGACCCGACGTGATACCACAGATTGACAGCAACGATCGGCGCGGTGTGGTCTTCGGACAGTGTGACGAACAATCCGTTCGGCAACCGAAATGTGTCGATTGGGATTCGCATTGCCTCTAAATTGAGTGGACCCGTGAGAATGGACAACGGACGCCGAGGACGCCAACTGGTGGTAAGCATCATAACGATCGTGATGGCGGTAGCGTTGGTTTGGGTGTTGGTGACGACCGTGTGGATGTGGCGCTATCAGGAGCGGGTGGTCTTTCAGCCACCGGCGGTCAGCGTCGACGCCCCGGCTCCCGCGCGCAGAGTCGAGTTCAAGGCGTCGGACAATCACCAGTTGTTCGGTTACGTGGTCGCTCCCGGGACCCCCGGGACCCCCGGGACCCCCGCGACCACCGGGACCCCCGCGAACCCTGTGGCCCCCTTGCCCGCCGTGCCTCCCCCAGGCCAAAGTCGCGGGCCCCTCGCGGGGCGAGCGGGGCGACCGGAGACCGTCGTGATCGCCTTCCATGGCAATGCAGACCTGGCGGCATGGACGGTTCCTTGGGCACATGAGCTGGCCGAGCGCGCCGGCGTGACCGTTTTTGTTCCCGAGTTTCGCGGATACGCCGGCATCCCAGGTTTGCCGACGTACGCGTCTGCGGCGGCGGACGCGCGCGGTGCGCTCGAATTCGTGCGGACGGTATTACAGCCAAGGGACATCGTGCTGTACGGACATTCTCTCGGCTCGGCGCTCGCGACCGAGCTCGCGGCGCACATGCGGCCGCAGTCACCGAGCGCGCTCGTGCTGGTGTCGCCCTTCACATCGGCACGCGACATGGCGACACGGATGCTGGTGCCGCCCATTCCGGGAGTCTGGGGAATGGTCTCGCGGGTGCACTACGACACTCGCGCGCTCGTTGCCAACCTCGATGCGCCGGTGTTCGTGTCGCATGGCAGTCGCGACCTCAACATACCTGCCCGCATGGGCCGGCAGGTGTTCGCCGCGGCACGCCATCCGGCGGATCTGCTCATCATCGAGGGCGCGGGACACAACGACGTCGCGGACGTCGGTGGTGAGCGCTACTGGCGCTGGCTCGTGAAGGCAGTGACCCGGGACTCGGCTCCGGTGACGCGCGCGCCACAGTCGCGGCTCGGCGCCCCATAGCGCTAGTCCTTCGCTACCGTTCCCGTGTTTTCGGAGAACTCCAGAAAAAACGCCACCGGCACTTTCAGCGATTCCCGAAAGGTATAGCGCCATGATTCCGCGCGGTTCGCCGAGATGGGACTCGTGCGTGTCGGCGATGTTCGCGGGCGCAGACCGAAACGCCGCGCGAGAATCGACAGCCGCAGCATGTGGAACGGGTCGCTGACGAGGATCACCGCGCGCGCGTCCGAACCCATCATCGCCGCGACGTTGCGGAGCGATTCGCTCGTCGAGCGGCCGTCGTCCTCGATGCGGATCGCCACACTCGGCACTCCTTGCCTGATCGCGTATCGCCGTTCGACGGCCGCTTCGCTGGTCGTGTCGCCTGTGCCTCTTCCCCCCGTCATGATCAATATCGGAGCGAGCCCGCGACGCCACAGGCCGACCGCGTGGTCTACGCGGGCGCGGAGTACCGGTGAGGGCCGTCCGTCCCACTGTGCCGCGCCAAGGACGACGATCGCGTGGGCAGGCCGGCTCGTGTCACGCTGCTCCCACACGAGCACGAGGCCGAGTGAGACGAGCCAGAGGCCGGCAACCGCAAGAACGGCGCTTCGGGCCAGGCGCCACCCAATGGAGACCGATGTCCGCCGTGTCGGCTCGTGCTGCATGCGAGGTGAAACTAGTGGGAGTGTTACTCCGCGAGAGTGAGCAGGGCCAGCCACAGGACGTCGAATGCCGGCCTCGGATCTCGCTCGGGGGCCAGCGCATGAACCGCCGCCAACCCGTCCACGAACGCCACGACCGTCTCCGCGATCAACTCTGGTGGCAGTCGCGGAGTGAGTCCGAGCCGGGAAAACACGAGCGCCGTATGCTCCGCGGCGACTGTGCGCCGCTGCGCGGCGACCCTGCGACATGCCGCGCGCACGCGTTCACTGTTGCATTCCGCCAGCGAGATCAGAATGCGCAGATCTCCGCGACGCAGCTCGCCCTCGAGCCAGGTCCAGTACGCATCGAGCGCTCGAGCGTCACTCGCGTGCTGCAGCGCTTGCAGCGCTTCCCGGGCGCGCGTCACGGCAGCGACGCCGACGTCCTCGACGAGCGCGTGAAGCAGCGAATCCTTGTCGCGGAAATGATAGTGCACCAGCGCTTTGCTGACGCCGGCGGTCGCGGCCACATCGCCCATGGAGATCTCGGCGGCTCCACCGCGCGCGACGAGTGCGCGCGCGGCGCTCAGGATCCGGCGGGTCGCGGGCGCGCTCGGCTCGGTGCTCACGGGCTGTTGGGTGTTCGGGGGAGTCGTCAGAAGGTTGCCTTGTCCCCTGGCGCGGGGACGTGCACGTCATAGCCGCGGGGGCGCAATTGTGACGCGAGCGCTTCCTGCGCCGGTGGCTCGCCGTGCACCAGCCACACGGGGGGCGCTGTCGCGCTTTCGGCGCGAACGGCGTCGATCCAACGCCGCAGTTCGGCGCGGTCGGCATGGGCGCTGTAGCCGTTCAATATTTCGACACGCGCTCGAAGCGGAATCTCGTCACCAAAAATGCGCAGCATAGGACGGCCCTCCACGATCCGGCGACCCAACGTGTGTTCGGCCTGGAAGCCCACGATCAAGATCGTGTTGCGCGGATCGGACGCGCCGTGCGCCAAATGGTGCAGAATGCGTCCAGCCTCGCACATCCCCGACGCCGCGACGATGATCATAGGGCCGACTTGCATGTTCAGCGCCTTGGACTCCGACGCGTCGCGCGTGTAGTGTACCAGCTCGAACCGGAAGAGATCCTGCACCCGCTGCACCAGCCCTTCGGTGCGGTCGAAGACCTCCGGATGCATGGCAAACACCGACGTGGCGTCGATGGCCAGCGGGCTGTCGATGTAGATCGGAATCGCCGGCATTCGCTTCTCGCGCGCGAGCGAGTGGAGATCGTACACGATCTCCTGCACCCTCCCAACCGCGAACGCGGGAATGAGGACGCGCCCGCCCCGCGCCGCCGTCTCCTTCACGATCGTGGCAAGCCGCTCGCGCATGTCCGAGAACGGAGGATGATCCCGGTCGCCGTACGTGGATTCCATGATCACCAGATCTGCCCCGCCTTTCGGCGGCTGCGGATCGCGGATGATCGGGAGACCCCAGCGGCCGATGTCGCCGGAGAACACCAGACGGCGCGTAGTGCTTCCTTCCGTGCACTCGAGAATCACCGACGCCGAGCCGAGGATGTGGCCGGCGTCGACGAACGTGGCGCGAACGCCGGGCACGACGGAAAACGGCCGGTTGTACGGTTCGCCCACCATCTGCTGCATCAACGGGCCGATATCCGCCTGCGTGTACAGCGGCTCGACCGCCTCCTTGCCCCGGCGCCGCAGAAACTCCGCGTCCTTTTCCTGAATGTGCGCCGAGTCCGCGAGCATGATCGCGCACAGGTCGCGCGACGCGGCGGTCGCCCAGATGGTGCCCGTGAACCCGCGGCTCGTGAGCAGCGGGAGCCGGCCCGCGTGATCGATGTGGGCGTGCGAGAGGACGATGGCGCTCAGCTGCTCCGGAGGAAACGGAAGCTTGACGTTCTTCTCCCGCGATTCGGATCGGCGGCCCTGGAACAAGCCACAATCCAGCGCGATCGTGTGCTCGCCGACCGTGAGGAGATGGCACGAGCCGGTGACCTCGCGGGCGGCGCCTGAGAACGTGACGTGCACGCGGAGAACGTAGTACCTTCTCGCGCATGGACACCAGTAAGGACTTCCCGACGCTGCGAGTGGTGACCCATCCACTCGTTCAACACAAGCTCACGATTCTCCGCGACCGGGCGACGCCGACGAAGATCTTCAAGGAGCTGGTCGAGGAGATCGCGATGCTGATGGCGTACGAAGCGACGAGCGAAGTGGAGCTGCAAGACGCTCGCGTGGAGACTCCGTTGGAGTCCACCGTCGGACATCAGTTGAGCGGGAAGAAGCTCACGCTCGTGCCGATCCTGCGCGCTGGACTCGGAATGGTCGAGGGGATCTATCGCCTTGTGCCGAATGCGCGCATCGGACACATCGGCCTGTACCGCAATCACGATACGCTCGAGCCCGTGGACTATTACTTCAAGGTTCCCAGCGATGCGTCCGAGCGGGACTTCTTCGTGTTGGACCCGATGCTCGCGACGGGCGGCAGCGCGGCCGCCGCCGTCACGTCGCTGAAGCGCGCCGGGGCGACTCGCATCCGTTTCTTGTGCCTTGTCGCCGCACCTGAGGGCGTTCGCCGGCTAGCGAAGGCGCATCCCGACGTCGTCGTGTTCTGCGCGTCGCTCGACCGGGAGCTGAATACGCAGGGGTACATCCTGCCTGGTCTCGGGGACGCGGGAGACCGGCTTTTCGGGACTCGATAGCACAGCGTTTGAGGTTTGACGTTTGACGTTTCAGGCTTGACGTCAAGCGTCTTACCTCAAACGTCCCACTTCAAACGCAGTTTCTCGAGGCCCGACTGGGCTAGCCAAACCACTCGCGAGGGCAGTCCCGCTGTTGCCGAGCGGCGTCCAGAACCCACTGCTGCGTCTGGGTATCGACCATCTCGTTGGGCACGCGGTTGAACCACGCGTGCGCTTGGCGCAGATCGCCAGCGCGACGCCACAGCTCGCCGACGAGATAGGTCAACACCGCGCGCTCGTCCCGCGGAACGCCGTCGAAGCTCGACAGGGCCTCTTCGAACTTCCACGCGGCCTTCCGCCGGAAGAACCGTTCGGCCTCGACGTCGCCTTCGTCGACGCAGCACCAGGCCGCACGGAGCAGCAGGTCGGCGACGTGGCGCGACTCCAGGCCCTGCCATTCCGCCACTTTGGCTGCCGCTTCGTACTTTTCCGATCCCACCACGCTTCCGCTCGCGATTGCCGGCGCAAGCTCGTTCCACACGTGCTCTTTGAGCACCGGAGAAACGTCTGACTCTTCAGTGAAGTCGCGCTCGGATCCAGAAAAGCCGCAGCGGCTGCACATGTGAATCAGATAGGGCAACGGCTGAGTGCCCGCGGCGCGCTCGTGGAAATCCGTGCGTTTGCCGCCAAACGAATTGGTGGACACCACGGCCTGCGACCGGAAGGCCGTGTCGCATATCGGACAACGAAGCTCGATTTGCTGAAGCGTGGTCATCGCCTGGTCCCCCTACTCGCCTGCTCCCTGCTCCCCTGCTCCCCTGCTCCCCTGCTTCCGCCTGCTTCCTGCGTTTCTTCGGAAAGGGAAAAACCGTGCCAATTGCCGAGCGATGAGCACTCTTGTTGGAACGGTGCAAGCACCGCTATCATTCGCGCGCCTCGCCAGAGTCAGAATGTGACGCACGACTCGTGACAGATATGTCGCACGAGTCATGCATCAGCCCGAGCGAGCTTCTTTCCTCGTCACAAACGGAGATCGGTCGATCGAATGTTGATCAACCTGCTGCCGGATTTCTTCGCAATTCTCGACAGCACGGACCGAATCGCCGCCTACCGCAGCTTCTTCGAAAGCCATCGCCGGTTACTTCAGGCGTATTGGCACAATTACGTAATCGACCCGGACAGCCCGCACTTCGCGGATGTCGTCCGGTCGACCGTACTGGCAGACAGAAGCGATCTTCGCGCCATGCTCGAGCGGACGGATGTCGTTTCGCTCGTGCGCGATACCGAAGCGCGCTGCCGGGAGCTGCTCGGGTCGGACGCGGACTATGACGTGGTGTTGATGGTCGGTGTCGGCGCCGCCAACGCCGGCGAGCTTGTCATCAACTCGCGCGGAACCGCCTTCCTGTGCCTGGAGCACTTCACAGGCGTCGCGAATCCGGACACCCAGGGCCTCGGCCTGGACCCGGAGCTCATCCCGCTGTGGCTCGCCCACGAGCTCGCGCATATCGTCCGCTACACCTCGACCGAGAGTCGCAGCGAGCTGCGCAATGTCATCACCGAGCTGAACGGGGATTACTCCTACTGGGAGACCGGCCGACGCGCGCCGCTCCGAGAGTTACTGGTGAACGAAGGACTCGCCGTCCACGCGTCGCAGCAGATCAGCCCCGGACATGCCGCCTGGGAGTACTTCGGCTACGCCCGCCGCCAGTACGCTCGTGTACGGGAGTTGGAATCCATCCTCAATCGCGTCGTGCAGACCGACCTGGACCGTAGTGGCCTCGGACTCAGGCTCAGATATCTGTCCGGAGGAATGAGCGACGAAGCTCGGACAGTCGATCGCTACGTCATTCCGGAACGCAGCGGTTACTTCCTCGGCGCTCGGATGGTCGAACCGGCCGTGAGCGAACGTGGGCTCGCGTGGGCACTGCGCGCGAGCGCCGCCGAACTCTCTCAGCTGGCTCGAGCCGCCGCCGCGACCGCTTGACGGTGTCATTTCCCGACGCAGAACGAGCTGAAGACGCGGTCCAGGATATCCTCGACGTCCACCGCGCCGATTAGCTCTTCCAGGTGCCGCGTTGCCTCTCGCAGATGAACCGCGGCGACGACCGCCGGTACGGCGCTCGCCTCAAATGCATCGTGGAATTGCCGCAGCTCCTCGCGGGCCTGTTGGAGCGCGAATCGATGGCGCTCGCGCGTAACGAGCGGCGCGTCGAAGAACAACGCGCCATTCGAAGCCGCAAGCGATTTCGCGATCGCTTCCGCGATCCGCGGAATGCCTTCGCCGGTCTCGGCGCTCACCATCACCGCGTCGGCGTTCTGACGCTGTCGCTCCGCGGGTGACAGGAGATCCACCTTCGTTCTGATCTCCACTCGCGGCGCTCTCGACACCGTCGCGACGACCCGGCTGGCTTCGCGGAGGCTCGCCTCCGAATCGCCGCACACGAGGACCGCGTCGGCCTGTTCGAGGTATTCGCGACTCACCTCGATGCCGAGCCTTTCCACGAGCTCTGTGCTGTCACGAAGGCCCGCGGTGTCGATCAGCCGGATCGGCCATTCGCCGGCTTCGGTCACCGCTTCGAGCGCGTCCCGCGTCGTTCCCGGCACGTCCGTGACGATTGCGCGACGTCGTCCAAGCATCGCGTTGAATAGCGATGATTTCCCGACGTTGGGCGCTCCGGCGATGACGACGACCGCACCCACGCGCACGAGCTCGCCGATCGGCGCCGTCGCCAGGAGGTTGTCGAGCTCTCCGATCACCGCGTTGGCGGAATTCAAGATGCGGCTCGAGGGAATCGGCCCGTCGTCCTCTTCCGGAAAGTCGATGTCGTAGGCGGAGAGCGCCTCGAGCCGAAGAATGTGCTCGCGGAGCCCGGCGATCCTGCGGGAGAGCCCTCCATCCAGCTGTGCCAGCGCCACGCGATGCGCCGGGCGGGAAGTCGCGTCCACGAGATCGCCGACGGCTTCCGCCTGCACCAGATCGAGCTTCCCATTCAACACGGCGCGTCTCGTGAACTCTCCGGGCTCGGCGGGCCGCGCGCCCTCGGACACGAACGCCGCGGCGATGGACGCGGGCGCGATCGGCCCGCCATGACAGGTGATCTCCACCGCGTCCTCGCCCGTGAAGGACGCGGGCGCGCGATACCACACCACCACGCCTTCGTCGAGCAGCTCGCCCTGCCTGTCCTTTCCCCCTGCTCCCCACACGCGCGCGAGGGCCGCATGACGCGAGTCCGCCGGCCAGGGGCGGATCACCTTCTCACCAATCTCCAGAGCGCGAGGGCCGGACAGTCGCACGATTGCGAGCGCGCCGCGTCCAGGCGGAGTCGCGATCGCGACGATCGTGTCGCCCGGCTTGCCCGCGTTCACGCCGCGACGGCAACCTCGAACGCTTGGCCGGGCTCCAGTATCCGGACGTCGGGACCGCGTGGATGCGCGGTCACGAGATCACGAAAGCGATCGATGGCGTCATGTGCACCCGCGGTGATGTGCCGGAACGTCCCCCAGTGATACGGGATCAAGTGCCGAGCGCGCAATCGCGCGAACAGCTCGAGCGCATCTTCGCTGGTCAGGTGGCCTTCGCGAAATGATTTGCGCTTCCACCACGGCGCGTAGCCGATGGGAAGCAGCGCGACGTCGAGATCGCGATCGCGCAACCAGAGCAGTCGCTCGACGAGCAAGTGCGTCGTTTCGCCAAGCCCTGTGTCGCCGGCAAAGAAGCAACTCTCCTCCGAATTCTCGAGGAGATACATGTTCGTCGCGGCGCGGCGGCGGTCGTATCCGTAGCGATTTCCCTTGTGGCGCGCGGCCGCGGCGTGGATATGAAGCGAATCGATACGGACCGTATCGTTCGGCGCGAACGGTTGGGTGTGTGAAAACCCTTTGCCCTGCAGCCACCGCGCGATCACCGGCGGCGCGTAAACCGGCACGCTCGTCGGCAGCTGCTCCAGCGCCTCGAATGAGAGATGATCGGCGTGCGCGTGCGTGAGCAGGACCGCGTCCAGAGAAGGTAGCGCGTCGAGCGCGATCCCTGGCGCCGCGACCCGTGGCAAGAAGCCGCCCAGCGAGGCTTCGAAGTTTGGATCGGTGAGGATGCGCGCGTTCCCGATTTCGATCAGGAGCGTCGCGTGTCCGATGTAGGTGATTTGCATGCGGAACAAAAGGGGCTTGGGACTAGCCCTTTGCCCCTTCACGCCCTGTGCCTTTCCCCTGCGTGGGAGGCGGCTTTTGCGTGGGAGGCGGCTTTGACGTCCGCTCGCGCGCGAGCAACCACTGCTGCGGCAGAGCCGCGACGTTCTGGACCGCGTAGTACAAGTTCAGGCCCGACGCGAAGTTCCAGAACAGGACCGTGAACATCACTGGCATCACGTAAAGCATCATCTTCGACTGCGGCGACGGCGGCATGCCGAGCATGCCGATCCACGAGAGCAGGAACATCGAGACGCCCATGAACAACGGCGTGATGTAATACGGATCCTTCAAGGACAGATCCGGCAGCCACATGAACGACACGCCGCGGAACTCGATCGTATTCTGAAAAACGAAGTACAGCGCGAACAGAATGGGCATCGGAAGCAACATCGGCAGGCAGCCCAGGATCGGCGAGAACGGGCTCATGCCGTGCTCCTGATACAGCTTCATCATCGCGTCGCGCTGCTTTTCCGGGTTGTCCTTGTACTTCTTCTGAAGCTCCGCGAGCTGCGGCTGGATGCGTTGCATCTTCATGCTCGAGCGCATCGCGTTCTGGTTCAGCGGCCAGAGAAGCAGTCGCACGAGGACGCCGAAGATGACGAGCACCCAACCGTAGCCGACGTTGAAGGTATGGCGCATCCACAGCAGCATGCGCATCACGATGGTCGCGAAGGGCTGAACCAGCCCGTGCATGAATCCGCCGTACGGATTGACGTTCTCCAGCGCCGGCGCGGTTTTTCGAAGATGGTCCCACGACTGCGGGCCAGCGTACACGCGCAGAGCGAAGGTGCTGGCGGTGAGTGGAAGCAGCGCGATCGCCCGCGCGGCCGTTGCCTCGCGTCCGGGCCGGGGCCCGCCGCGCACGAGCAACGCGCGAAAAGCCGAATCCCGTCCCGCTGGAATGATCGCGACCACGAAGTACTTGTTCCGCTCCGCGACCCAGCGGATCGATCCCGTGTCGACACGCGCGGCCAGGCTGTCGAGGTCCCCAAACGAAAGGTTCTTGACGTCGGTGGGACCCGTTTGGTACGCGATGGCGAGGTGTCGCGTGTCGTCGCCCACGTCCGCTTCCTCGCTTCGGATGCGGGTGGGAAGCGTGACCAGAAGGCTGCGAGGTATGGTCGCGGGTGTGGTCGCGAAAACACCCTCGACGCGCGTGAGGAAGCTGTCGGCTGGGAACCGGTAGGTGAGCGTGATGGCCACTGACGGCGAGAGGCTCGTGAACGACTGCACGATCGTAGTCCCCTCGAAGCGCGGCGGCGCCGCCCGGAAAGCGATCGTGTCCAGCGCTATGGTGTCGGCGTCGCTCGCGAGTGCGAGATGAAACAGCCGGTCGCCCGGCTCGAGCAGATCCGCCGGCCGTTCCACAGTCTGGCCGGGCCGGAGCGAGCGATACTCGGGCAGCGTGACGCTCGCGGGGGCCGCTCCCGGACTCACGATCCGATAGATCGCATGCGTCGTCCGCACCGTCGTCGTCTCGGCGCGCGCGACGGCGGGCGTCGCGGGCGCGGACGGTCGCGTCGGTGCGGAGAACGTCGGAGGCGCCGCCGGAGCCGGTGTGACGCCCGGTGTGGCGCCCGGTGTGGCGCCCGGTGTGGCGCCCGGTGTGGCGCTCTGGGTGTCGCGCGCCGTCCGCGGCGTGTCAGTGACCGACGGCCTCGACTGACGCGGCGCCGGAAAGATCAGCGGCGTCGCGACGATCACGATCGCCGTGAGGAGGAGAGCGAGTAGAGTTCTTCGATCCATTCGAGAGGGGATTACGGCACCGGGTCGTAACCGCCCGGACGAAACGGGTGACACCGCAATATCCGGCGCACGCTGAGCCACGCTCCGCGCAGTGCACCATGGCGCTCCAGCGCTTCGATCGCGTACGCCGAGCAACTCGGATAGTAGCGACATGAGGCCGGAAGTAGCGGCCCGAGCCCAACCTGGTACGCGCGGACTCCCAGAATCAGCAGGCGTTTCATGCGATCTGAGCGGCCAGACGTTGGATCTCGTCGCGCAGATGGTCGAACGGCGCCTCGTACGCATCGCGTCTCGCGCGCAGGAGAAGATCGCACGAGCACGAGAGTGGCAGCACGTGTTGGCGCGTGAGCTCGCGGAGGCGGCGCTTCAGCTTGTTCCTTTGCACCGCGTTGAATCCGAACTTCGGCACCACGATGGCGACGCGAAGGTGTCCGACCGGAGAATCCACTCGCCTGATGTCGAGATACCTCGCGCGAATGCGCCGACCGGTGCGAAAGAGCCGCTCGATCTCCGGCGTGCGCGTTATGCGTCGAGCGGCGGGAAACCCGAGCGTCGGCTCAGGCGCCGGCGTACTTGCTGGGCAGCTGGACCGCCAGACGCTTGCGCCCCTTCTTCCGACGGCGGGCCAATGTTTGGCGTCCCCACTTCGTCTCCATGCGCGCGCGAAAACCGTGGGTCTTGATGCGGCGCTTGTTCCGGGGGCGGTAAGTGGGCTTTCCCATACTTGCTCCAAACGGTGGTGATTCGAACGACGAAGGACCGTAAACCTATCCGTGGTCGAAAGATAGATCAAGGCGAGGCGACGGCGAGGCGACGGCGAGGCAGCGGCGTTGCTTATTGCGAACGGCGCGCATAGCTTCGCTCCCCCCGCGAGTTTTCCACACCGGCCACATTCGTGACTCTCACCGCACAAGAAGCCTGGACGCGTCTGCTCGACCGGGCGCGCCAGGAGTTGCCGGAACAGACCTTCAAAACCTGGTTGGAGCCGACGGAGCCCCTGAAAATCGAGGGGGACAAACTCTATGTGGGTGCGCCGGATCGCTTCGCGGCGGAATGGAACGAGTCAAAGCATGCGGAGCTTCTCAAGTCGCTCGCACCGGTGGCGCTGGGGCAGCCTCTTTCTGTGGTTTTTCAGGTCCATGAGGAGCGGAAAAGGCGTCCGCAGATGGATCTGTTCGTGGCGGAGGCCCCCAAGCCAGGAGCCGACGACCTGGCACATCAGCGCGCCGCCAACACGCCACCGTTAAGTGAACGCTACACCTTCGACCTCTTTGTGATCGGGAAGTCGAATGAGCTCGCCGCTGCTGCCGCGCACGCGGTTGGCCAGGCTCCGGGCAAGGTCTATAACCCCCTCTTCATCTACGGCGAAACAGGGCTCGGGAAGACGCACCTCATGCAAGCGATCGCGCACGAGATAATCGGCGCGGATCCGCGCATCAGGATCACGTACATGAGCACCGAGCAGTTCACCAATGAGCTGATCGCCGCTATTCAGAATCGGACGACGGGTGAGTTTCGACGGCGCTTTCGGGAAACCGACTTGTTGCTCGTCGACGACATCCATTTCTTGAAGGGAAAGGAGACCACCCAAGAGGAGTTCTTCCACACGTTCAATGCGCTCTACGAGGCTGGCCGGCAGATCGTACTCACGAGCGACCGGCCGCCCTCGGAGATTCCCGGCCTCGAGGCGCGTCTGGTCAGTCGCTTCCAGTGGGGTATGGTCGCGGACATCGAGCCGCCGGACCTCGAGCACCGCATCGCCATCCTCCGTCAGAAAGCCGCGATCGATCACCTGGAGATGACGCTGCCGGAAGAGGTGATTCGATTCATCGCGGAGAATGTCCGGTCCAGCGTCCGTGAGCTCGAGGGCTCGATCATCAAGCTTCTCGCGTACGCGTCGCTCAAGCACCAGGAGATCACCATCGAGCTCGCGCGGGAGGCCTTGCGGGACAAGCTGCGTCCGCTCGCCGCATCGGGCGCCGCGGGGCTGACGCACTACGTGATTCAGGATGCGGTGGCGAAGGAGTGGGGCGTCACGTCCGAAGGACTACGGTCCAAGACGCGGACGAAGAATCTCACCGTCCCACGCCAGGTCGCGATGTTTCTGATGCGCGAGATGCTGGGGATGCAGCTGGTCGAAATCGGCTCGATGTTCGGTGGACGCGACCATTCGACGGTCATTCACAGCTTGGATCGCGCGATTTCCATGATCGCCGAAGAGCCAGCCACGGCGCAGCGGGTGTCGCGACTGAGAACTGCCCTGGAAGCCCTCCGGTAACCCACAGTGCTCCACATGAGGTGCCTGGTTGCTCGTCTGTTCCGCGTGAGAATGTTGAAGACGTAGTCGCTCCACAATTCATGCACATTTTCAACGGCTAGCAAAGCAGTTGGGGCGTATTAAGTTGTGCGGGTCGTCCACATACCTACGTCCTCTACTACTACTACTAGATAGTTCTCTATATACGAGTCTTAGAAGTGCTTCCGCTCGTTCATCCACAATTAGGGATCGTTGATGCGCTTCACGATTTCGCGTGAGAAGCTGCAAGAAGGTCTTACCGCGGTCGCCGCGACAGTCCCAGCCAAGACCACGCTACCGGTGTTGGCCAATATTCTCATCGAAACGACGGACAAAGGGATCCGGCTCTCGGGAACCGATCTCGACATCGCGGTGAGCACCGAAGTAAGCGCGGACATCGACGCGCAGGGTGCGATCACCATCCCCGCGAAGAAGCTTGCCGAGATAGCGAGGGAGCTACCGCCATCGCCGGTGAAGATGGCCTCCGCCGGCGAGCAGCGCGTCACCCTCGACTGCGGTCGCTCGCATTTCAAGATCCTCGGCCTGCCGAAGGACGAATTCCCCAGCTTCCCGGCAGTGAAGTTCAAAGACAGCTGGCGCGTGCGCGCCGGCGATCTGCGCAAGCTCATCGATCATGTTGCCTTCGCCGTCTCCACCGAAGAGAGCCGGCCGATCCTGAACGGCGTGCTCTGGGAGCTCCGTGCGGAATTGATGCGCATGGTCGCCACGAACGGTCATCGCCTGGCGAAGATGGAGGTTCCCATCGCCGCCGCGGGCGCTCCGTCGAGCGATCTGATCGTACCGCCGAAGGCTCTGGACCAAATTCGTCGTCTCTTCCCGGAGGACGAAGAGCTCGAGATCGCGCGCGGCGACAATCACTTGGGGTTCCGCTCGCCATTCACGTCCGTGTTCACCCGTCTCATCGAGGGGCCGTACCCGAACTATCAGCAGGTCATCCCGAAGGACAACGACAAGTACGCTATCGCCGACAAGGTGGCCCTCACGGGCGCGCTGAAACGCATGTCGGTCATCGCGTCCGATCAGACCCACCGCATCCGGCTGTCCTTCAACCAGGCGCTGCTGAAGTTCAGCGTCCAGACTCCGGACCTGGGCGAGGCGACCGACGAGCTGCCGATTCGCTACACCGGCGATCCGCTCGACATCGGTTTCAACGCGAACTACCTGCTCGAGATCCTGCGCTACATCCCAACGGATGAAGTGAAGATCACGATGAAAGCCCCCGAGCGCGCGGCGACGCTGGAGCCGGAGGGATGGAGCGATCCGGCGTCGTACCTGACGCTGGTGATGCCGCTGCGGCTGGTCGACTAAAACAAAGTGGGGAGTGGGGAGTGGGAAGTGGGCAACTTCCCCCTCCCCCTCCCCCTCCCCCTCCCCACTACCCACTTTGAAGCGCGGTTCCGGCCGATAAGCCGGGTTCTGTCACGCCGAAGCGTGGACGATCATTCCTCTGGGAGTGCGGTCGCCCGCACCCTCTAGCAGCCTACCCGCAGTGTCTTGATCGAGCCGGGCCAGCTCTCACTGCCTATTTGGCCTTTCTCCAGCCGGGGTTTGCCGTGCCGGCAATGTCACCATTACCGCGGTGGGCTCTTACCCCACCTTTTCACCCTTGCCTGAGCTCCCGATAAGAGGAGCCATCGGCGGTTGTTTTCTGTGGCACTGTCCGTAGCGGCAACCTCACGGTCGACACCCCCAGGCGTTACCTGGCGACTTGCCCATGGAGCCCGGACTTTCCTCGAGATTGCTCCCGCGATCGTCTGGCCGGGAACCACGCGTCCTGAAATATAACGCCCGATACCTCCAAGACGCTGTCAGCCGAGCGCGATCACGCGAAGCGCGGCGCCAATGGCGGCAACGGCCAACGCCACTGCCGCGCTCGTCGAAACGCAGCCGCGTGGGCGTCGTCCGGTTGCAAGGCCGGCCACTTCACCGCTGGATACGCCCGCGGCGAGCGCGTGCGCAAACGCGGTCGCGCTCGGCCAACGATCGTCAGGTGCGTGCTCGATTGCACGAACCAACGCTTCGACCACCGGCCGCGCGAGCGCATCCTGCGCTTCTGCTTCGGCCTTGTCCCCA
>JBBDXZ010000114.1:0-17360 GCA_040902075.1 Gemmatimonadaceae bacterium
ACCGCACGCCGGCTTCCGGCAGTTGCGCGAGCCACTGGGCCCGCTGCCCTGTGCTATACACCCCTTTGCCCGGTGTCTTGATCCCGCGCCCGCGAAACAATGCCTTGAGCCGGATCATGTCACGCGTGGAGTCCTCGACGAGAGTCTGATACGTCCGTGCCAGCTCCTTCAGCGCGGCGCGATGCGGGCTTCCGTGATAGACGGTGCGTAGCGCGCCGCGCCGCAACAACTCTGACAACTGGTCCGCGTCGGCCTGGTCTCCCTTGTTCCCCTGCTGCGACTGTCCGCGCCGATCGCAGACGATCACTCGGTCGACAATCGGAACGAGCACGTCGTGCAGCCACTGCGCCTGGGTCCCTTCTTCGAGTGCGACCTTGATCGTGGCGCGCATGCCACGGAAGAACTCGACGATTGCCGGTGCTTCCGTCGGCAGGATGCTTCGCGCAATGACGCGCCCACTGTCCTCGCGTACCGACGCCACCGAGGTTGCCTGATGCACATCGAGCCCGACATGTTTCGTGGATAGTTTCATGAGAGGCGCTCCTTGCTGTGGTCCATGGGACTTCGACAACTCCATGGTAGCAGGCGACCCGCACCGTGTGGCCCGCGGCCTCGAGCTGGTCGTGCAGCCACTGCCAGTACAGACACGCTTCCATCCCGACGCTGATCGGCGCCGGCACGCCGCTTAGGAAACTGCCCAGCGCGTCGAGCGACACCGGCATCTGCCGCACCTCGGCGAGCACCGTGCCGTTCGCGTCGAGCGCACACGCGGTGATGTAGCGCTTGTGGAGATCGAGTCCGACGAAGGTCATCCCAGCCTCCCGAGATCAGGGTTCGTGGAAGCTGTGCCCTCCTCGGATGACTTTCAGTCTCATATGGTCGCGTTAGCTGGCTTTCTTGAGTGCCAAGATCTTTCGTCGGACGGCTTGTGGAAAGCTGACGAAGACAAAGTGTCCCTTGTCGAAGAGATAGTCCTCGCCGCTCTCATCGACGACGCGAACCAGTCCGTCCTTCGCAGCGCGCGCGTCGGACAGGACCTTGTAGATCTTGCCGGGAATTAGGGACGCCTTGACGCCCTCGTTGTCGATACAGACTGCGAACCTTCTCTCAAGTCGCTTCATGGCGAATCGATGTAGCGTTTGATCCGGATATCGCGTTTGCCCACGCCATGGGCTTCATACCAATGTAGCTCGACTCGGCGAATCCGACCGTTTCGAAGGCGAACCGTCGCGACTCCTTTCATTTTGCGCCAACGCCCACTGCCGTACGCTTTTCGGAGGAAGGCCCTGATTCGAAGACTTGGACCCGCTGCGATGGTTGCGATCTGCTCAATGTCACCGAGGATTTCGAATTTCACTCAGCATTATGAAAAAGCCTGAGGAACCAAGCAAGTCCAGCTAACGCGATTGCAATTGAGCTGCGGCGATGACTCGCCAAGCGCCGCGGTGATGGCGGAACATTGAGGATCGGGCGGCACGCGTCGGAGCTTCGCTTTCGGCGCGTGTCACCGCCGGCGCGTCGATCGAGTCGCCCCGCTCGTTGTTTTCGCCATGCGTCGGCAGCCATTTGATGCGATGCGCGCGATTTTTGTACAACAAGGATCGTTGAGACTCAGTACGTTTCGCCAGACCGATGGGACTCCACCTGAATTGGGAGCTACGTCTCCCGGCCTCCACGTCCGACGCTGCTGTGTGCGCTTCGCTCCGAAGGCTGCGCGATTCGGCGCTGGAGCAGGGATTTGAAGAGGTGTCCCCGCTCGTCCAAGCGTTTGGGCCTCAGAAAGGCACTGCAGTGAGTTGGACCAAAACGCTGGAGTTCTGGGCGTCGTTAGTTGCAAAGCCGTACGAAGACGAGTCGCCTCCGATGCGGGGTGACCCCGCCACCGCACAGGGGTTCTTTGTGCAGCCAGGTGAAGGGTGCGAAACCGCCTCGTTTGGTTTACTCAGGAGAGCGGACGACGCCAGGAAGCACACCGATTGGTTCTGGCACTGCTCGTGTAAGACGCAGTACGCATCGATCGTTAGCGACGAGCACTTGATTCGCTGTCACACGTCGCTGGTTCGCGTGCTCGAGCGCGCCGTTGACATCGGGCTTGACGTAATAGTGCGGGATGAGACGCACTATTGGGAAACGCGCGACGAATCCCGTTTGCTCAGCGAAGTGCACAAGATGAACAGCATTGTGGCCCGCATCGCTGGCAAGTTGAGCGATGCCAGCGCGTCAGCCGACATTCGCGCTCCCATCTTCGCGCATCGTCGGTTCGAGCGACTCGAAATGGGCGACGAGTAGGCACAGTTCAGCCCTCGACCTCCGTGATCTTGGGCGGGGCAGGCTCGCCGGGGAGGACATTGTCGCGCCGCATTGTGTCGCGACGTCTCTCGAAGAGCATCTTCGGCGCCGCAAGGAGCCCCAGTACCATTACCGGCACGACCTGCTGGATCTGAATGAGCAACGCCACGCCGGTGGCTGCGTCCTTGTCCAAACCAAATCCGGTCGCGGTCACGGCGTACATCATCTGAAAGACGCCGACATTCCCGGGTGTCGCCCGAACCAGAAATCCGAGGTTCACGGCGAGCAGCGCCGCGATCGTGCCGACGACCGAGATCTCGAAGTGCGCCGCGCGCGCCGTGAGATGATACGTGGCCACCTGGAGCGCCCAGACAAACACTGAAAGCGCGAGCGCCGCGCCGAAACGTCCCGGTGTCGATATCGCGGTCAAGGTTCGAAGAAAGCCCCTGCCATAGTGCTTCACGCGATGAAGCAAGCCTTCGCCTGCGACCGCGGGCAGCTCGGCGTCCTCGGGATGGCGTATCAGATAGAGGAGAAGCGCGACGATCGCGACCAACGCGATCATCGACACGGGACGGAAATCGTCGAGATTCGGCGGCAACGCGAGAAACGAGACCGCCAGCGTCAGAAGCACCACGTACCCCACGATCTCGAACAGTCGCTCGAGCGCGACCGTCGCCAGCACTTTCTCGCTGGACACATGGGTGGCGCGGGCGACGAAAATCACTCGCGCGGCCTCGCCGCTGTTCGCCACGAGGATGTTGTTGAGCGCCGCGCCCGCAAACGTCGCGCGCATGGCCAGCCAGAGAGAAGGGACGCCCACGGGTCGCAGGAAGATCCACCACCGAACGCCCTTCAGAGCAATCGAGAGGAGATTCACAATCGCCGCGGCGGCCAACAGTCCGGGCGACGTCGCCCGGATCGCGCGCCACGCCACCGTCCAGTTCACCGTTCGCGCGAACAGGACGAGGGCGGCGAGGATCACGACGAGCACCGCCGCCCGGATGATGCGTTCCGTGTGACGCTTCAGTCGGACAGCCTCACGAATTCGTATCCACGCCGGCGCAGCTCTTCGATGATCCTCGGCAGGGCATCCGCCGTCTGCGTACGGTCGCCCATCGGGTCGTACGCATCGCCGTCGTGCAAGAGCAGGATTGTTCCCGGCCGGCACCCTTCCACCGCGCGACGCGCAATGACGTCCGCGCCGGGTCTGTCTGAATCCCAAACACCGAGAGTCCATCCCACGGTGCGCTGTCCCAACTCCGCCGCGATACCGCTCACCCACGGACTGCGAAATCCATGCGGGGCGCGAAAGTACTTCAGCTGTGCGCCCGTCGCTCGCGCGATCGAGTCGGCGCCGAGCATGAGGTCGAGCCGCACGAATCCCGGGCCGCGCAGATGCAGTTTGCGATGGTGATATCCGTGATTTCCCACGGAATGTCCCTCATCGGCGACGCGACGGGCAATGTCGGGCCATCGCTCGACATGGCGGCCGAGCAGAAAAAACGTGGCTCGAACGTTCTGCGAGCGAAGGGTGTCGAGCACGCGCGGCGTCGTCACGGGATTCGGGCCATCATCGAATGTCAACGCCACCCGCTTCTCTCGCGTCGGCAGGCGCGCCAGCGTGTTCATGTTCGCCACCGCGCCGGCGCGACGTTATACGGCAACGGGTAGACGCGCCGGCGCGAGGACCTCTCGGTACACGTCCAGGATGTCGTCCGTCACGTATCGCCAGTCGTATTCCAGGGCGCGCCCCCGTCCAGTCTCACCGAGTCGCAACCGCAGCGCTTCGTCGTCGAGCAAGTGGACCAGCGCATTCGCCAAGGCTTCCGGGTCGTCGCGGGGCACCATCAACGCCTCACGCCCGTGTCGGACGACGTCGCGGAACCCAAGGATGTCCGAGCAGACAATCGGCGTCTGACACGCCATCGACTCCAGCAGTGTGATTCCAAAGGACGCCTTCGTGGTCGGGCACGCGTAGATCGCGCTGTGCGCATAGTACGCGGGACGTCCATCCAACACCGCGCCGACGAACTGGATGTCCGGATCGGCACCGGCGCGCCGGCGGTAGTAATCGCGGAGCGGGCCGTCGCCAACGATCACGAGTTGCGCGCGGCGGCTTCGACCTCTGACACGCTTGAAGGCGTCGATGAGGCTGGACAATCCATTTCTCGGGTCGAATCGGCCGAGGAAGAGGATCACGGGAATGTCAGGACGGAGTGCAACGGGACGCGGTACGTCCGGCCGAAAGAGTTCGGTGTCGACGCCGTTGGGGATGATCTTCCAGTCGGCATCGAAGTACCGCGCGAGCGCGACGATCGTGGAAGGCGACACGGCGATGGCGGCGCTGAGCTTGTCGATCCGCCGCTGAAACGCGCGCCGAAACAGCGCATAACCGACCGACCAATCGAAGTATGTGTGGAACGTGCCAACGACCGGCACTTCCGCCTCGTCGATC
Organism: Gemmatimonadaceae bacterium; assembly: GCA_040902075.1. Taxonomy (GTDB): domain Bacteria; phylum Gemmatimonadota; class Gemmatimonadetes; order Gemmatimonadales; family Gemmatimonadaceae; genus DASPMP01. Next base: position 4,748 of record JBBDXZ010000114.1, read on the forward strand.
GCGAACAACGGAAGCGTTGGCGCGAGCGGCGAATGCACGTGCACGATATCGTACTGTCCGTCGCGCAGCACCCGACGAAGGTCGCGTCGCAGCGTTCGTCCCACGGAAAAACGGCCCTGCGAGCCATTCAGATAAATCGGAACGCTGCGCCCGATGCGGATGACGTGCTCTTCGGGAATGGCGCCGGGCAGATGTGATGTGATGATGTCCACGACGTGCCCGCGACGCCTCGCCTCGCGCGCGAAGTAGTGTACGTGCTCGCACACGCCACCGAGGTGCGGATAGTAGTACTCGGTGACGAGGGCAATTCTGAGCTCGTGCGTTCCGTTTATCATGCGTCACGAAGCGGGCGTGTCGAGTGCGGCATGCGCGGCGGCCAATCTTGCGATTGGCACGCGGTACGGTGAGCACGATACGTAATTCATGCCAATCGTGTGACAGAACCGTATCGAGCGCGGCTCACCGCCATGTTCGCCGCAGATCCCAACCTTCAGGGTGTCGCGCACGCTGCGTCCCGACGTGATCGCGAACTCGATGAGCTTGCCGACGCCTTCGACATCGAGCACTTGAAACGGATCGTCCTCGAGGATGCCGCGGTCGAAGTAATTCGGCAAAAAGCGGCTGGCATCGTCGCGGCTCAATCCGAACGTCGTTTGCGTGAGATCGTTGGTGCCGAAGGAAAAGAACTCGGCGGTGGCGGCGATCCGATCGGCGGTGAGCGCGGCGCGTGGAAGCTCGATCATCGTCCCGACGGTGTAGGGAAGCGCTTCACCCATGCCACCCAGCACCTGATCTCCGACGTCCGTTACGATGGCGCGCTGATGCTCGAACTCCCGCCAGGTGCTGACCAGTGGGATCATGATCTCGGGTTGCGCATCGACTCCACGGCGCTTGGCTCGTACCGCGGCCTCGAAGATCGCGCGCGCTTGCATCTCGGTGATCTCGGGAAAGCTGATCCCCAACCGGCATCCGCGGTGGCCGAGCATTGGGTTGGCCTCCCGGAGTGACTCGACGATCTGGTGCAGCTCGGAGCGCGTGAGCCCCAGCTGGCGCGCCAGCAGCTTGCTCTCCTCGCCGCCGTGAGGAAGGAACTCGTGCAGCGGCGGATCGAGCAGACGGATCGTCACCGGAAAGCCCGACATCGCCTCGAAGATCCCGTCGAAATCGTCGCGCTGTAACGGCAGAAGGTTCTGCAGCGCGCGGCGGCGGCCCGCTTCATCCCGCGCCACGATCATCTCGCGCATCGCGTGAATCCGGTCGCCCTCGAAGAACATGTGCTCGGTGCGACAGAGCCCGATGCCTTCAGCGCCGAAGCCGCGAGCTACTCGCGCGTCGGCAGGCGTGTCCGCATTGGCCCGAACGCGAAGCGTTCGTGCTTCATCGGCCCAGCCCAGCAGCTTCGCGAAATCCCTGTAGACTGGCGCGGCCTCCGGCCGCACCATGCCGCGAATCACCTGCACGACCTCGGACGGAATCGTCGGGAGATCGCCCATGAACACGCCTCCCGTGGCGCCGTCCACCGTAATCCACTCGCCTTCCTTCACCACGCGACCGCCGACGCGGAACTGACGCGCCTCGAGATCAACCTGGATGTCGTTGCATCCCACGACGGCGCATTTGCCCATGCCCCGCGCAACGACGGCGGCGTGGCTGGTCATCCCGCCGCGCGCCGTCAGCACCGCGCGCGCGGCGACGATGCCGTGAAAGTCTTCGGGTGTGGTCTCGTCGCGGACGAGGATCACGCTCTGGCCCTTGGCGTTCCGCTCTTCCGCCACGTCCGGATCGAACACCACGATCCCCGAGGCCGCTCCCGGACTCGCCGGTAAACCGACGCACAATGGCGTCGCGCGCGCGGCCGCGTCGATCACTGGGTGTAGCAGTTGCGTGAGCTGCTCGGGCTGCACCCGCGTGACGGCCGTGGAGGCGTCGATCAATCCCTCGGTCACCATCTCCGTCGCGATGCGGACGGCCGCGGCAGCCGTGCGCTTGCCCGTTCGCGTCTGAAGGAGATAGAGCTTTCCGCGCTCCACCGTGAACTCGATGTCCTGCATCTCGCGGAAATGCTTCTCGAGCTTCTCCTGCGTCCGCAACAGCTCGGCGTACGCCGCCGGCAGCGTGCCCGACATCTCTTCGATGCTCAGCGGGGTCCGCGTCCCCGCGACGACGTCTTCGCCCTGAGCGTTCAGCAGAAATTCCCCGTAGAACTTCCGCTCGCCTGTCGACGGGTTTCGGGTGAATACCACGCCGGTACCGGAGTCATCGCCGAGATTGCCGAAGACCATCGCGACGACGCTGACCGCCGTTCCCGTGTCTTCGGGGATCCGGTTGACCTTCCGGTAATCCACGGCCTTCTTGAGCGTCCACGATCGCCAGACGGCCTGGATCGCTCCCCAAAGCTGCTCACGCGGATTCATCGGAAACTCGGTCCCGGTCTGACCCCGGACGAGCGCCTTGTACTCTTCGACGAGATTCCGCAGGGCCTCTTCGTTCAGCTCGGAGTCGGTCTGAACGCCGGTGGTGAGCTTCTTGGAGGCGAGCAGATGCTCGAAGTTGGCAAATGGGATTCCGAGCACGACGTCGCCATACATTTGAATGAAGCGGCGGTAGGAATCGTAGGCGAAGCGCGCATTGCCGCTCTGGTGCGCGAGTCCAACCGTAGTGACGTCGTTCAGCCCGAGATTGAGGATCGTCTCCATCATCCCCGGCATCGAGACCGGGGCTCCGGACCGTACGGAGACGAGCAGGGGATTGGTCGAATCGCCGAAAACGCGACCGGTGACGCGTTCCAGTCGCAGCAGGTTGTCTTCGACTTCCTTCTTCAGCGCGTCGGAGTACCGGCCTTCCCGAAGGAACGAAACGCAGACATCGCAACCGATGGTGAAGCCGGGAGGAACGGGCACGCCGAGGTTGGTCATCTCGGCGAGGTTCGCGCCCTTCCCGCCAAGCACCTTTTTCATGTCCCGCGTGCCCTCGGCGCTTCCAGCGCCGAAGAAATAAACCGACTTCCTCACGCTCGTGTCCGACAGCTGCGAATCAGCAGCCGCAGCCGAAGCGGAGCTTGTCTGGGTCAGTGGGCGGTGGGGTAGGGTAGTCACCAGAGAAGCATGCGTGGCAAAACCCGTGCGGGCCGTCTGGAACGGACTTCAGCATTCCTTCCAGTGAGAGATAACCGAGGCTGTCTACTCCGAGATGCTGCCGGATCTGATCGAGCTCGAAGTTCGCGGCGATGAGCTCTTCGCGGCTGGGCGTGTCGATGCCGTAATAGCATGGGCCAGTGATGGGCGGGGAGCTGACGCGCATGTGAACCTCGCGCGCGCCCGCGGTGCGCACGAGCGACACCAACCCCCGAGTCGTGGTGCCCCGGACGATGGAATCGTCCACCATCACCACGTTCTTTCCCTCGACAACCTCCCGCACAACGTTGTACTTCACCTTGACTTTGGCATCGCGATCTTTCTGCGTCGGCTGGATGAAGGTGCGCCCGACGTAGTGATTCCGGATCAGCGCGAGCTCGTACGGAAGGCCGCTCACCTCCGCGAACCCAAGCGCCGCGGAATTCGACGAATCGGGCACCGAGAACACGAGCTCCGCGCTCGGCGCGGGATGCTCCTTCGCCAGCTGTCGTCCCAGTGCCCGCCGCGCCCGATCCACGGAGCCGCCGGCGAAAATGCGGCTGTCGGGCCGGGCGAAATACACGTACTCGAACACACAGCGCTGGAGCGGTTTCGTCTCGAGTGGAAAGGAGGAGGATGCGCCTTCGGAATCAACGGAGACCACTTCGCCCGGGGCGACTTCACGCTCGTATTTGGCTCCGACGATGTCGAGGGCGCAGGTCTCCGAGGCGAACACGACCGATCCATTCAGCCGACCCAGGACGAGTGGCCGCCAGCCGCGCGGATCGCGCGCCGCGATCAGCGTGTCGCCGAAACCGATGATCAGGCTGTACGCCCCTTCGACTCCTTGCAGGGCGTCCGAGACGCGCCCCGCCGGTGTGGCCGCCATGGACTTCGCGAGGCGATGGACGAGCACCTCGGAATCCATCGTGGAAGAGAAGATCGATCCGGTGGCCTCGAGCTCCTGCCGCAACTCGCCTGCGTTGATCAGGTTGCCGTTGTGCGCGAGGGCGATGTAGCCGCCACGCGAACGCACAAAGACCGGCTGCGCATTCTCGATCGTTGACGACCCGGCGGTGCTGTACCGGGTGTGGCCCACGGCCGTACTGCCGTGCAACAGGTCGAGCTCCGACGCCATGGCGGGTGACATCGTCCCCATCGAGCGGACGACGCGCGCGCCGCCCTGCTCGTCGAACACGGCGACGCCAACCGATTCCTGCCCGCGATGCTGCAGGGAATACAGCCCGAGCTGTGCCAGGTGCACCGCATCCGCGTGTCCGTGTACGCCGAAGATGCCGCACATGTCAGGCGGGGGTAGCTGCCGTAAACGCGACTTCGACCGCGGCCGCGCTGCGACTCATGCGCCGAGGAATCGCTTCGTGATACGCCTCGGCGAGAACGGCGAGCGGAGCCTCGATGACTCGATCGGCGACCCGAATCCGCAATGTATGCGACGCGCGGACCCACCCGATCTGCTGGGCCGGGACACCATGCCGCTTCGCGGACGCGAGGACGACGTTCGAGGCTGCCGTCGAAACGATGACTCGCCCTTGCGCTTCACCGAACAACAGCGCCCGCAACGGCAGACTGGCCCAGGAGCTCAAGTCCACCTCGGCTCCCCGCATACGCGCGCGATTCATGATCGAGCACTCGGCCAGCGCGACGGCGAGCCCGCCGTCACTGCAATCATGCGCCGAGTGCACGGCGCCGAGGGCAATACTCTCCAGCAGGGCATCGATCAGCGCCTGTTCTGCTTCGAGATCACAGCTGGGGGGCGCACCGGCGACGATGCCGTGGATGGTGTGGAGATACTCGCTGCCACCCAGCTCGTTGGTCGGCTCGCCGAGCAGAATGATCTCGTCGCCGCTCCGTTCGAATGTCGATCGCGTGATGTGATCGATGGACTCGATGACTCCAACCATTCCCACCACCGGAGTGGGATAGACGGCGCCTCCCGGATGCTCGTTATACAGCGAGACATTCCCGCCGGTCACCGGCGTTCCGAGAGCCGTGCACGCCTCGGCCATTCCCGCGATGGCCTCCTTCAGCTGATGGTAGACTTCGGGCTTCCGGGGATTCCCAAAGTTCAGATTGTTCGTGATCGCCCGCGGGCGTCCACCCGTGCACGCCACGTTGCGCGCAGCCTCGGCGACGGCAATCCGGGCTCCCATGCGTGGATCGAGATAGCAGTAGCGTCCATTGCAGTCTGTCTTCGCCGCAAGACCTTTCGTCGTTCCGCGGATCCGAAGCGCCGCGGCGTCGCCGCCGGGACCGATCACCGTGTTGGTGCGAACCGTCGAATCATATTGGCGGTACACCCACGTCTTGCTCGCGATCGTGGGCGCGTCGAGGAGTCGCGTGAGCGTCCAGAGCGGGTCCGCCTCTTCGGGCCGTTCCGGAACGCGCGAGACGTCACGCGCGCGGAGCGCTGTGATCTCCGCGGATTCCTGGGCGGGCGGCGTGTACGTGGGGCAGTCGGTCACCAGGCGCGTTCCAGGGAACTCGGCGACGACGCGATCGCCCTCCGTGACGCGATACACCGGTTCCTCGATTACCTCGCCGATCACGGCCGCCGTGAGATCCCACTTCCCGAGAATCCGACGTACTTCATCCTCGCGCCCGCGCTTGGCCACCACCAGCATGCGCTCCTGCGATTCGCTGAGCAGGATCTCGTAGGGCGCCATTCCCGGCTCGCGCGTCGGGACCTTCGCCGTATCGATCGTAACGCCCACGTCGCCACGCGCGGCCATCTCGGCGGAGGACGAGACGAGGCCGGCGGCACCCATGTCTTGAATGGCGACGATCGCCCCGCTGCGAATCAGCTCGAGACTTGCCTCGAGGAGCAACTTCTCCGTAAAGGGATCGCCCACCTGAACCTGCGGGCGCTTCGCTTCGCTCTCGTCGGAGAGATCGGCGGACGCGAACGACGCGCCGTGAATCCCGTCCCGACCCGTGCGAGCGCCAACGGCGATGATCGGGTTGCCTACCCCCTGCGCGACCGCCCGCATCAGCTCGTCCTCGCGCATCGTGCCGATGCACATCGCGTTCACCAGCGGGTTGCCTTCGTACGCCTCGTCGAAGACCACCTCACCGCCGACCGTCGGCACGCCCACGCAGTTGCCGTAGTCGCCGATGCCCTTGACCGCGCCGGCGAAGAGATATCGAGCGCGAGGCGAATCGAGCGAGCCGAACCGCAGAGAGTTCAGCAGCGCCATCGGACGCGCGCCCATGGTGAACACGTCGCGCAATATGCCGCCGACGCCCGTAGCCGCGCCCTGATAAGGCTCGACGGCTGACGGATGGTTGTGCGACTCGATCTTGAAGGCGACCGCTATGCCGTCGCCGATGGAAATCACGCCCGCGTTCTCACCCGGTCCTTGTAACACCCAAGGCGCCTTGGTCGGCAGTGTACGCAGCAACGGGCGCGAATGCTTGTAGGCACAGTGCTCGTTCCAGAGCGCGCTGACGATCCCGAGCTCGGTGAACGTCGGCTCTCGGCCGAGCATTCTCACGACTCGTTGATACTCATCCTCCGTGAGGCCGTGCTCGGCGACGAGCGCGGGTGTGACCTTCGGATCGCCGGGGCGAGGGCGGGGCGCAACGTTCACTTGCGCGATGCCCCCCCTCCGCGACTCGGGAAGAAGTCGAGCAGTCCCTGGAACACGTTCTTGCCGCCGCTCTTCTGCACCTGGCGCAGGAGGTCCATTTCTCCGGCGTCGAGCCACATGCCCTTACACTCGGGGCAAATGTCGACTTTCACCTGCCCGTGCTCCTCTTCCTTGAGATCGGCGCCGCATTTGGGGCACTTCATGAAGTGGGCCTTACGCTCCTGCGCCTCGCGGTCCTTGTCGAGCTGCGAGCGCATCTGCTTGATGAGCTCCGCATCCTGCTTGGCGAAATACTCGTCTTCGTTCCGGCTGGGCGTTTCCTGCGTATGTCTCGCCATTGCAAACTCCTGTGAAGTCAAATGTCATTCCGAGCCCCTCGCCTACCTGTCATGCCGCAACCCTCGCAAGCATTGATTCAAAGATCCCAATCCCATCACTCGATCCGAGCAGCGCGTCGACAGCGCGCTCGGGGTGCGGCATCAGTCCCATCACGTTCCCCTGGGCGCTCACGATGCCGGCGATCGCACGCATGGAGCCGTTCGGGCTCCAGTACTCGTCGGCATCGCCTTCGCTGTGCACGTAGCGAAGCACGACCTGCCCCTCGCCCTCGAGCCGGTCGAGTGTCTCGTCATCCGCCGTATAGCGTCCGTCGCCGTGCGCGATCGGCATCGTGAGGCGCTGGCCGACCTCGTAGCGATTGGTGAACAAGGTGTCGGCGTTCTCGACGCGCAGCTGCACGGGCTCGCTGACGAATTTCAGACTCTCGTTGCGCAGGAGCGCGCCCGGCAGCAGGCCGGCCTCGCACGCGATCTGAAAGCCATTGCAAATCCCCAACACGGGCGCGCCACGTCGCGCGTGAGCGGCAACCTCCGTCATGATCGGGCTGAAACGCGCGATGGCGCCGGCGCGGAGATAATCGCCGTAGCTGAATCCGCCCGGGAGAATCACGACGTCCGCCCCGGCCAGATCGTGATCCTTGTGCCACAGATACACGGCCTCTTCCCGCAGCGCGTCCACGATGGCGTGGTAGGCGTCGAAGTCGCAGTTCGATCCGGGGAACGTCACGATGCCGAATTTCATGACGTGCTCACCGTGGCGATCTCGAAGTCCTCGGTCACCGGGTTCGCGAGCAGACGCTCGCACATGGCGCGCGCCTCCTTCTCCGCGGCCGTCGCGTCTCGCGCGTCGAGCTCGACGACGACGTGGCGTCCCACATGCACGTCCTCGACCGACTTGAAGCCCAGCGTGTGCAGCGCGTCGGCGACCGCCTTGCCCTGCGGATCGAGCAGCCCACGTCTGGGGACGATGTGAAGCGCGACGCGAAAACGGCTCATTGTGGTGGGTCGGAGTCAGGAGGTTTCGCGGGATTGGTGTAATCCCGATCGGGGCGCTCGCCTCGGCCGCTGCGGCGACGGCGGCGGCGGCGGAAGGCCCCCGTGTCTTCGCCGACGCTTTCCACGATGGGAATGTCGGTCTCGCGCCGGCCACCGGGGAACCATCCATATCCCGCTCCATTTTGCCGGCGGTCGATCAGCCCGAGCAGCACGGCGCGGAACAGGCCAAACGCAACGTAGGCGACCAGGAGCGGAAAGAAGTATTCGAGTCGTCCGAAGATCAGCATGGAGACGCCGATGATGAGCACCCCCAGGCCGATCAGGCCCTTCGCCGAGCGGAAGCCGATCGGCGGCATGACCGGGTAGGGCACATTGCTGATCATGAGAAAACCGAGGCTCGCCATGACCATTCGCAGCATCTGGTGCCAGGGCCAATTCTCGATCGCCGTAGCGGCATACAGCGGCGATTGGCTGAACCAGTAATACGTCGCCAGCGTGATTCCGGCGGCGGGGCTCGGCAGTCCCTGGAAGTAGGTCTTGGCTGTCCCGGCCTGCTCGACGTTGAACCGCGCGAGTCGCAGCACCGCACACGCCGTGAACAGGAAGCACCAGAACCAGTCCCATCCTTCTCTGTTCAGAACGGCGAAATACATGATCATCGCCGGCGCGAGACCAAACGTGATCGCGTCGACCAGCGAATCCAACTCTTCGCCGAAGCGGCCGCCGGAGTTCGTGGTGCGCGCCACGCGGCCGTCGAACGCATCCGCGATTCCCCCCAGGACCACGTACCAACCCGCCGCCGTGAACTGCTGCCGGGATGCGGCCACGATCGCGAAGACGCCGAAAAAGAGGTTCGCCAGGGTCAGGCCGCTGGGGAACAGCACGACGACGCGCCGCATGTCGGGTCGCGGGAGCGCGGGTCTCACCGGGCCGGAAGCTCCGCCAGCACGGTGACTCCAGCCGTCGTGATCTGACCCTCCTTCACGAGCACCTTCGAGCCCACGGGAATGAAGACGTCGACGCGGGAGCCGAATCGAATGATTCCGAATCGGTCACCTTGCTTCACCTGGTCGCCGACTTTGCTATACGTCACGATGCGCCGCGCGATCAACCCGGCGATCTGCCGGACGAGCACGCGATGGGCGCTTCCCGTCTCGATGCCGATTGACGATTGCTCGTTCTCGAGACTCGCCTTGTCGGCCGCCGCATTGAAGAACTTGCCCTTGTTGTAGTGGACGTAGCGCACGACACCGTCAATCGGATAGCGGTTGACGTGCACGTCGAACACGTTCATGAAAATCGAGATGCGCAATGCCTTGTCCTTGATCAACGCGGGTTCGTCGACCTCCGCAATCTGAACGATCTTGCCGTCGGCCGGCGCGACGACCAGTCGGTCGCCTCGTTCACCCGTCCGCTCAGGGTCTCGGAAGAAGTACGCGACCCAAATCGCGAGCAGTGTCAAAACGAACGCGAGCAACCAGAGCGGCCACGATTTGAACCGCAACGCGAGCGCAAAGCCGCCGGCCGCGATCAGCGCGGCGATCACGATGAACGTCAGGCCTTCCCGGGCGAAATTCACGGCTTCACGATCTCCGACAGCGGTTGGCCGGTGAGTCGGTGGAACGCATCCAGGTACCGCGCGCTCGTCGCATCCACGACGTCAGTGGGCAACCGGGGCGGCGGATACTCGCCGTTCCACCGGCCCGCGCGCCGCTCCGCGTCCAGGTAGTCGCGCAGGGGCTGCTTGTCGAAGCTGGGCTGGGGCCGCCCGGCCTGATACCGATCCGCCGGCCAGAAGCGCGAGCTATCGGGCGTCAGCACTTCGTCGATCAGCGTCGTCTGGCCGTTCACGTCGCGGCCGAACTCGAACTTCGTATCGGCGATGATGATCCCTCGCTGCCGCGCGATGTCCCGTCCCAGTGAGTACACGTGAAGGCTCAACCGCTCCAATTCGCCAGCGGTGGATGCGCCGAGCAGATCCGCCACCTGTCGGCGCGTGATGTTTTGATCGTGTCCCGTTTCCGCCTTGGTGGCCGGACTGAAAATCGGAGTCTCGAACCGACTGCTCTCGAGCAACCCGGCCGGCAGCGACTCGCCGGCCAGCGTCCCATGCTCGCGGTATTCCTTCCACGCCGAGCCAGAAATATACCCGCGCACGACACACTCGACGGGAAACACATCGGTCCGGCGACACAGCATCGTTCGGCCGGCCAGCTCGTCGCGGTGGACGGCGAGCGCCGGCACCTGGCCAACGATCTGCTCGATGTCGCTCGCCAGCATGTGGTGACGCACGTCGGCCTCGAATCGGCGCAGCCACCAGGCGGTGAGCTGCGTCAGCACGGCCCCCTTGTGAGGAACGGGCTCGTTCATCACGACGTCGAAGGCACTGACGCGGTCGGTCGCGACGATGAGCAGTCGCGCGTCGTCCACCTCATAGACTTCGCGCACCTTTCCGCGGCGCAGATGGCGCAAGGGAAGGGACGTCAAGGTCGAGACCGCGGCGAGCGTCAAACGCGCACCTCCTCGGCTTCTTCCGCGTCCGTGCCTTCCAGGAGCGGCTCGGCGATCTCGTGCAGGAACTCGTCGACCTGCTGCGACGCGCGTCCGACGAACGCCGACGGCTCCAGCGCCTCGCGCATGTCGCGGAGCGGCACCTTCCACTCTTTGTCTCCGGCGAGTCGATCCAGCAAGTCGTTGCGGGGCGCGCCCTCCTTGAGCGCGCGCGCCGCCTCGATGCTGTGCGTGCGAAGGCGCTCGTGCGCCTCCTGGCGATCGCCGCCGGCGCGCACCGCGCGGATCAAGAGCTGCTCGGTCGCCATGAACGGCAGCTCCTCCTCGAGCCGGCGGCGAATGCGCGCGGGATGGACGTCGAGCCCCGACACCACGTTCTCCATCAACACGAGAATGGCGTCGGTCGCGAGAAAGGATTCCGGAATGGACAGTCGGCGGTTCGCGCTGTCGTCGAGCGTGCGCTCGAGAAACTGCACGGCGTGCGTCTCGTTGGCGTTGGGCTCGAGGGTCAACACGAAGCGCGCGAGCGAGGCGATGCGTTCGCACCGCATGGGATTCCGCTTGTACGCCATGGCCGACGAGCCCACCTGCGACGGCTCGAACGGTTCTTCGATCTCGCCGAACGCCTGAAGGATCCGGAGATCGCCACTGAACTTCGCCGCGCTCGCCGCCAATCCGGCGACCACGTCGAGCACCTGCGCGTCGAGCTTGCGGGTGTAGGTCTGGCCGGACACCGGGATCGCGCTCGAAAACCCGATCGCGGCGCTCACCTTCCGCTCCAGCTCGCGCACCTTGTCGTGATCCCCGTCGAACAGCTCGAGGAAGCTCGCTTGCGTGCCGGTGGTGCCTTTCACGCCGCGACAGGGGAGCGCGTTCACGCGATGGTCGAGCTCCCGGATGTCGAGCACGAGATCCTGCATCCACAGGGTCGCGCGCTTGCCCACCGTCGTGGGCTGGGCGGGTTGCAGATGCGTGGAGCCCAGCGTCGGCTCGTCCCGCCACCGACGCGCGAACTTGGCCAGCGCGCGCAACACGCGCAGCGACTTGCCCTTCAACAAGCCGAGCGCACGCCGCATCACAATGAGGTCGGCGTTGTCCGTGACGTACGCGCTCGTGGCGCCCAGGTGGATGAACGGCTTGGCGGCAGGGGCGACGTCGCCGAACGCGTGAATGTGGGCCATGACGTCGTGCCGAAAGCGCCGCTCGTACGCGGCAACGACGTCGAAGTCGATGTCATCCTGATGCGCACGCATCTGCTCGATGGCTTGCGCGGGGATGTTGAGTCCCAGCTCTCGTTGTGCTTCGGCCAGCGCCAGCCAGAGGCGGCGCCAGAGGCCGTACCGGAGGCGCGGCGACCATAGCTCGAGCATGGGCTTCGACGCATAGCGCTCGGCCAAGGGAGACGCGTATTGATCCTGGGCGCTCATCGGATGACAAGGAGGAAGCGATTCCGGGCGATCATGTCGCCACGTATAACTCGGCCGGGTACTGGACCGCGTCGAGGAACAGCGCGTTCGCTGGCGCCGGCGGGGACACCGCCTGGTTGTCGTGCGCCGTCAGGAGCTCGCCGATATCGCTGACCGGGCGGCGGCCCGAGGCGACGTCGAGCATCGTGCCGACGAGAAACCTCACCATGTGGTGCAGAAAGCGGTTCGCCTCGATCTCGAAGATGAGGCCACCGGGACGGTCCTCCCACCGCGCGACCGTCACGTCGCAGCGATGTCCATCGGTGTCGGGCGCCGTCCCCTTGACGGCAAACGCGCGAAAGGAGTGCTCGCCAAGCAGCGGAGCGGCGGCGGCACGCAATGCGGCGCGATCGAGCGTGAACTGAAACGGATACTCCAAGCGACGCCGAAACGGGGAGTTCGCCGCGTCCTCGGTCCCGACGTAATAGTTGTACCGTCGCGAAATGGCGCTGTACCGTGCGTGAAATTCGGGTCGCATGTCGTAGACAGCGGCGACCCAGACGTCCTCCGGCAAGATCGCATTCAGCGCGCGCCGGAGCGCATCTGGGGTCCACTTCTCAGGAACGCGAACCCCGACGGCT
>JBBDXZ010000115.1:0-17260 GCA_040902075.1 Gemmatimonadaceae bacterium
GAAGAAGGCGGTGGCGATCGCGCTGCGCAATCGCTGGCGCCGGCAGCGCGCGCCGGAGAACATCCGCGCGGAGATCGCCCCGAACAACATCATCCTCATCGGTCCGACGGGCGTGGGCAAAACGGAGATCGCTCGACGCCTCGCCAAGCTCGCGGGGGCGCCCTTCGTGAAAGTGGAAGCGTCCAAGTTCACTGAAGTCGGATACGTGGGCCGCGACGTCGAAGGGATGGTGCGCGATCTCGTGGACAGCGCGATCGACATGGTCCGCACGGAACGGGAGACCGAGATCGAAGACCTGGCGCACGAAAAAGTCGAAGAGCGACTGTTGGATCTCCTGTTGCCGCCCCCGGAAGCACCCAAGACCGCGCCTCCCGCCCCGGCCGGGCGAACCGGCCTGGATTCGGAGAGCGCGACGCAGCGTGCCGCGGCCGAAAACGAAATGTTCCTCGTCGGCTCGCAGGGCGATACCGAGCGACGCAACCTGGACGCCGAACGCTATAAGCGCACGCGCGACAAGCTGCGGCAGTTGCTGAAGGACGCGCAGCTCGAGGCGCGGGAGGTCGAGGTCGAGGTCTCGCCACCGGGCCCGACCATCGACCTGTTTTCCACCGCCGGCGCGCCGGAGGGGATGGAGAACTTCACCGACATGCTGAAGCAGATGATGCCGCAGCGTAAGAAAAAACGGACGGTGAAAGTCAGCGAGGCGCGCAGAATTCTCCTGGATCAGGAATTCGACAAGCTGATCGACATGGAGGATGTCACCGCCGACGCGCTGGAACGCGTCGAACAGCTCGGGATCATCTTCCTCGACGAGATCGACAAGATCGCGGGCGAGCGCTCGCAGATGGGCGGACCGGACGTGTCGCGCGAGGGCGTCCAACGCGATCTCCTGCCCATCATCGAAGGGTCGAACGTGATGACGAAGTACGGCATGGTGAAAACCGATCACGTCCTGTTCATCGCCGCGGGCGCCTTTCACGTCTCGAAGCCCAGCGACTTGATCCCCGAGCTTCAGGGACGTTTCCCCATTCGCGTGGAGCTGAAGCCGCTCACCGAGGCGGATTTCGTCCGCATCATGACCGAGCCGGAGAACGCGCTGACCAAGCAATACAGCGCGCTCGTGGCCGCGGAAGGAGCGACGCTGACGTTCCAGGAGGACGGCGTCCGCGAGATCGCGCGCATCGCCGCGCTGGTCAACGATCGCATGGAGAACATCGGCGCCCGGCGCCTCCATACAGTCATGACCACGCTGCTCGAGGACACGCTCTTCGAGCTTCCCGACGGCCAAGGCGCCAACGGCCGAGCGATCGTCATGGATGGTAAAGCGGTCGTCGACCGGCTCAAGGCCATCGTCGAGGACGAGGACTTGAGGCGCTACATCCTGTAGCGCACCTGCCGGGCCACGCTCAGGGCTCCGGGCGGATGACGAGATGCGTAGCGCCCGCTGCGGCGAACGCCCGCATGATGCGATTGCGATCGGCGGCGCTGAGGTTCCCGAAAGCGTCCTTCTGTGAGTCTGGAATGATGGCCACGATGCGGTAACGCGCGAGGCGCGCCCAGCCTGACGTTGCAGGAATGCCGACGAGCGCGATGCGCGAGCCGATCGGAATACCGTCGCGAACCATCTGTTGCGCCACATTCCAGTGTGGATGCACACTCGCGGCCGGTGTCGCCCTCCAGCGCGCGACGGCGCTGAGCGCGTTGGCAATTCCCGGCACCGCAAACGCGACGACGGCGCCCATGGCCAGCGCGCGACGTATCGCAGCAGCAGGGATGCCATCCGGCCTCGTGGCAGAGCGGGCGACCCCGCGCCACACGAGAAGGCCGAGCATGATCGGCATTGCACGGGCGACGATCGGGGGCATCAGCGGCAAGACCCAGACGAGCAGGACGGCGGCACAGGAGATCAGCCAGCGCATCCATGGTTGTCGGGATGCTGCCGCGATCCATGCGGCGATGAAGGTCGCGAGACCGTACGTGATGATCACCATCGCGCGCAGGGGTGCGGCAGCCTCGATCACGACGAGCGACAAGGCAACACCAACCCCGAATCGTGCCGGGCGAAGCGTCGCGTCTCGGGGAAAGACCGCGGCGAGCGTGACGCACAGCGCGACGAGAAACGGCGCGGCGTATCGCGACAACGTGTAAACCAGCGCGTAGGCGGCCAGGGCCGCTAGGCTGGGCAGTATAACCCCGTACCCGCGGCGGATCGTGGTCTGAATGTCGCGCCAGTCCGACGCGCCTCCAATCGCGACCAGGGCGAGCAGCAACGGCGCCGTCACGTAAACGTAGTAGCGGAGACTCCACGAAAGCCGCCTCCATTGTTGCGCCAAGGAGAAGCTGGGGTGTTTGTCGCGATGCCAGCGCTGCGGGTCGTACCAGTGCGGATCCGTTCCGCGCGCATCTGGAAAAACGGCGAGCCCCGGGAGCGGAAGTGAATCAGGCGGCGCCGCCAGTCTCGGCAAGACGCCGCTATTGAGCGGCTCCTGGTTGTTGACGTACCAGGCGTAATTCAGCGACCCGGATGCTCCCGTGCTCGGACGTCCCAGAGACAAGGACACAGCGACGCACCAGGGTAACGTCGCGAGCACGAACACCGCGGTGGCTCGCGCCACCGTCATACGGCCGCCGTGTCGCCAGATCGCGAGCGCGAGCGTCGCAAGCATGAGTGTGCCCAGCGGGAACATGATCGACTTCGTCAGGGCCCCGGCGGCCAGGATGATCCCGAGTCGCACCGCGGCGACATGATTGGCGGGAGCGTCTCGCAGGCGAAACATGCATGCGAACGCCGCGAGCACGGCCGCGGAGAGAAAGAAGTCCGGTGCAGGCGCCGCGACCGAAATCATGCCGAGTGACGCGGTGCCGAACAGGAGATAGGCGGCGCCACGTCCGACTGGAGAGAGGATCGGCTGCTGCCACCATCGTATGCCCGCATCGTCGAGCGTCCGGAGGAGCCACTCGAACGCCGCGAGGGAAAGAGCGAAGCCGATGAAGTTCACCAGGTGCAGCAGGGCGAACTCCCAGTACGGGGCACCGAGCGGCGTCGCGGAAACCAGGAGTCGAACGAGACCGATAAGGCTCGGATACAGCGGACTCCAGTACGCGTTGACGAGCTCTCCCAACCGCCCATGCAGCAGCGCGTCGCTCAGATCGAGATATGCGATCCCGTCCGGCGAGATGGTGTGCCGAAAAACCCATGCCTGCATCGCCGCCAGCGCAAGCAGAACTCCCCACGCGACAACCCGTACCCGCTTGACTGCATCGAGGCGCGTCCAAGTCCGAGTCAATCGACGCTGCGCGGCTGGGGTGCATATAGGATCAATCGCATAGTTCACTAAGTTTATGCACTTTGCACTTCGGCCACGCACCAGCATCACGCGCTAGCATCACGCGCTAGCAACAAGCATCGAGCACCCAACCATCGTGCGCACGCACCGAGATTTTCTCCAAATCCCCGACTTCTCGAAAGACGAGATCGTTGCCCTCTTCGAGCTCGCCGAACGCATGCGCGCGGGCAAGTATGACAAGAAGCCACTCGCCGGCAAATCGCTCGCGATGATCTTCATGAAGGCCTCCACCCGGACGCGCGTGTCGTTCGAGGGTGGCACGTTTCAGCTCGGCGGACACGCGCTCTTCCTCTCGCCGCGCGACGTGCAGCTCGGGCGCGGCGAGCCCATCGCCGACACGGCGCGTGTGCTGTCACGCTACGTGGACGGCATCATGATCAGGACGTTTGCCCACCAAGACATCGAGGAGCTGGCAAAATACGCGGACGTGCCGGTGATCAACGGGCTCACGGACCTCGTTCACCCATGCCAGGTGCTCGCCGATCTGCTCACCGTTCGGCAGCACGTGAAGAAAAAGCTGGAAGCGCTCACGGTGGCGTGGATCGGTGACGGGAACAACATGGCCAACTCCTGGATCAACGCGGCGTATCGATTCGGGTTCGAGCTTCGAATCGCCTGCCCCGAGGGGTATGAGCCCGCCGATCATCTCGTCGAGCGCGCGAAAAAAGAGGCGAACATCGTCATCACGCGGGAGCCGGCGGAGGCCGTGAAGGGCGCGGACGTCGTGAACACGGATGTGTGGGCCTCCATGGGGCAGGAAGACGAGCAAAAACAGCGGGAGCGCTCCTTCCGCGGCTTCCATGTCAACTCGGCCCTGATGACGAAGGCGGACAGGAACGCGATATTCCTCCACTGTTTGCCGGCACACCGCGGTGAAGAGGTGGCCGCTGACGTCATCGACGGGCCGCAGAGCCGCGTGTGGGACGAAGCTGAGAATCGCCTTCATATGCAGAAAGCGATCATGGCCGCGCTCATGGGCGGAGAAAAGATCTCGTGACGCTTCCCAAGGACGGCGCGTTGGCGCCGGCGTTCACGGCGGTGGACGACACCGGGAAGACGGTCCATCTCGCTGATTACCGCGGCCGGTGGGTCGTCCTGTTTTTCTATCCCAAGGACGACACCCCTGGCTGAACGATCGAGGCGTGCTCGTTCAGAGACGCCTTCCCTCGGTTCGAGGGACTCGATGCTGCGGTGCTCGGAGTCAGCCCGGACAGCGTGCAATCACATCGGAAATTCAAGGCGAAGTTCGCGCTGCCCGTGACGCTGCTGGC
Source organism: Gemmatimonadaceae bacterium (assembly GCA_040902075.1). GTDB lineage: Bacteria > Gemmatimonadota > Gemmatimonadetes > Gemmatimonadales > Gemmatimonadaceae > DASPMP01. Next base: position 4,619 of record JBBDXZ010000115.1, read on the forward strand.
CGACGAGAATCACGGCGTGGCTGAGGCCTACGGTGTCTGGGTCGAGAAAAACACGTTCGGGCTCAAGCGCATGGGGATCGCCCGCACGACCTTTCTTATCGACCCCGAAGGAAAGGTCGCGCACGTTTTCGAGAAGGTGGATCCCAGCGGCCACGGCGAAGACGTCGCCAAGGTCCTCGCGGCGTCGAAGTAGGCCGCAAAAAGGTCATTGCTCCGCAACTTCTTGCGTAGTTTTCGACCTTTGCCAGTCTAGTCGTGCCCACATAACGCGTTGTGATTAAACGCGTTACGATGTTAACAGCGTATCGGACCGGATTGTGCCAATCATGAGTCCGTAACTCCCACCTGCCCGTACCCCAGAGAGCCTCCATGCGACTGCGTCGGCCGTTGAGAAAACACGGATACACCCTCGCCGAGGTCCTGATCGTCGTATCCATCGCGGGAATCCTGGCCGCGGTGGCCCTGCCGCGACTCGGACGGATTCGTGATGCCGGACAGATGTCGAGTGCGACGACCCGCTTCACCCGAGCCGTCATGGCGGCTCGTCAGGCCTCCATTCAGCGCGGGAAGCGGTCGTACTTCAAGCACAGCGGAAGCAGCATCTGGGTGATCCTCGACACCACAGGCAACGCGACGGATTCCGTCATCGTTACGGCATCGCTGAGTCTCCAGAATCTCTACGGCGTCGAGGTGACCGCTCCGACCGGCGTGACGTCGATCGAATACGATCCACGCGGCATCGCCACGCAGCCGGACAAGCAGGTGTTCAAGTTCAAGCATCTCGGTAGCGGGAAACTCGACTCCCTCTGCGTCTCGCGGTTGGGTAACACCATCAGGGAAAAGTGTCCATGAACAGAAAACGGTGTCGCAGCGGCAAACGTCCGCGAAAAGGGGTGACCTTGATCGAGCTCATCGTGGCCTCGACCATTCTCATGCTTGGCCTGCTCTCGATCGTCGGCGTCAGCGCTTCGATTGCGCGCGCGCTCGGCGAAGCGCGCACCGAGAATCTTGCCGCGCTCGCCGCGCAGTCGCGCTTCGAGGAGCTCGCTGGCAAGGCGTCGACCTGCACGTCTGCCGGTCAAGGCTCGGTGGTTGAGGTGACGAGCCGCGGAATCACGGAACGGTACATCGTGACGGACGCCGGCAACAATACCGTCCTTTTGTCGGATAGCCTCTCGTGGAAGACTCGGCGCAACATCACGCGCCTGGCGAACTTCCAGACTCTCCTTCCATGCCGTCTCGGAGCTTGACGCACATGTCGAATTCCCATCGTTCGCGCCGGCCTGACGGCTTCACGCTGATCGAATTGATGATCGTCGTTTCACTCCTTGGCATCATCGGCACGATGCTGACGACGTTGCTCGTGCGGCAGCAGCGTTTTCATCGCGCCGTCACGAACATCACCGATGCGCGCGCCCGCATGCGCGACGTTGCCACGATCATCCCCACCGATCTGCGCAGCATCTCGACCGCTGGCGGTGACATTCTCGCCATCACCGACACGTCCATGCAGTTCCGGGCGTTCATCGGCGCCTCGGTGCTGTGCAACTACGCCACAACGACTGTCATCGAGCTGCCGCCGCGCGTTCTCGCGCCAACCGCTGCGATCAACACGGCGACGAAAGTCTCGACCGTGTTGACCTCCTGGATTAACCCGCCGGCTCCGGATGACATCGCGTACCTCTACAATCACGGTACTAAAGAGGGTAACGTCGACGACCAGTGGAATCCCGTCAGAATCACCGATACGACCTCGACCACGAATGCCACGTGGTGTCCGGCGACCAACGTGCCGGCCTACACCACTGCCGACGACAATGGCGCGCGCCGTTATCGGATCACGTTGGCGACCGCGCCCGATCAGGCGCAAGTCGGTATTGGAGCGCCGATTCGATTCGCCCGCGAGGTTCGTTATAGCCTCTACGTGGCGACGGATGGGCAATGGTATGTCGGGTACCAGCGCTGTGTTCCGCATGCGACGTATGGGCAGCTGGGTACCTGTGGCGATCGCGAGGTTCTCGCGGGACCGGTATTGCCAGCAACGGGCGATGCGTCGACAGCCGGCTTGGGCTTCCAATACTTCAAGAAAGACGGTACGGCCATCACGACTGTGACGGCGGCTGACACGATTGCCCGCATCCAGGTCGGGATCCGCACGACTTCCGAATCTCTCTTGAAGGCGACCACGAAGATTGGCGGATCGATCACCGGTGGTGATTCACTGAAGTTCACGGTCGGCATTCGCAACCGTATTTAGTCCTTTCGAGTCCAATACTCCTTCGGAGTTTTCTTTATGATTCGCTCGAGTCGCCGTAGCTCCAATAGTCACAGCAGCATTGCGGGTGGTCTCCAATCGCGCCCGGGCTTCGCGCTGTTCATGGCGCTCGGCGCGCTGGTTATCATCGGCGTGCTCGTTGCCGGCTCGTCTTTCATTTCCGTGCAAGAGACGAGGCTGGGGCAGAACTCGCTCGTCCAGGCGCGCGCGTTCACGGTCGCCGAGTATGGCCTCAATAGAATTCAGACCGATTGGGACAAGACACCCAACTTGACGGTACCTAACGGCGCGTCGTTCGACACTTTGTACGTGCTCAACGGGGACACCGCAAAGGTGCGTTATACGCGGCTCAACGACGAGACTTTCTGGATCGTATCCGAGGGTCGCTCCAAGGCGGGCAACAGCCTTGCCGGAAGCAGCAGGACATCGGTGAAGCGCGTTGGCGCCATTCTCCGGTTGCGTATTCCGACGCTCGAAGCCAAAGGCGCCATCACGGCCGGCGGCAACGTCGTCGTGAAAGGAAACGCGGCCGTGGACGGCAATGATCACATTCCCGCGGATTGGGGTTGCACGAACACGCCAAACAACCTTCCGGGCGTCACCGTGCCGCCGGGAAGCACCGTGTCCAACCAGGGCAGTGGTACCATCTCTGGAAATCCAGCGACGGCCACCGATGCGGCGGCCGGACAGGCGGACACGTATTTCGGCTTCGGCGAAGAAAACTGGTCATCGCTCATCGCACAGGCCAACGTACGGATAACGGGTACCACCCCGTCAGATACTCCGTATCCGCGACTGACTGCGGGACTTGACTGCGACAAAGCCAACACGGCCAATTGGGGCGAACCAATGCGGCCGCTGACCTATGAAGCGAGCATGCAGGGTGTGCTCACTCCCGCATGCTATAACTACTTTCCCATCATCTACGCGCCCAACGGCCTGCAGCTGTCTGGTAACGGCCGTGGCCAAGGGATTCTCCTCATCGACGGCAACCTCGAAATCAACGGGACTTTCCATTGGTACGGCGTGATCGTGGTGACGAACGACATCATCCGCGGGAATGGCAACGCCAAAGTCATGGGCGCGGTCATGGCGCGGAACGAAACGGTGGCCGACGGGTCGGTGATTACGGGCACCACGGAATACAATTATTCCGCGTGTGGCGTGGAGCGCGCGTTGCGCGGCTCCGCCCAGGTCGTTCAGGCCAAGCATCGTGCCTGGACGGAGATGTACTAGTCGTTTCCGCTGAACGCGAAAGCCGGTGGCCCAGAAAGGCCACCGGCTTTTCGTTGTCGCCGTGCCGTGTCAGGCTACGACGTGCTGGGCGACCTTGTCCGCCAGGACATGCAGATGATTCGCCACCCGCTCGGCGTCCTGCGCCTCCTCGAGATGCCGCGTGGTGCGCGCGCGGAACTCGAAGCTCGCGGCCAGGCGTTGTAACCGCAGCACGTCCTCGAGCGTGAAGATCGGACCCGCATCGGTGTTGTTGATCATGACCATGTCCGTGATCAGGCCTCGGTGAGGGTTGCGGGCGTGGGTCCGCCGATGCACAGCACGTAGCCGTCGGGGTCGCGCACCTCGAGCTCGGCGATGCTCGTTCCCATGGGTGACAGGGGACGCACGATTTCGCCGGACAGCGTGAACGACGCTTCCAAGCGGCCAAGGTCCACACCGTCGACCCAGATGTAGAGATCCCAGCCCGAATGTCCGTCCGAGGCGCGGCGCGCGGCGCCGATCTCGCGGCGGATGAGCAGTTGCACGCCGTCGCGCTCGACGATCGCGAACTCGTGCGGCCCTCGCTCGGGAAAGGCTTCCGCGGTGAAGCCCAGGTTGCGCCGATACCACGCGACCGTGGCGCCCACGTCTCGCACGCGGAGCACCGGCACGGAGAAGCGGAATACCGCCTCGCGTCCACCGAGCGCCTCGCGCCGAACGTACTCCGGCTGCAGAGCGCCGACATTTCGTGCGAGTGCGCTACGAAAACTCATAAGATCTCCGAATCCGGGTACACAGCTAGGCGACCGACGGTTCGCGTGCCGGCGCGCCGCCAAGGATGCGCGGCACTTTCACGAGGGCGCGTTCCACGCTGGCCGCGACGCCATCGGGCAACTGAGCGGCGCCGCGCCGGTACGCTTCCCACACCGCGTCGAGCGCGCGCGCCTGGCGGCGAAAGGCCGTCAGCAGCTCGGTTCCGAGCTCGTCGGACGCCATGGCCCGGCGCATCAGGTCATCGAGATGCTCGACCGGCCCCTCTTGAAGGACGGCGCGATCGGCGCACACCTCGACGTTATAGCGCGGCCGGTGGACCGCGCAGAGCGTGGAGCGATCGATCGGTGAGATCCCATCGGAGCGGCACGCGTCGCAACCCGCAATCGCGTTCCGGAGACCAACACTTGGTGCGAAAGGCATCGGTAGGCTTTCCAAGACCTGCTTGAGTTCCATTCTGAGGACGAGATCGGACGTCGATTCGAGGAGCAGTCGGAGCCGCTGGGGGGCGTTCGGTTCAAATCCCATGGCGCACCCCCGGGCCTGGTCGGGGTCTGTGACGGCGCTTCCCTTTACGCGTCAACAGCTTGGCAGCATGGATCTCCCACGAAGGTTCAGGTGTTTCAGCTGACTCATGGGACCAATGGACGACGCCGGCGAATCGCTCGACGCGCATTGGGCGGTCGCGGTATTTGAACCCGCGGACCGCAAGCAGTTGCTTGCCTTTGCCGAAGACGTTCGCCGGCAGATGCTTACCGGGACGTGGGAGGTCGATCGCCCGGTCTCCGATCAGCTGTTGCCGCTCTCCAGCGCGTACGAGCTTGCGGCCCGCGAGCGACTGGATCTCTTCGGCGCCGGACACCCCAACACCAGCGCGAGCATCGAGCAGCGCTCCGAGCGCGCGCGGTTTCTCGAGTTGGGAGCCCGCCGAGCGTTCGATCTGGCGGTCGCCATCCCGCTCGCCGGTACCGACGCGCACGGCGTCTTGTATCACACGCTCTTGCTCGGCGCGCTCGCGACGGTTGCCGGGCGGGACACGGAATTCCGCGGTTGGCTCGTCCTGCACCGCGCGAAGCTCTTCGAGCCGAGCATTGACGACGACTGGGCGACGGAATATCTGCGTGGCATCGTCGAGCTGTGGAGCGAGGTGCTCGAGGGCGCCGGGCCGTCCGGCCTCGATCGCGCCATGGAGCTCGTGGCGACGATCCGTGAGAGCCGACCTGACCGCCAACGCGAGACGCTCGAGAGCGCCGACGAGATGAACGAGATGTCGCTGCGCTTTTTCTTTTTCGCGCTGCACCATCTCACCGATGCGGCGACCGAGCTGCTGCTCTTTCGCTTGCACGGCGAGCCCTCGGACATTCGCCAGCGAATCTTTGTATCGCTCTCGCTGGCCGGCGAAGCGACCGCTGGCGACGCCCGAATCCACGCGGCGCTCGACTGGTTGTTCGAAGCCGCCGTTCGCATCGTCGCGCGGCGGACGCCGCAGCTCGACCTGCTTCCGCACCCCGTGGCCCGCCCGCAACCGGGTGCCCGCACCGCACGTGGGCACTAGCGGGACTCTCCGGCGCCGCCGCGCGAGCGGCGGGAAGTTCCCACGAGAATCGAGCGGCGGCCACGCCCGAACAGGATCATGCGTCCCACGGAGGGCGTCACCGCGAGTGCCGTGCGACGCGAACGCAGCGGCAATACACGCGCGCCGACGCTCTTCGTGACCGCTACGTCTTCGGCGAAGCGATACCACTGCTCGCTGCCATCGGTGTGCACGCAGCGGGCGTAGTAGCCTTCGTCCGACACGCACCAAAACCCCTCCCAACGCTCCTGCGACGAGTCCTCACGCAGCGACGTGCGCGGAGCGGACTCGAGCGTTCCTTGCGGACGATTGCAGGGGAGGAGATGCACAGATGCGGCGGCAGTGATCTCGCTGAGTGTTCGCGAATCGATTGATCGCGGGAGGCGCAACCTAGGACTGGTAGTTTCCGCGCGCAATAGGGAGCGTTTTTGTAAGTTGTTGTCATTCATGTGGATAGCGCATGTGGAGCACTGTGGAGAGTGTCCTAAGTGCGTTTCGTGACAACGCGATGACGTTCAGAAAACACGTTGAAAAACAGTGTGTACAATCGTGGAGAGCTCGAAAAAACACGCTCGCAATAACTGGCTAGAAAGCGACTAAATCAGAACGGCGGAAATGGGAAATCGGAAATCCGAAATCGGGCGCAAATTCGACCTCTCCCCGCGCGCCCATTTCCGATTCCCGATTCCCGATTTCCGCAGTGCAACCTGTGAATAACTCACAGCCTCTCGTGGAGAAACTCGGCATACTCCACACGAGAATGTTCAAGCTTTGTTGGTAGCGCGGTTGTTGCGCACGCCTCTCTAAGCGTTGCAAATCCGCGACTTGCGACGTTTCACCGGGGCGCTCATCGTTGCGGTCCCATCATCACGTCCGCCTCTCAAAGACCACCACATGCCGCGATCGATTTGGAAGGGCGCCATCACCTTTGGCCTCGTGAACATTCCCGTCGAGTTGCACTCGGCGGTGAGCAGCTCGGATCGAATCAGCTTCCGGATGCTGCACAAGAAGGACAACGCAACGATCAAGTACGAGCGCGTGTGCTCGAAGGAAGAAAAAGCGGTCCCCTGGGACGAGATCGTGAAGGGCTACGAGTACTCGAAAGGGAAGTTCGTCATCCTCGAGGAAGAAGATTTTCGCGCGGCCGCGATCGAGTCGTCGAAGATGATCGAGATTCAGGACTTCGTGAAGGAGGACGAGGTCGATCCCCGCTACTTCGAGTCGCCGTATTACTTGCTGCCGCAGAAAGGCGGCGAAAAAGCATACGCGCTGCTGCGCGAGGCGATTCGCAAAACGGGCATGGTTGGAATCGGCAATGTGACCATGCGCTCCAACTCGATGCACCTGGTCGGCATCAAGGTCGTCGAAGACGCCCTGGTAATGGAGATCATGCGTTACGCCGACGAGCTCGTGGACACCACGTCCTTCACGTTCCCGAGTGCCGAGAACGTGCGGCCCGCGGAGCTGCAGATGGCCGAACAGCTCGTCGCGACGCTGGCGGATGAGTTCAAGCCGGAGAAGTACTCGGACGAGTACAAAGGGAACCTGATGAAAATCATCAACGCGAAAATGAAGGGGAAGAAAATCGAGGTGGAGGAGCCCGAAGAGCCGGAACCCACCAACGTGCTCGACCTCATGTCGCGTTTGCAGGAGAGCCTGGCGCAAGGCAAAAAGAAAAAGAAGGGGAAGGCCGCCGCTCCCGACGATGCGCAGGCGCCGCCGGCGAAAGAGCGGCCGAAAAAGCGTCGCAAGACCGCGTAGCGACAGGAGCGCGGCGTGAGCCCGCGATTGCCCGGAGCCGAGCTGTTTCAACCGATGCTCGCCACCGCGGGGAAAGAAATCCCCGCGGGCGACGAATGGGTGTTCGAGCCGAAGTACGATGGCATCCGGATCATCGCGCTGGTGACGCCGGATGGAGTCGCGCTCATGACGCGCAACGGCCACGACAAGTGTCGCCAATTCCCCGAGATAGCGGCCTGTCTGCGCGAGCTCGCCCGCACGCTGCGGCGCAATCTCGTGCTCGACGGAGAGATCGTCGCGCTCGATGCGCGCGGTGAACCGGCGCGCTTCCAGGATCTGCAGGGCCGCATGCACCTGCTGAATGAAGGCGTCGTCAGCAACCGGTCGAGCGAAGCGCCAGCCGCCTGCATCGCCTTCGACATCCTGGTGGATGGCGATGAGCTGCTGGTGGACGAACCATGGGAGACGCGGCGCAAGCGGCTCGAGCGCGTCGTGAGCTCGGCGCCGGCGTCGGTCAAGCGACTCCTGCGCATCAGCGAAGTCGCTGACGGTTCACCCGATCGAATGCTTCGGGAGGCCGCGCGGCACGGGTGGGAGGGAATCATGGCCAAACGCCGCGATGCCAGGTACGAGCCCGGCCGCCGCGTGCGTCATTGGCAGAAGCTCAAGATGGAGAACCAGCAGGAGTTCGTCATCGGAGGATGGACGGAGCCCAGAAACTCGCGCAAGCATTTTGGCGCGCTCCTGCTCGGCTACTACGATAAGGACGGGAACCTCGTCTATGCCGGGCACTCGGGGGGCGGATTCTCGGAGCGGCTGCTGGAGGAGATCGGGAAGAAGCTGAGACGAATCGAGCGAAAGCAGTCGCCATTCACGACGACTCCAAAAACCAACGAGCGCGCGCACTGGGCGGACGCGACGTACGTCGCCGAAGTCAAGTTCAACGAATGGACGTCGAGCGGCATGTTGCGCCAGCCGATTTTCCTGGGACTCCGCGACGACAAGGATCCGAAAGCCGTTGTGCGCGAGCCTCCTCCTCCTTCCGGGACCGCGGCCTCCGGGGCCGCGCGTCAGGCTCCGAAGCGCGCGGCCGCGGCCGGCGCGAAGAAGGCGTCACCGCAGGGGAACGCCGTCATCGAGCAGCTCCGCGCCAATGCGAAAGCCGCTAACGCGACCATCCAGATCGACGCCGCGACCAAGCTCGCGGTGACCAACCTCGGGAAAATCTTCTACCCCGTTCCGAAGATCTCGAAGGGACGGCTGATGGAGTACTACGCCGAGGTGTCGCCGTATTTGCTGCCGGCGCTCGAGGATCGGCCGCTCGTGCTCAAGCGGTATCCCAACGGCATCAAAGCCGAGGCCTTCTATCAACAGAAAGCGCCGGACAAGGTCCCGCCTGGAATTCGAGTGGAAGAGGTGGCGGATGAGGGAATCGCCACCGAGCGCCGGCTCATCGGTGGGGACCTCGCGACGCTGCTGTACATCGTCCAGCTCGGCGCCATCTCGACGGATCCATGGCACTCGCGCGTGCAGCGCATCGCGGAGCCCGACTACTCCATCGTGGATCTCGATCCCGGGCCGAAGGCGACGTTCAAGAGAGTCGTCGAAGTGGCGCGGTGGGTGAAGGAGGAGCTGGACGAGCTGGGACTGCATGGCGCCCTCAAGACGTCCGGCGCGAGCGGCATCCACGTCGTCCTGCCGCTGCCGAAAGGCGCGTCCTACGAGTTGTCGCGGACGCTGGCGGAGCTCGTGGCGCGTCGAGTCAACGAGAAGCATCCCAAGGAGACGACCGTGCACCGCTGGGTGAAATCGAGGCCGCCCGCCGCGGTGTACGTCGACTACCTGCAGAACATCCGCGGCAAGACCGTGGCGAGCGTGTACTCCGCGCGAGCGGAGACGCATGCGTCGGTGTCGGCGCCGCTGAAATGGAACGAGCTCACGCACGATCTCGATCCGCGCGATTTCACCGTCGAAACGCTGCCGAAGCGGCTGAAACGCGTCGGGGATCTATGGGCCGCCGGGATGCGCCGACCGAATCGCCTGCCCGGCATCATCGGAGACGCTGCCGCATGAGACACACACCGTCCGAACCGATGGACTGGGAGCGCCCGAGCGAGCGCTTTCTTGCGTATCTCGAACGCCTCTCGGCCGCGTGTATCGCCCGCGATCGGGACGAGGTGGACAAGCTGATGCGGATGCGGCTCCTGTCGCACGTGCCTCGCGCGGTGCTCGACGAGCTGGAGTTCTTCCGGCGCGCGCGCGAGTCCAATCTGCGCGCGCCCCTGAGACTGATGCGCTACGTCCACAAGATCAAACAGCTCGCGACCGTGGCGGCGGAGAAGACGCAATTGCCGCTGGAGCTCCGCGAGCGCGACGTCTCCGCGCCGGTGGCATCCACTCGGCGCAGGGCCGCGCGCAAGTCGGACGTGGAGCCTACGGAGTAGAACTACCCCCCCAGCGCATCGATCGAGATCTTCAAATCCTCCGCCAGCTGCGCATCGCCGCTGATGATCGAGCGCCAACTGATCTCGCGGCCCTTTCTCTTGCCCTTCTCGACGACCTTTATGCCTTCCGGCGCGATGGTGATCGTGTACGCGCGCCCGTCCAGATCGAGCTCGCGTTTGATTGATTTCTCGAGTTTGACCGCCATCTTTCACCTCCGTTCAGGTTTTGCCGAAGCTGAAGAAATAACCTAGATCATGGCGCGCGCGAAGCCGCCGCTTGCAATTGGCTGAAGGCTACAGGCCGTCCGTGAATCCCAACGACGCGCTCGACTTGTAAGCCGCGGCGCTGGAGGTTCTCGACGAGGTTGGCCGCGAAGGGAAACACGGGGTTCACGGGGTTCACGGCGTTCGGCGCGGGCGGATTGTACATGTCCGCTTGGATGAGAATCTTCTCCGCCGGGAGATACACGACGAGCATGGTGCCGGCGTGCGGATTCCCGGTGACGTGATAGACCTCCACGGTACGCAAGTGGTCGCTGATCACATGCTTGTCGGCGACGGTGATGAGCTTGAGCGGCTGCGGATTGAGCGCGAGCGCATCCTGTTGGATGAAGTGGCGCCTGGGATAGACGACCTTCTCGTAGAAGTCCTTGTTCGCCCGGTGCGTGAGGATCGTCAGTCCCTGCGAGATCGCCGCGCGCAGGCCGCCGGCATGATCGAAGTGGTGGTGGGTGTTGATCAAGACATCCAGCGGCTTGCCTGGACGCAGCTCGCGGGCCTTCGCGATCGCGGCAAGTGTGCGCGCGTCGCTCTGTGGCGCCTCGACCAGCAGGATCCTGCTCGACTGTTCGATCGCGATGGTGTGGTGCGATTGCCCCGCGATCGACCAGACACCGGGAACGATCTCGTCGACGACGACGGTGGGCACCGGTGGCACCGCGGGCGGAGCCAAGGCCCGGATGCTGTCGCTCGTCGTGAGGCTGCCGACGCTTTCGTTCACGCGCGCGTTCGTCACGCGATAGTCCGACAGCGTCCAGCGATTCGCCAGCCGCTGCGTCATCCGCATAGGAAGCTTCACCCCAGACACGTCCCGCCAATCGGAGAACTCCGTCTCCAGTAATACGTCGCCGATCATGGGATGGTAGGTGATCTTTTGCGTGCGCACGGGAAGATCGGTCGCCTGATCGACGAGCAGCGCGAACTTGTTTCCGCTCACGTTGACCCGGATCCATCGGAGATTGCCGCGCGGCTCATCCTCGGTGACCTCGGAGCCGGGCGCGAACGACGCCTGCAAGAACCCGATCGGATGGTGCATCAGCTCGTTGGCGCGATCGACGGCGGTCTGGCCGCCGACGCGCCCGACGTTGCCGCTCGCCGCGATGTTGTACGCCACGTCGCCGTCGAGTCCCGTACGCTGTCGCTGCGGCGCGGTATTGGCCGTGATGAACCGCGGCTCGCGCGTTTGATCCAGCAACCAGCGCCGATTGACCAGGTCCATCTCGCGGCGAAACGACGTCACTTCGTACTTCGTTTCCGCGTCGGGTGTGTGGTTCTGGCCGAAGCTGAGGTTCTCGCCGCGACCTTCGAGGATCAGCGTGCGAACAGCGAGGACCTTGTCCGTGCCGCCCATCGCGCGCGCGATGCGTTCGAGCGGGGCCGAGCCTTGAGCGGCGAGCGGACCGGCGGCGACAGAGAGCGCGATCGGCATCGCGACACGAAACAAGCGCATACGATCTCCTGGTGACCAGATTGATGAGCCGCTGAGCTTATCCCGCTTCCTGTCCGCTCGCCAGCAGCATAGAATCGTGTGCGTGAAGGTCGTCACGATCGGCGGAGGACCAGCCGGGCTGTACTTCGCCCTGCTCCTGAAGCAGCACGATGCCTCACACCAGGTGACGGTGTTCGAGCGAAACGGCTCGGCCGACGCCTACGGGTGGGGCGTCGTGTTTTCGGAGCAGACACTGGACAACCTCCGGGCCGCGGACGCCGAGAGTTATCGCGCGATCACGGAGCGATTCGCGCGGTGGGACGACATCGACGTGCACGTGAAGGGCGAGACGATCACCTCGAGCGGTCACGGCTTCAGCGGCATTGCGCGCCGGACGCTCCTCCAGATCCTGCAAGACCGCGCCGCGTCGCTGGGCGTCGACCTCAGATTCGGCGTAGACGTCCGCGACGACCACGACTTTCGGGACGCGGACGTGATCGTCGCCGCCGACGGCGTGAATAGCACGATCCGGCGCGAATACGCCGGCGCGTTCGAGCCCGACGTCGACCTACGGTCGGCCAGATACCTCTGGCTCGGCACGACACGCTTGTTCGACGCCTTCACCTTCATCTTCGTCGAGGCCGCGGAGAGCGTGTATCAAGCACACGCGTACCGCTTCGACGACGAACGTTCCGCGTTCATCGTGGAATGCGACGAGCGTTCGTGGAAGGGCGCGGGTTTCGACGCGATGGACGTGGCCGCGAGCGTCGCGGCGTGCGAGCGGCTGTTCGCGCCCTGGTTGAATGGCCATCGGTTGCTCGAGAATACGCCGCCACATCTGCGCGATCACCCCTGGGCGCGCTTTGCTCGCGTGAGCAACCGCCGGTGGCACCACGGCAAGGTGGTCCTCATCGGG
>JBBDXZ010000116.1:0-32116 GCA_040902075.1 Gemmatimonadaceae bacterium
CCACGATCATCGTGCGCGAGCTGGGGCCGCTGTTCGCCGCAATCATCGTGGTCGCGCGATCCGGAACGGCGATCGCGTCCGAGCTCGCGACGTCACGGGTGATGGGCGAAGTCACCGCGCTCGAGGCGCTGGGTGTCGACCCCGTGCAGTACATGGTCATCCCGCGGCTCGCGGGCTGTGCGATCTCGGTCGCGCTGCTCGCGCTCTACTTCGATGCGATCGCGATCCTCGGCGGGATGGTGGCGACGTCGTGGCTCGCGCATCTGCCGCCGGCGGATTATCTCGAGTCCCTCCGCTTGGGTATGTCCATCTGGGACGTTGCCCTGGTGCTGCTGAAGGGCGCCTTGTTCGGCGTGGGCACTGCCGCGGTGTGTTGCTGGGCCGGACTGCGCGCCGCGCGGACCCCGGCGGCGATTCCGCAGAGCGTCACCCGCGGTGTCGTCGTGGCCATGGTCTACGTCTTCGGCGTCTCGGCGCTCTTCACCGTCTCGCAGGCGATATGGACGTCATAATCGATCTCGCTTTCCTCCAGGGAGAGAAGAACGCCGTGCGCTGGCCGCACCCGGTGTCGATGCAAGTGACGCGGGGGGCTGCGCACGTGATCCGCACGAAGTCGGCGCTGTCGGCTCCCCTCTTTCGTCTGTGCCTCGGATTTTCCGAGCCGGTGAGCGGCACGGTCATCGTCCAGGGGAAGGAGCCGTGGACGCTGGGCCGCAGCGAGATCAGGGACATGCGGCGCACCATCGGTAGTTGCCTGGAGCCCGACGGTCTCGTTGCCAATCTGACGCTGCGGATGAACCTCATCGTGCCGCTCGTGTTCGCCAGCGGTCTCGAGTTCGACGACGCGCTCGTGCGGGCCGACCAGATGCTCGACGTCACCCACCTGACGATGTGGGCCGACGTGCGTCCCGCGTCCCTGCCGGCCGAGGTGCGCCAGACGGGAACGCTGGCCCGAGCGCTGTGTTTGCGCCCCTCGCTCTTGCTGCTTGAGAACCCGCTCGCCTCGGTCGATAATCGCGAAACGCGGCGTCTGATGTCGTTGTGCCGGATGCAAGTGGAGACGCTGCTCATTGCGACGCACCGGAACGACGGTATTCTCCATGAGTTCGGGGATGAGGTCTGGGAGTGGGATGACGATGGTTTCAGGGCTGCAAGGGCGACGGGCGCGGGGGGGGCGGCGGCATGAAGTGGGATAACACGGATCTGCGCGTCGGCTTGATGGTGTTCGGCGCGCTGGTATTGGGCATCGTCAGCTTCTTCTGGGTGGGGCAGCTGGGGCGGCGGAACGTCGCGCCGCTGTACACCGACGTCGCCGACGTGCAGGGACTCGGCGTCGAGAGTCCCGTGTTCTTGGGCGGGTTCAACATCGGGCGCGTGAGCGACGTGCGTCCCCGCGTCGGCCCCGACGGTCAGTTGCTGTTTCGGGTACGGATGGACGTGCTGTGGAAGCTGGACAGCGCGCCGATGCCGCTGAACCAGGGCTTGCGTGCGCGCGTCGTCCCTCCCGCCTTGGATATTGGCCGCGGCACGATCGTCCTGGAGACGCCGCGGGTGTCGTCGGTGGTGCTGAAGCCGGGCGACGTCATCCCAAGCGTGAAGATGGGCGGCACCACGAACCGGATGCAGCTGGTCGTGGACAGCGTGGGGCGCGACCTGCGGCTCGTCATCGCGTCCGTGGAGAAGTTGGTGAAGTCGCTCGACGTCACCGTGGCGTCGGCGACGGCGACGATGAAGAACGCGAATGGGATGCTGGCGGCGGTGAATCAGGAGATGCCCGGCATCATGAGCGGGGTGCGAACGAACCTCGCATCGGCCGATTCGCTGATGAAGAGTTTACACTCGGTGACACCGGCGACGGTGGCGACGCTGGATTCCGTGCGCGCATTGCTGGGCGACTCACGCATGGCGATCGCGCGCGCGACGGAGTTCCTGGACAACAACGAGCCGCAGCTGGCGAGCACGATCGCGAATCTCGATCAAGCGTCGGCGGTGCTGAGCAACTTGTTGCGGGAAGTGTCGCGCCGGCCGATCAAGGCGATCACGGGCGTGAAGCCGCCGCCGAATCTCGGAAACGGCGACGTGAAGTTGTCGGGCACCCCGGCGGCAACGAAATCACCCGCAGTGAAGCCATAAGTAGGGGCTAGGGGCTAGGGGCTGGCGCGCAACGAAGGCACGTGATGCGCTAAAGTGATGCCGCAGAAAACCCGATCGAGCGTAGGATGCTCGTCCGACCCTCAGTGAGTCGGCGACGCTCTCGGGTCGGAGATCTCGGAGCAACTCGGGTGAGTATCTCCCTAGAGGTTTCAAACAAATGCACGCACATGGAAAATGGCGGTGGGCCGCGATCTTCGCGCCGCCGCTCGTCGCAGTCGGAGTAGCAACCCTCGTCGCATGCCGGGATACTACGCACCCAAAACAGCAAGGCACCGATGAGTGGGCGGCGTCTGCCGCAGTCGGCATGCAAGTCAGGAGCGAACTGACGCTTTTCGAGAAGGCTCGAGCGACGGGTAAGCGAGTCGCATCACATCGGGTCACTCAGCCTGTTCTTACAGGCTTCCAAACGCGGTTCTCGGCACTTCGAGAGAACCCTGGGCGGCATGACAACAATCGTACGGTGGTTCGGCACTTCAAAGCGCGATCGGGCGTGACCATAAGCATCGGTCTGCACTTTGAGCGCGAAGGTATCCCTCCGAAGTTCATCTACTTATTCGAAAACGGACAGATCCAGGCGATCGTCAGCCCAAAGTACGAACGCCATGGGCATGGCTACCTGCGAACGAAAGCTCGCATAACGCTTTTCTCTAAGGCTGGTGTGCCTACCAGCCAGGTCGATCAGGCCTTGGAACGCAGTGCGTCCATACGCGCGAACCCACGCACGCGATGGCTGAGTGCCGTAACGGAGCGCGCCGTCAAAGACGTTGCGCTGGTGCTCTTGCCCAGGCCACTGCACGCCGAGGAAGCGGCGGGTTGTATACCAGAATGGGTGTCGTACTTCGCAGCCTCGACAGCTCTCGCAGCCGCCAACGCGGCGTTGGCTGCAGCAGCCGCAGCGTGCCCCCTTTCAGCAGGGTCAGCTTGCCCCGCTACGGTCGCAGCCTTCGTTGCTTGGACGGCCGCGCTCGCGAACTGGACGGACAAGCTCGACAAGCTTACGACGTGCATTGCGAAGTCGACGACCGATGACGCCGGAGTGACGTCTGGAGGCGAAAGTGGTGCGGATGGCTCTTCAAGTCCCGAGGATATTCCCGACGTGGAGGAACTCAAGACGGTTGTACAATTCATCGAGGATTCGATAGCCGCGGGCAATTTCTTTTGCACGGACGGTGGTAACACTTGCGTGTACTACGCCGAATGAAAACGCCGTACATTCTGGGGGAACCAATGCGGATATTTCGTTCTGATTCCATCCCGACGCTCGTGATGTTCATGACCATCGGGGGCTATTCGCTGATACGCGCGCCAGCGGGAGAGCGATTGTCGATGTTCGCGATGTTGATTGCCGCTGCGTTCGGCGCGATCGAGTTCGTGCGGGCTGGCAGACTCCTTTTCGAGCGCTCTGCGAGACGGGTGGTGACTCTGCACCTATTAAATGCATGCGGGGCATCGCTTATGAGCTACTCGTACGTCGCGATGGACGAGGCGATTCCGTTCGCGTTTGGCGCGATTTTCTTTGCCACCGGGATGCTGATGTGGCAGCAACATCTTCGGATGCACGCAGACACAGGCCAGGCGACTGGGTTGTGACAAGCGGCGGTTCGGGTGGTTCAGCCTAACCGCTCGCAGCCTGCATGTGGGCTCGCCTTATGTCGTACGGTCGCAGAGCGCCGGATGGCGATCGGAAGTAGATTCCCTTTAGCTGGCGAGCGGACGAACGGTCCTCGCTCCTTTCATCGGTCTCCTGGCGCCCTGACCGCGTCATCGGACTCTTCGAGAGCCGATCTGGTCCAGCCCGATCTACATCGGGAGCGTCACATGACTGATCCTGGATATACCGTCCTTCTGGCCGACCCGGACGCGCGCATGCGCGCCCTTCTCGCGGACCAGCTGTCTTCGACCGGGTGCAAGGTGCTGCAGGCGGCGGACGGTGAAAGCGCGTTCCGGATGATCGGCGAACAAGACATACGACTCGTGATCACCGAGTTGTACCTCAAGACCGGCGACGACGATGATCTGATTCACGCGATCCGCCGGACGAAGACCATGCGGCACACGCGCGCGCTCGCGCATACCCGACATGGCACGTCGACCGACCGGGATTGGGCGATGCGCGCGGGGGCCGACGCGTACTTGATCCAGCCGACGCGCGCGGAGCGCCTGCGCTACGTCGTCGCGCGGCTGGCGACGGCAAAGGCAACGCGCTCTTCCCTTCCCGCGACGACCAGCGCACCGGTCTCACGCCGCGATTCGCTGGAGCTCGCGTTGACCGATCTCGAGAAAGGCGCCTTGAAAGGAACGTCGAGCATCGTGTTCGGCCGGCAGTGGTGGGAAAGGCTCACGCGGGCGCAACAAGCCGCATATCGCAGGCGAGCGAAGCAGGCGAAGGTGAGCTTGCGCTCGGATTCGCTGCTCAGCGACCACTTCGTCGAGGTTCGCGGGCCGTCACGCTCCGAGCAAGCCCTGTCGACCGAACGGCCGGAATCGCCGTACCGCCGATAGCGAGGTCGGCTGCGCCAGGTAAAGGTCTATGACCTGTGGGACTCCCGAGGCATAGATGCATGCAAGGCCACCAGAGTGGTTGCTGGCGGCCCTTGTCGATCTGACTCTATCTCGTTCGACGTGTATGTAGAGGCTTAAAACCCCAATACATAAAAGGAGACACGACGATGCGATTCATGGTGATAGTCAAAGCCGACAAGAACTCAGAGGCGGGCGTGCTCCCGGACGAGAAGCTCCTTGCCGAAATGGGGAAGTACAACGAGGAGCTCGCGAAGGCTGGCGTGATGCTCGCCGGCGAAGGCCTCCACCCGAGCTCGAAGGGCGTGCGCATCAAGTTCTCCGGATCGAAGCGCACGGTGAAAGACGGACCGTTCGCCGAGACGAAAGAGCTGATCGCGGGATTTTGGCTCATTCAGGTGAAGTCGAAGGAAGAAGCGATCGAATGGGTCAAGCGGGCGCCGAATCCCTTCCCCGGCACTGAGTCCGAGATCGAGATCCGCCAGGTGTTCGAGCCCGAAGACTTCGGCGCCGAGTTTACACCCGAGCTCCGGCAGCAGGAGAAGCGAATTGGTGAGCAGGCGGCCGCGAACGCCAAGCGCTGATCCGCGATTTCGTTCGTTCCAGGGAAACTTGCACTGAGAGGGAACTCTGATGTGATTGGTAGCCGTGACGGCTACCGACACCCATCGCGCCATCGACGCAGTCTGGAGGATCGAGTCCGCGAAGCTCATCGGCGGTCTCGCGCGGATGGTGGGCGACGTAGGCATTGCCGAAGACCTCGCGCAGGACGCGCTGGTCGCCGCGCTGGAGCAGTGGCCGGAGTCGGGCGTTCCGGACAACCCGGGCGCCTGGCTCATGGCCACCGCGAAGCGTCGCGGGATCGACCACCTTCGCCGCGACAGCATGGCGGAGCGCAAGCAGGAGCAGCTCGGATACGAGATCGAGGCGCAAGGGGCGGCGGCGGTGCCGGACCTGGACGCCGCAATCGACGATCACGTCGGCGACGACGTCCTTCGCCTCATGTTCGTCTCCTGTCATCCGGTGCTGTCGACCGAGGCGCGCGTCGCGCTCACTCTCCGCCTGCTCGGGGGTCTGACCACCGACGAGATCGCGCGCGCCTTTCTCGCGGCCGAGCCGACGATCGCTCAGCGAATCGTTCGGGCGAAGCGGACACTCACCGATGCGCACGTGCCCTTCGAGGTTCCGCGAGGCGCGGAGCTCGCCGCGCGCCTGGCGTCGGTGCTCGAGGTCATCTACCTCGTGTTCAACGAGGGCTATTCGGCGACGGCCGGCGACGACTGGGTGCGACCCGCGCTCTGTGAAGACGCGCTCCGGCTCGGCCGCATCCTGGCCGAGCTCGCGCCGGCTGAGCCCGAGGTCCTGGGCCTCGTCGCGCTGATGGAGATCCAGGCGTCACGTCTGCGCGCTCGAGTCGGCCCATCGGGCGAGCCGGTCCTGTTACTCGACCAGGATCGCGGACGCTGGGATCAACTCCTCATCCGCCGAGGGCTCGCGGCGCTCCAGCGCGCCGAGGAACTGAGCGGCGTGCTCGGTCCATACGCGCTCCAGGCCGCGATCGCGGCGTGCCACGCTCGTGCTCGCACGCCGGAAGAAACCGACTGGACGCGCATCGCGGCACTTTACGCGGTCCTGTCGCGGCTCACGCCGTCACCAGTCGTCGAGCTGAATCGTGCGGTGGCGGTGGCGATGGCGTTCGGCCCGGCGGCGGGCCTCGAGCTGGTGGACGCGCTGACGTCGGAGCCGTCGCTCAGAGCATATCATCTTTTGCCAAGCGTGCGTGGCGACTTGCTCGCGAAGCTTGGGCGGATGGACGAGGCTCGCACTGAGTTCGAGCGCGCGGCGTCGCTCACGCGGAACGCGCGCGAGCACAAGCTGCTGCTGGAGCGCGCTCGGACGTCTACCAGCCGCTAGACGCCCGGTCGACACGCGATGTCAGCGCTCGGACGGCGCGTGTCGAAGGCGACGAGTGTGCATGACGAGGATCGGAAGGGCGGCAAGCGCCGCCGCGGCTACCCACTGTGCTGGAGTCAGCCCGGCGTATCGCGCATCGCTCACACGGAGAAAATCCAGCAAGAATCTCACGGGCATGTAGAGAACGATGAACGTCATCAGCATGCGTCCGGGCACTGGCGCAGTCGATCCTTTGGATAGAGCGAGCATGAGCGGCACCACGATGACCGCGAGATAAACGAACTCGTACCAACCGAGGTCGTGAAAACCGAGTCGCGTGAGCGTCTCTGCGTCCGGCAATTCCGCCGAACGGCCCGCGTTCGCGTACACCCGTTCGACATAGTCTTGGGCCCTCGCGGTCCGCAGACTCACGGCGAGCGGGAATGAGGTAACGGTGCCGGGATGGTCGTGGGCCAGCGTACAACCGACACGGCCGATCATGAGCGAGATGGGAAAGACATACGCCGCGACGTCGACGTAGCTCCAACGGGCTCGGACGTCCAGCCTCGGTGCTCGATACCGCAGGAACAGCCACAACCCGAACGCTCCGCCCACGATCCCGCCGAACGAGCTGAGATCCTCCCAGATCCGAAGCAGCATGAGAGGATCTCGCGTGACCTGGTCTGGAAAGTAGAACAGCACGGCGAACAGGTGCGCGCCGAGGAATCCGCCGATGACAACCCACCACGCCAGGCGTTCGCCGAGCGCCGCGTCCAGGGCCATCCGTTCGAAGCGGCGCTTTCCGATGACCAGACCAATCCAAACGGACGCCGCCACGATGACTCCGAACGCATGCACGGTCAGCGGGCCCAGGCTGACGGATGGCTGCTCGAAGTACGGTAGGTATCCGAGCGTCACGGCTGGCAGACGAGGTTACAATACCCGCTCGAAGCACCAAGACCTGCGCTGGCTACCTTGGGAGGTCCCGACGAGGAGATCACGTGCTCGAAACCATCATCGTCGTCCTGATCATTCTCTGGTTGCTCGGATACCTCGGACCCACCCGCATTCCAAGGATACCCAAGTCGGGGAACCTGATTCACGTCTTACTCGTGATCATCCTCATCCTGATCATCATCCGACTACTGCGGTGACACGTGCGCGAAGCCGGTCCGCACGGCCATCAGCGTCGCACCCGGACCGGCTGCGTCCACGCGTGGCGCCCGGAGGAATCGGTGACGCGCGCGCGCACGTACCCCTCGGTGCCGGTCATCCGATAGCGGGCGCTGTGTCCTGAGACGGTGCTCAACACGCGTCCGCCATTCCCGATGAACTCGATCGTGACCCGCCGGTCGCTGGACGGCGCGACCTCGAGTCGCACTTCGCGCGCGTCCGCCTGGTAGTCGCGCAGCGTGACGCCGGTACTACTATAGAAGTCGCCGCGGCCGATCGCGCGGAGAATCGCGTCAGCGGTCAGCGTGTCGGCTCGCACCCAGATCCACGCGCGCCCCGGACGCGTCGCGTCGGGAAGATCGGCGCTCTCGGGGCGAAAGCTGTGGCTGTCGTCGTCGGCCACACCGAAGACCAGCTTGCCGCGCGCGAGGAGTGAATCCCACAAGGCTTCGGTGGATGGCGCCCAGCGCCCAGCGCTGTCGGCGCCGCCCAGGTTGTTCACCAGGGTGTGAGCGTTCGCGATCTCGAGGAGCGTCGAATCCGGGAGCTCGAGCAGGTCCTGGAGCCGGACCGACCACCGGAAGTTCGGATGATTGACCTGCGCCACTCCGCCGGCTCGCCGGATCTCGCCGAGGTTTCGCGCGTAAGTCGCCGCAAGCGGCTCATTCGCGACGTTGCGCTCTCCCAACGGGCGCACGACCCGCGTGACGCCCAGCGCGTTCACGTGCGCCTGACGGATTCCCTGTGGATGCGTCGAGTCGCGGACCTGCTGCGTCACTTCCTGAGCCGAGAGTATAAGGAAGCGCCCCGCGCGGCCGAACATCGCATTGAGCGGAGCGACGTCGGTGACGTACTCGTGGTCCGTGATGAAAGTGAAGTGGTAGCCATTCTGCCGGTACCAGAGAGCGACCACGTCGGGAGAGCTGTCGCCGTCGGAGTTGAACGTGTGTGCGTGCGTGTTGCCGCGGAACCAGCGCGGGTTGGGCTGCTGGGCCTGCACTGACGCGGCAACGACGCTCGCAAGGGTCAAAACAGTCGTGAGATGCATTCCGCACAATGTGACGCCCCTAGCCCAACAGCGCCACGAGCCGGTCCCGATATCCACGACTCAACTTCAGCCGAGCACCGTTCTTCAGGATCACGATGAACTCGCGATTGACGTGGGGCACCAACTCCCGCACAGACGTAACGTTGACGATCGTAGACCGGTAAATGCGCACGAACTTCTCCGGCGGTAATCGGGACTCGATCGTCTCGATCGTGCCGCGCAGGAGAAGCCCTCGGTCGCCGGCGTGCAGCCGGACGTAGTCGCCGTCGGCCTCGACCCAGTCGATCTCATTCGCGTCCAATAGAAGTACCCGGCGGCGATCTCGCGCGGCGATCCGCGGCCCCGGCGGAGTCGCCCCGGCCCCGGCGCGCCGCTCCGCGATACGCCGTCGCGCACGATCCAGCGCCACCGCGAAGCGTTCGTCATCGATGGGCTTGAGCAAGTAGTCGAGCGCCCGCGCCTCGAATGCCTTCAGGGCGTGCTCGTCGTGCGCCGTAAGGAACACGACGACCGGCATGCGTTCGACTCCGACTCGATCGACGACCCCGAAGCCGTCCAGTCCCGGCATCTGGACGTCGAGGAACACGAGGTCGGGGGCGAGCTGTCGAACCGCCCATACCGCGTCCAGCCCGTTCTCAGCCTCGCCGACGACGTCCATGTCGCTATGGCCAAGGAGCCGCGCACGCACGCCTCGGCGCGCCAGCGGCTCATCGTCGATGACGAGCACGCGCAGCTTCGACTCACGGGTCACGACTTCGGCTGCGGAACGATGCGTAGGTACGGCTTCGGCGCCTTCCATCCCTTGGGATAGATCTTCCTGGCATCGTCGTCGGTCACCGAGCCGGCGATGATGACGTCGTCGCCATGCCTCCAATTCACCGGCGTCGAGACTTTGTGTGTGGCTGTGAGCTGCAGGGAGTCGATGACCCGCAGGACCTCGTCGAAGTTGCGCCCCGTCGTCATCGGATAAACGAGAATGAGCTTGACCTTCTTGTCGGGACCGATCACGAACACGTTACGCACGGTCTGATTGTCGGCGGGCGTGCGTTTCGTAGGATCACCAGACGTGCTCGCGGGGAGCATACCGTAGAGCTTCGCTACGTTGAAGTCGGCGTCGCCGATCATCGGATAGTTGGGCGCGTAACCCTGCGTCTCTTTAATGTCGTTCGACCAGCGCGCATGACTCTCCACCGGATCGACGGAGAGTCCGATGATCTTCACATCGCGCTTGTCGAATTCCGGCTTGATGCGCGCCATGTACCCAAGCTCAGTGGTACAGACGGGGGTGAAGTCCTTGGGGTGTGAGAACAACACAGCCCAGGAGTTACCGATCCAATCGTGAAAGTGGATGGGTCCTTGCGTCGTTTGGGCCTCGAAGTCGGGAGCGGTCTCGCCAATTGCCAGCGTCATATCAGGATCCTCCGTCCTTGAATTGTTTGCGCTACACCGAGCAGGAGAGCAGGGCCAGCGTGGTTAATGCGGCAAGCGCGGACGTAACGCACCATACGTCCACGTCCCGCCCAATGCGGCCATCGCCGTCACCGCGTATACGGTGACTCCACTTCCCATGAGCGCGAAGAGCGGACCCGGACATGCTCCGCAAAGCGCCCATCCCACGCCGAAAACGCTTCCACCGATCCAATAGCGTCGCCCCGTGCCAAGCTCCTTTGCGGCCAGCTTCACCGTCTCACCGGTCCGAGCGCGCGCGGCTCGGCGCGTGAGCAGTTGCATCGACAGGAACGCCGTCGCGAACGCCGAGCCCAGGACGCCGTACATGTGGAACGATTGGAAGCGGAACATTTCCTGGATGCGGGACCAGTACACGACTTCGGACTTGACCAGGATGATGCCGAGGATGACACCGGCGATCGCATAAGGCACAAGCGCCCGGAGTGTGACATGAGCCCGATCGTCTCGTGTGGTCACACGCACTGGCGGCGCACGGCGGGGGTCGATTGTCGCAGTCATGCGCGACTCACAAGATGAGAGGAAGCAGGAACCACGTGGTCACGATGCCGCCGGCAAAGATCGCAATGACCGCGATGAGCGACGCGAGTTGCAGTGACGCGAGGCCCGTCACGCCGTGCCCCGAGGTGCATCCGCCGCCGTAGGCGGCTCCGAAACCGGCGAGGAACCCGCCCACCACGATACAGATGGCGCCGCGCGCGCTCAGCAACGCGCTCCAACTGAAGATGGATGCTGGTACCAGAGCGGACGTGTCATGCGGGAGCACCCTGGCCGCGATGAATCCGCCGGCCGCGATTCCAACGACGAGCGCGATGTTCCAGGCACCGGAGCGCTTCCAGTCGTAGTTGAAGAACTCCACATCTCTCGCCGCGACGGCGGCACAGATCGCTCGGAGACTGCTCGTTGCGCCGAACGGCTTGTTGCCGATCAATAACAGCAGTGGGACGAAGAGGCCGATGAGTGGGCCGGCGACGTACCACGGCCACGGCTGACTGAGCCACTGCAGCATCACGCACCTTCCGGATTGCGAGCTTCTTCGAACCGCATGCCCACGACCAGCCCCGAAGCGATTGTCATCGCGCCGATCGCGCCGATCGCGGTGGGGACGCCGAACGCGTCGGCCAAAACTCCTGCGAGGAGCGCTCCCGCGACGTATCCGAGATCTCGCCAAAGGCGATAAACGCCGACGGCACTTCCGCGCCAGGACGGACGCGCGATGTCTCCGACAGCCGCCAACAAGGTGGGATAGACCAGCGCCGTACCGACGCCAAGCGCCATCAGCCCGATAATCCACGCTCCCGGCTCTCGCGAAAGCGCAATCGCGATGAGCGCGATTCCCTGCACCACCATTCCGGTCACGATGAGCCATTTACGGCCCCACCGATCGCTGAGCGGCCCGGTCCAGAGCTGGCAGACGCCCCATACGGCGGGATAGATCGCGACGAGCGCGCTCAGGTTGCGAATGGAGAGCGCCGCGCCGGCAAACAACAATGGAAACACACCCCAGGCCAGGCCGTCGTTGAGATTGTTCACGAGACCCGCCTGGCTCACGCTGAACAGACGGCGGTCGGACCAGAGCGAGCGCTGTAGCAGTTGCGAGAGGCTCGGCCGCTCGGTGCCGGTATCGACTGCCGAGCGCTCCTCGAGCGCCGCATGTTGCGCGGTGTCCCGCGCAAAGAAAACGGAAAGGGCCAGCCCGACAACCACGATCGCAATCCCGAAGTACGCAGGGCCGGCCCGCAGTCCATAGGTGGAGGCCACGACTCCGCTGGCGAGCGCGGCGAGCCCCACCGCCAGGTAGCCGGCGAACTCGTTCAGGCCCATGGCGAGACCGCGACGGCGCGGCCCAACGAGGTCGATCTTCATGATGACGGTCGCCGACCACGCCAGCCCCTGGTTGATACCAAGCAGGGCATTTGCGGCCACGATCCACCACCACGATGGCGCCCAGAGAATCATCAACGGCACTGGCAGCGCGACAAGCCACCCCGCGATCAAGATGCCGCGTCTGCCGCGGCGATCGACCATGCGTCCAGCGGCGAGGTTGGTCAGCGCCTTGGACAGACCAAAGGTCGCGATGAAGGAGAGGGCGGCGGTGGCGGACGCGATGCCGAATTCGCTCGTCGCGACGAGGGGGAGCACGGCGCGCTCGAGCCCCACCATGGCGCCGACGAACGCGTTGATGACGACGAGCAGCGTGAATTGCCGCCAGTTCGCGGTCAATCCGAGTTGTATCGCACTCGTCTCGACGACGGGCGGCGCGAACCGCGACGAGAGCCCAGTCAACATCGTGTTCACGCGCCGAACGCGACCTTTCTGCCTTCGTCGCGCCATCCCGGAAGGCCATCGATCAACCGCCTGGCGCGATAGCCGCGCTTGCGCAGGAGCGCCACCGCCTCGACGGCGTACACGCAGTATCGTCCGCGACAATACGCCACGACTTCTCTGGACTTGGGTGGCGCGGCGCGGCCGCGCTTGAGCTGGTCGACGGGTAGAGACAGAGCGCCGGGAATGTGCCCCGCCTAGTATTCCTCGCGCGGACGTACGTCGATGACGGTGAAGTCTCCGTCCCGGAGCCTGCGTTCGAGCTCGCGCGCGGACACCGGCTCCAGCTCATCGCGCCCGTCGAGATACAGTTGTGTGACGCGCTCGACTTCAGCAAGGCGGGCGTGGGCCAGTGCCTGCAAGTCGCGGAGGAACTCGTGCACGCGATCGTCGGCGAGCCGATAGAAGACGTGCGCTCCGTCCTTGCGGGTCTCGACGAGGCCCGCCGCGCGTAACGCCCGCAGGTGGGCGCTGGTGTTCTTGACCGGTGTCGCGGTCAATTCGGACAGGTTGGCGACCGTGCGCTCCGATTGCCCCAGCAGGTCGAGCATCTCGATGCGCTTCGGCGTCGATACGGCATGCCCGATCCGCGCGAATTGTGCGTAGAGCGCGTCCTTGAAGGTGCGGTGGGCGGTGGCAGTCATTGGTCTCTAGCGTTCTAGTGACCGTTAGAATGGTTGGCGCTCGACGTCTTGTCAAGAGCGCTGCCATCCTTCCGTGGACCTCGACTGTCTATCCTCCATCCACTACCCCGCCCGCCGGCGAGACCATCCATGCGCGACATTCTCGGCAGACTCCGCGACCTTCCACGCGACCAGCCGCCACGCTGGCTCGATAGCCTGCAACAGGACGTGCGCTACGCGTTCCGCGGCCTGCGCAAATCGCCGGGCTTCGCTCTCGCCGTCGTCGCCACGCTCGGTCTCGGCATTGGCGCGAACGCCGCGATGTTCGGCGTCATCGACCGGCTCATGTTCCGTCCCTATCCGTACTTGCGTGATCCAGGCAGCGTAGACCGTGTGTACCTCGAGACGGCTGGTCGGGGGCGCGGCAATACCTACACGGTGTTTCCGTACGCACAGTACCTCGATCTGAAGAAGTGGACCACGAGCTTCTCGCAGCACGCCGCGTTCGTGACGGCGACGCACGGCGTCGGAACGCGTGATGCGGCGCGGGAGCGAAGCATCCTCGGCGTCAGCGCCAGCTTCTTCGACTTCTTCGATTCTCGCCCCGTGCTCGGGCGATTCTTCGTCGTGGCCGAGGACAGCCTGCCCCTTGGCGCGAACGTGGCCGTGCTGAGCTTCGACTTCTGGAGCGCCGAGCTCGGGAAGCGGGACGTGCTGGGCGAATCGATCCAGGTGGGCAACGTCCCGTACACGATCATTGGTGTGGCGCCCCATGACTTCGTCGGGGTCAACGAAGGCGACCCACCCGCGGTTTTCATTCCGATCACCGCGTATGCCGCGAACGAGGGCGGTGGCAACCGCGCGGACTACTTCTTCAAGTACAACTGGGACTGGACGCAGATGATGGTGAGACGCAAGCGGGGCGTAAGCGATGCCGCCGCGGCGTCGGACCTCACCAACGCCTTCGTCCAGAGCTACAGCGCGGCTCGAGCGGTTCATCCACTGTATCGTCCCGTGGAGCTAGCGCGGCCGCGAGCGCTCGCCGGCGCGATGAAGACCGCGGCCGGACCCAACCCCGGGCTCGAGGCGCGGACACTGCTCTGGGTGACCGGAGTCGCCGGCATCGTTCTGCTCATTGCGTGCGCCAACGTCGCGAATCTCTTTCTCGCTCGCGCGATGCGCCGGCGCCGTGAGGTGGCGCTCCGGCTCGCGCTCGGCGTTACACGCGGAAGGCTGGCGGCCCAGGCATTCACGGAGACGCTCGTACTCTCGCTCCTGGGCTGCATCGCGGGCATCGCGATCGCGCAGTGGGCCGGGTTCGCCGTTCGGCGTCTGTTCATCGCGGAGACGTCGGCGTTCGACGTGTTGGCCGACTGGCGCACGCTGGCGGTCGCCACGGCGGCGGCGCTCATTGCCGCGATGGTCACGGGGATCGCGCCCGTGCTTTTCGCCGGCCGAGACGACATTACCGCCACGCTCAAGTCGGGCGCGCGCGAGGGCACCTATCAGCGCTCGGGAGCCCGCGCGACGCTGCTCGTGATGCAGGGCGCCCTCTCCGTCGTCCTGCTCATCGGCGCCGGTCTATTCGTGCGCAGTCTGAACAACGTGCGCGATCTGCGTCTCGGCTACGACGTCGCTCCGGTCCTTTTGGTGGAATGGGAGCGACGCGGCACTCCCATGGACTCGACCGACAGAGCCGCACTCCGTCGCCGGCTGCTCGAGACAGCCCTTGCAAGATCCGACGTCGAGCGCGGTGCGTGGACCAACAGCGCGCCATTCGGCAGAGGGACGTCGACTTTGCTGCTGGCCGTGCCTGGCATCGATTCCGTGTCTCGGCTTGGACGTTTCACGTATCAGATCGCGTCACCCGACTACTTCGCGACGATGGACACGCGCGTGCTGCGTGGACGGCGGTTCACCGAAGCAGACCGCCTCGGTGCTCCACGGGTTGCCCTAGTGAGCGAAGCAATGGCTGCGCGGCTCTGGCCTGGACGGGAGGCGCTGGGCCAGTGCTTGCGCGTCGGCTGGCGGAGCACGCGGCCCGATACGATGCCGTGCACCACGGTGGTCGGGGTGGCCGAAAACGCAGTACATGACCCGGTCGCCGATCATCCAATGCGGTATTACCTGCCCGAGGCGCAGGCCGACTTCGGAGCGACGTGGCTGCTGCTGCGGATGCGTCGGGATCCGGCGGTGGCCGCCGAAGAGGTGCGTCGCGCCTTGCAAGCCGTGATGCCGGGACAAGCGCTCGTGACCGTACGGCCCGCGCGCGAGTTGTTTGACGCCAAGCGCCGTTCATGGCGCGTTGGCGCGACGCTGTTCGTTGGCTTCGGCGTGCTCGCGCTTCTGGTCGCGGCCGTCGGCTTGTATGGCGTCATCGCATACAACGTGGCGCAACGGATGCACGAGCTGGGAGTGCGCATCGCGCTCGGCGCGCAGGCGCGGGACGTCGTGCAGCTCGTGATCGGCCAGGGCGTTCGCTTCGCGTTGGCGGGAGTCGCGGTCGGTAGCGCCCTCGCCCTCGTGGCCGCGCGCTGGATTCAGCCGCTGCTCTTTCAGCAGTCTGCCCGCGACCCGGCGGTCTTTGGGCTCGTGGGCTTTCTCTTGATGGCGGTGGCGCTGTTCGCGAGCGCCATACCCGCATTGCGGGCAACGCGCGCGGATCCCACCACGGTGTTGCGGACCGAATAAGGCTCTATCTTGTGGTGCGAAACCTGAACCTCAAGGAGGGCGTCCGATGAAGATGTTCATTGGTGTTTTCGTTGCCTTCACCCTGTACGGCGCGGCCGAGAGCAGAGCGCAAGCTGGCGGCGCTCCGCAGCAGGCGCCGCAACCGATGG
The DNA here is from genome assembly GCA_040902075.1 of Gemmatimonadaceae bacterium. Lineage (GTDB taxonomy): Bacteria > Gemmatimonadota > Gemmatimonadetes > Gemmatimonadales > Gemmatimonadaceae > DASPMP01. The sequence goes on from JBBDXZ010000116.1 coordinate 16,044, forward strand.
GTTTCTTCATCACGAGCGTCGGTAAGGGCGACGGCGCCAATCTCGGCGGGTTGGCCGGCGCCGACGTTCACTGTCAGACGCTGGCGCAGGCGGCGGGCGGCGGCGCCAAAACGTGGCGCGCGTACCTGAGCGCGACCGCGGCCGCGGGCCAGGCTCCGGTGAGCGCCCGAGATCGGATTGGCAGCGGACCCTGGTACAACGCAAAGGGCGCGCTCATCGCGTGGAACGTCGCCGATCTGCACGGGGACCTTCACCGCGACCGCAACAGTGTCAACAAGGAGTTCGCGCTCAACGAGAAGGGACTGCCGGTGAACGGACGAGGCGACCAGCCCAACCAGCACGACATTCTCACCGGCTCGGATTCACACGGCCGATCGTTGCTGGGCAGTGCGTCGACGACGACGTGTAACAATTGGACGAGCAACGCAGCCGGCAACGCGATGGTCGGACATCACGATCGCTCCGGCGGCGGCAATTCGTCGTGGAACGCCGCGCACTCGAGCCGCAGTTGCAGTCAGTCCGATCTGGTCGCGACGGGAGGAGCAGGTCTCTTTTACTGTTTCGCGATCCACTGACACACATCCGTCCCGCTCTCGGGCTCTCAACGGGAGCGGGACAGGGGCAGGCCAGCTGCACACTACTGCGCGTTCCCGCTTGGCCCGGCCATGTCGATCGGCCAGCTACCTGTCCGCTCCGAATTCGGCACGTCCGCGCGGTACATGATCACATTCGCGCGTTCGAGCGTGATGAGGCCGCCGCCAATCATCTCGTCAAGCTCCGGGAGAATTGCGTCTACCTTGTCCTGGGTCTCGACGCACTCGACGATGATGGGAAGGTCCGTCGAAAGTTCCAGGAATCGGTCCGTGTGAATGCGTGAGCTCGCGCCGAAACCCATGATCGCACGCAGAACTGTCGCTCCCGCATAGTGCTTGCGTCGAAGCAACTCCACGATTTGTTGATACAGCGGCTTGCCGTCGTACTTGTCTCGCTCGCCGATGTGGATTCGCATCAGCACGCGCTCGCCCTTGAAACCGTGCATCCGTCCCTCCCTGTCGCGTCTGGATTCGCGTGCGATCATCCTTGCCGGCCCGTCAACAGGCCGCGCGCCAGCACGAACCCGGCGGCTGTAGCGGCGAGCGACAGGGCCACGCTGGAGACGATATATAGTCCGGCGCGGCGGTAGTCGGCGTCCTCAATCAGTCGAAGGGACTCATAGCTGAACGTCGAGAAAGTCGTATAGCCGCCGCAGAACCCGACGGTGAGAAACAAGCGCGCCTCGGCGCTGATCGCCTGCCCGCCAAGAGCGTACCGCATGATCAATCCCACCAGAAACGATCCGGTGACGTTCACGAGGAGCGTTCCCCACGGAAACAGCGACGTCGTTCTGGACTGGACGGCAAAGCTCAGCGCATAACGACTCGCACTGCCGATGGCTCCGCCGAGTGCGACCAACAGGATGAGTGCGGGGTTCATGCGCGTGTTGTCGGTAGCAGAAGGCTGATCGAGCGGCTCATACCCATCGCGTCCGGTTGCGAGTGGTACGGGCGCAGACGCAGGAATACCATGCCTCCGACGGGCGTTCGCGAGCCGTCCACGCAGCAGAGTCTAGCCGAGCTGAGCACAGATCTCCAGCTGGCTGCCGATACTTCGTTTATGTCGACGGAATCTCGAGCCCCAGAAAGTTTGCCGACAATCCTCGTGGTCGACGATGACGAACAACTCGCAAGGGTTGTCGGCAGGTTAGCCCGGAGAACCGGTGTGCGCGTTCAGGTCGCGACAACTGTTCGTGAAGCCCTGGCACTTACCGCCTCCGAGCGCATAGAGCTTCTGATCTGTGACGTACACATGCCCGAGCTCCACGGACATCAGCTCGTGGCTGAGCTTCAAGCACAGGGCACGTCTTGTCCGGTGCTCTTTATCTCCGGAGATTCGTCCCTGTCGACAGTTGAGGACTCGCTCCGGATGCCACGAGCTCTGTTCCTGCCAAAGCCGTTCTCCGAACGCGAGCTCTCGGCGGCAATTTGGGCCGCGCTCAGCCAACGGTAGCGCCCACACTTGAACCGTCTGCGCTATACGGTGCACGAGAGCATCGCCAGCGCTCTCGCCCATTCGTCGTCGTTGCGCGCGCGGCGCGCGCGGAAGTTGATGCCGATCGTGCCGAACTTCGCGGCGCTCGACGCCTGTGGCGCGTCCTTGTAAACGTCACCGCGCCACGTGATCTCGAAGTCCACGAACCCGGCGGCGACGATCGTTGCGTGAAGCTCTGCTTCCAGCAGAGCGCCGGCAATTCAGCCCTTCCACAGGTCGATGTCCCGTTTGCCTTTTTCCGAGACCGCCTTGGCGACGAGGATGTCGCCGAACTGCAATCGGCCTCCCGGCTTGAGCACGCGCGCGATCTCCCGCAACCCCGCAAGTTTGTCCGGAAAGAGATTCAGCACGCCGTTCGAGATCGCGACGTCCGCCCAGCCGTCCTCCGCGGGGAGCGACTCGGCGAACCCCTGACGGAAGTCGACGTTCAGTGCGCGCGCTTCCTCCGCGCTGGCCCGCGCCTTCGCGACCATCTCCGGCGTCATGTCCACGCCGATGACGCGGCCGGTCGGACCGATCATCCTTGCGGCGATGAGGCTGTCGATGCCGGCTCCGCATCCGACGTCTACCACCTTCTCGCCGGGCTGAAGTGGTCCGATTGAGAATGGGTTGCCGGTGCCGGCAAACGATGCGATGGCCCCCTCGGGGATGCCGTCGAGCCACGCTTCCTCGTACGCGAGGATTGCCGCCAGCCGTCTGCCGGTGTGAAAGTGAAAGCCGCGATCGGGCTCCGATGCGACGACCGCGTATTCGTCCTGAATCGCCCGTCTCAGGCGCTCGACGTCGAGTCCCTCAATCGCACGACTGACGCCCGGCACTGAGCTCTCGATGTTTGCTGTCATGAGTCCTCCGATAGGCGACGACGCCTCATACGGCGACGAGCTGCCGGCCGAGATTCGCGGACCGGACCGACGCGGCGTTTGGAGGCTGAGGGGGAATGTCGCGGAGCATTGCGTAGACGAATGTCGTCTCGTCATCGATCGAGAAGGATCTGTTGAATCGGCGCTCGAATCCGATCGTGGTCGTCGCCTTTCCACTCAGGCCCCGGCCGCACACGGAGCCGGCAAAGGCGCCCGGCAGGACCTCGATGTGGTCCGGGAGCATGCGGAGCCGAGCGGCACTGCGAAACAACGCGCGTGCACCTTCCTCGGCTGACGTAGCCAGCTCGGTGCGGCCCATGTCCCCAACCATCAGCGTGTGGCCCGTCAGCACGAACCATGGCTCCGCCGCACGAGCCGCATCCGTTACGAGCAGTCCGATGTGCTCCGGCGTGTGGCCGGGCAAGTGCATGACCTCCAGATGAGTATTCCCCACGATGAGTCGCTCGCCGTCGCTCACGGGCAGGAAGTCGAAATCGCCATGCACGCTGTCGTGCAGCACGTAGCTGGCATTCGCCTTCGCGGCGAGATCGCGTCCGGTGGAGAGATGATCGGCGTGGACGTGCGTATCGATGACGTATTTGATCTCCATACCGACATCCGCAGCAAGTTGGAGATACTCATCGGGCGCCGCCATCGGATCCACGACAGCACCGGCGTGCTTGCTGGCGCAGCCGAGGAGGTACGACGCGCCGATCGCCGGTGTCGTATGCAGCAACTGGCGAAGAATCACCCTTCTGCTCCCGAGGCGATGCCGCGGCCCTCGCGACGCCAGCCGGGGAGCCCGTCCGCGAGACGCCGCGCCCGGTGGCCGCGCTTGCGCAGCAGCGTCACGGCTTCGACGGCGTAGACGCAGTAGCGTCCGCGGCAATAGGCGATGACTTCCCGCGCCTTTGGCGGAGCGATGCGTCCGCGTTTCAACTGGTCGATTGGCATGGACAGCGCACCCGGGATGTGGCCGCTCTCGAACTCCGCGCGCGGGCGCACGTCGATGACGGTCACGTCTCCGTCCCGCATGCGCTGCTGAAGCTCACGCACCGTGACAGGCTCCAGATCGTCCCGACCGGCGAGGAACAGCTGCGTCACCCGCTCCACCTCGGCGAAGCGAGCATGGGCGAGCTGCTCCAACTCCTGTACGAACGCGTGCACGCCACCGGCCAGCCGGTAGTACACGAAGGGGCCGTCCTTCCGGGTGTCCACCAGGCCTGCCACGCGTAAGGCCCGCAGGTGGGCGCTCGTGTTCTTGATCGGCGTCGCCGTCTCCTCGGCCAGGTCGGCCACGGTGCGCTCGCTCTGCGCCAGCAGATCGAGGAGCTCGATGCGCTTGGGCGTGGAGACGGCATGACCGATCCGCGCGAACTGCGCGTAAATGGCGTCCTTGAACTCGCGATGCATTGGCTTCACTCTAGCGTTCTAATGAACAATAGAAGATAGAGCCCGCTTGTCAAGGTCGGTGGTTCCTACCGGACCCCCTCCATCCCTTCGATGACGATGATGGGTACCATCGCGAGCGCCGCAATCGGATCGGCCCACCACCACCCGAACGCCGCGTTCAGCGCGACCCCCGCGAGCGCGATGATGGAGAGATGGGCGCAGAGCGACGTCTGCTTCGCGTCGGCCTCGAGCGCCTTGCTCGTGAGTTGCAGCGCAACCTTGCGTTTCTGCCGGGCCAATAACGGCATGACGATGACGGACAGTGTCAGAATCGCGAGACCCACAGTGCTCGGCGCCGGCACTTCCCGGAACCAGAGCGTTCGGACGCTTTCATAGGCGACGTAGGCTGCGAGAGCGAGAAAGCTCAATTTGATGGTGCGCAACGATATCCGTTCCGCGCGAACACGGCGACCAACGTGGACGTCGGTGCGCAGCCGCCATTGTGCCGCGAGACTGGACGTGACCTCGACGACGCTGTCCAGCCCGAAGCCGAGCAACGCGATGCTGCCCGCCATGATACCGGCGACGATCGCAACGACTGCTTCGAGGACATTGTAGCCGAGCGTCGCGTAATTCAGCAGCAATCCTCTGCGGACGAGCGCCGCGCGGTCGGCGCTCATTTCACGACTCCGCCATCGCGCGCGTCCTCATGGACCTGCGCAGCACCTGAAGGCGCGTCCGCACGGCTGGCCACCGCGCCTCGACGATCTCGTACATCGCGGGCAGCACGACGAGCGTGAGCAATGTGGAGGTGATCAGTCCGCCGATTACCACGGTCGCGAGCGGGCGCTGCACTTCCGCGCCCTGACTCTGGGAGATCGCCATCGGCAGGAACCCGGCGGCCGCCACGAGCGCCGTCATCAAGACGGGACGCAGGCGCGTGTCCGCGGCCTCCCGGATCGCGTCGCGCAACGGCGTACCAGCGGATCGGAGTTGGTTGAGATAGGTGAGCAGCACGACACCGTTGAGCACCGCGACGCCGAATAGCGCGATGAATCCCACGGACGCACTGAGGTTGAGGTTGATCCCCCGCAACCAGAGCGCGCCGATGCCGCCGACCAGCGCGAACGGCACGTTCAGCATCACGAGCACGGCGTGGCGGCCGTTGCCGAAGCTGGCATATAAAAGCGCCATGATGAGCAGCAGCACGACCGGTACGATCAGCAGCAGCCGGCGCGTCGCGCGCTGCTGGTTCTCGAACTGCCCTCCATACGACACGTAGTACCCTTCCGGAAGCTGCACGCGCCTCTCGATCTCACGCCGTACCTCGGCGACGAAGCTGCCGAGGTCTCGGCCGCGCACGTTCGCTTGCACGACTGTCAGTCGCTGCGCGCCCTCATGATCGATCTGCTCCAGTCCTTCGACCACGCGCACGCGAGCGATCTGGGACAATGCGACGCGACCACCAGCCGGCGTCGGGATGAGAAGCTGCCCGATGGCCTCCGGGCTTGCGCGATAGGCATCCGCGAGCCGCACCACAACCGGAAAGCGCTTGCGTCCATCTATGACCTCCGTTGCCACGACCCCCCCCACGGCGGCCTGCATCGCGTCACGGACGTCGGCGACATTCAAGCCGAACCGCGCCATCGCGGTGCGGTCGAGGTCCAGCTCGAGCTGCATATCCACGGCGCTCGCCCGCGCGGAGATGTCCTCCGCTCCGCGCACGCTCGCCACCACGGCCTCGATCTCCTCCGCCTTTTGCTGGAGCAGCTGCAGGCTGTCGCCGAAGACCTTGACCCCCAGTTGCGTGCGGACGCCGGACAGCACTTCGTCGAGACGCATCGCCATCGGGGCGCTGAAGTCGTAGTCGAGGCCGGGAATCTCCGCGAGGGCCGAGTCGATCTTTTCGATGAGGGCTTCGGGAGAATTCACGCGCCATTCGCGCCGCGGCTTGAAGCCGATGTACACGTCCCCCGCGAACAGGGGCATGGTCTCCGTAGCCATTTCGGGCCTGCCGAGGTTCGTCACCACGCTGCTCACCTCGGGAAACCGCAACAACGTGCGCTCCACCTGGCGCGACACGTCCACCCCTTGCGCGAGCGCCGTGCCCGGAACACGGCGCGTCTCGATGAGAAGCGACCCTTCATCGAGCCGCGGCATGAATTCCGTTCCGATGAATGGCAGGGACGCCAGGGCGATTGCCAACGTGGCGAACGCCGCGCCGATGACGGTGCGACGATGTGACAACGACCACTCGAGCAGGCGTCCGTACCTGACGCGCAGATGCTCGAACCACCGGGCCGGCGACTCGCGCACGTTTCGCAACGCGATGGCCGAGACGGCCGGCACGTACGTGAGCGCGAGCACGAGCGACCCGAGCACCGCGACGCAGACGGTGAATGCCATTGGCCGGAACATGCGCCCTTCGAGCCCCTGGAGCGTGAAGATCGGGATGTATACCGCGATGATGATGCACACGCCGAAGACGACGGGGCGGCCGACCTCGAACGCCGCATGACGAATCAACGCCGCGCGGCTTTCCCGATCGGTTGCCTGCGCGGGCCCCAACTTCCGCACGAAGTTCTCCACCATGACGACCGACGCGTCGACCAGGAGGCCGAAGTCCAGCGCGCCGAGGCTCATCAGGTTCGCCGACACCCCGAACCGGCGCATCGCGATGAACGCGATGAGCATGGACAGCGGAATGACCGACGCGGTGATCAGCGATGCGCGTACGTCCCTCAGAAACAGGAACAGCACGAGGATGACCAGCAGGGCACCCTCGATGAGATTCCTGAACACGGTGCGGGTCGTGTTCTCGACGACTTCGGCCTGGTTGTAGAAGGGGCGGATGCGCACACCGCGCGGCAGCACCCGCTGGATGTCCGGTAGCCGAGCCACGACATCCTGCAGCACGCGGTGGCTGTTCGCCCCTTTCACCAACACCACCGTCCCGGAGAGCGCTTCGCCTTTCGCGTCGCGCGACACCGCACCTTCGCGCTGCGCGGCTCCGATCACGACCTGGGCGACGTCGCGGACGAAGATCGGCGTGCCGGCGCGGGTCGCCACCACGATGTTGCCAATGTCCGTGACGCTCGTGGCACGCCCCAGGCCGCGCACGCGCAGCCGTTCGCCGCGATCCTCGATATAGCCGGCGCCAAAGTTGTCGTTGTTGTTGGCGAGCGCCATCTCCAGATCGCGGATGGTCACGCCGTACCCGCTGAGCTTCGTGGGGTCCGTGATGACCTGGAACTGCTGCGCCATTCCGCCCCACGAATTGACGTCGGCGACGCCGGGGATGGTGCGGAGCAGCGGCTTGATCGTGTACTCCTGCACGTTACGGAGATCGATCGGAGACAAGGAATCCGATTCCACGAGATATTGAAACGCTTCGCTCATCGCCGTGGACGGCGGCCCCAACATCGGCTGAAAGTCGCCCCCCGCGCCGCCGAGCTCCATCGCGACGTCCTGCATGCGCTGTTGAACCTGGGCTCGCGCGAAGTACAGGTCGACGTCGTCATCGAACGTGACTGTCACCACCGACACGGTCGCTTTCGACAGCGATCGCACGTCCTGCGCGCGCGGCAGCCCGAGCAGCGCGGTCTCGATCGGAAAGCTGACGAGATTCTCGACCTCGCTGGCGGATAGACCCGGCGCGCTGGTCATCACGAGGACCTGGTTCGGCGTCAGTTCCGGGAACGCATCCAGGTTCAGGGTCGCGAACGCCCACGTCCCACCCGCGACGAGGATCAGCACGGCGGCGATCACGGCGGCGCGAAAGCGCAGCGCCAGCGCGATGAGTCGGTTGATCATCGCTACATCTCCATCTTCGGCATCTTCGTTTTCGCGAGCTGCGCCTTCACCGCGTATGCACCGGCGACGACGACTGGCTCGCCCGGCGAGAGGCCGCCGAGAATCGATATGCGGCCGCCCGCCGCACCGACGACCTGCACTTCCCGTGGTTCGAAGCGCGCGCCTCCCTTCCCGTCCGGATGAGCCACGAACACGACCGTCTTCCCATTCAGGCGTTGAATGGCCGCATCCGGTACGGTTAGGAGGGTCGATCGGCTGGCGCTCGGCACCCAGACGCGGGCGTACATCTCGGGGCGCAGCCGGCCGCCCGGATTCGCGATCACACCGCGCACGGGCAACGAGCGCGTCGTCGGATCGAAGGTGGCCGAGACGCTCTGCACGCGAGCGGTGAAGGTGTCGCTGGGATACGGCGCGACGGTGAATCGCAGCGCCGAACCCACGCGAACGCCGGACGCGAACGCCTCCGGCAGTGCAACGGCCAGCCACAGCGCCGCGGGGTCGGTGATCGTGACGAGTTGCGCTCCCGCGCTCACGACCGCGCCGGGGACCGCATCGCGCGTTGTGACCACTCCGCCGATCGGCGACCGCAGCGTCATGGAGCCGTCCTGGAGATCGACGCCAAGCTGCATGGCATTGGAGCGCGCGCGCTGCAGCTCCGCCTCGGCCTGGGTCACGCCCGCGCGAGCCAGCTCGTCGTCCGCGATCGCGCGCTCATAGTCCTGTCGGGGAATCGCCTTGAGGGCCAGAAGACGCTCTCCACGATCCCTGGCCGACTTCGCGTACGTGGCTGCTGCTCGGCGCGACGCCAGCTCGGCGGTCGCCTTTCCGACGTCGGCGTGTGCCATGCTCGCTTCCTGACTCTGCAAGGTGACGAGACGCGCGCCCGCGGCAACACGATCCCCAGGACTGACGTGGACTCGAAGCACTCGCGCCTGCGCGGGAGCGGCGAGGCGCGCCGTCCGATCTTCATTCGCGATGAGCTGTCCGGGGACCTCCACCACACCCGCAACGGAAGCTTGATCGGGGAGCGCCCATTTGACCCGACCGTTCGCGATCTGGGCTGCGCTGAATGACACAGTGGACGTCGATGTCGTGTCGGGCGGCATCGTCATTCCCGGCATGTCATCCATGCCGGGCATGGACGCCATCGACGTGGCTCCCGTCGCACTGTCGGCGAGGGGCGTCTTCTCGTCGCTGTCGCGAGAGCATGCAGCGAGAAGCGCGGCAACTATGAGTAGAGCCAGGGGCGTTGCGGCAATCATGGTTGATCCTCCCGGCGACGCGGAATGGACGACGCCGGAGCGGCAAGCATCTCGGCGAGGTCGCTCGCGCCAATCGCGGCGTTCAATTGAAGTACGCTTTGTTGCCGGGCGAACATAGCCCGGTAGTAAACCTGGCGCGCCTCGGCGAACGCGCGCGCCGCGTCGAGCACCTGGACGAGCGACGTCGCGCCCTCGCGGTACGCCGCTTCCGCAATGCGCCGGGCTTCTTCGGCACGGCGAAGCAGGCTGCCCTGCATGCGGTCGACTTGCTCGGTCAACGCTTGCACCGCGGCGTACGTCGCGTTTACGTCCGCGGCGACCTCGCGCTCGATCTGTTCGAGCTCGAATCCCGCAATGCGCCGGTGGGCATCGGCACGCCGTATCTCCCCGCGGTTCTGATCGAACAGCGGAACCGGCAGGCTGATGCCGATCATCAGCGAACGGCTGCCCGCCATCGTTTTGACGCCAGCCATCACCCCGACCTCTCTCACGATGCGGCTGCGCTCGACCGATACGCCGGAGCGCGCGGCATCCACGCGCGCCCGAGCCGCCAGAAGCTCCGGGCGGCGCTCACTCGCGACGGTCAGGAGCGCTTGGCGCGATGGCAGTGGCACGCCGGCGGGCAAAGTGTCAACCGGCGTGACGAGCGCGAACGAGTCATCTCCGAGCATTTTCGCCAACTCTGCGCGTGAGCGCGCCAGCTCGACCCGCGCCATTGCTAGGTCTGTTTGCACGCGCCCATGCTCGACCTCGAGCCGGATGAGGTCCACTTCGGCCGCCGCGCCCTCGCGCACGCGCACTCTCGTATAGGCGACCAGCGAGTCAAGCCAGCCGCGCACATCGAGAAGCGCCTCAACGCTCACTTGCGCCGATGCCGCGGAGAAGAACGCGGCCGCGGCGTCCAGCGCGACCGCTCGGCGCGCGGTAACGAGATCCGCCTCGGCCGCCCGTACCTCGGCGCTCGCCTGCGACGCGCGTGGCCACAGCTGGTAGATCGGCTCGAGCGGCAGCATGCCGAACGTCATCGTTTCGCGCTCCAATGCCGGCAGTCCACCTGCGGCCGGGTCGCTGGATCCGTCCGACTGATAGTTGAAGGACGGATTCGTCCAGCTCCGCGCCATGAGACGGCTGCCTCTCGCGGCACGCACCGCTTCGGCCGCGACTCCGAGACGGGGATGAGTGGCCACAGCGCGCGAGACCGCGGCGCTGAGAGTCAGCGCCGCCCCTTCCTGCGCACTCGTAAGCGAAATGAGAGGGTTGAACAGCAGCGCCAGTGCGGCGCTCTGCAACATCAAGGAGACATGCACAGGATACTCCGGGATAACGAAAGCCACGACGACCACGCGTGAGCGCGATGCGCGGAACTTGAGCTATGAGTTGTTGGGGGGACGGCACGCTGACGCCGTCGAGCCTGCGACGCGCGGCCTGGCCGCGCCCTTCGTCAGGCGATCGTCAATCCTATCGGAGGAGGAACCAACGGCTCCCGATACACGCTGAGGGCACTTCCCAAACGGTGCTCAACGCTTTCGGGGGTCGGGTGTGGAGTCGCGGCGAGTCCCGTGGCCGGCGTCTGTACCGCGACGCAGCGATCGCATCCACAGCCGTCCAAACCTGTACGATCTCGCGTCGGTTCAACGATCGAAGTGCCATCGCCGCCGGCTGGCGCCGGCGCGTCGTCACTCATGACGCATCCGCTCGCGTCACCGCCGCCATGCACGAGCCGATCAATGATGATGTCCAGGGATGAGCATCCCAAGCACCAGATCGATAGTACACCGAAGACGGCGCGACTGATGCGCGTGGAGAGCGACCGAAGCATCGAGCTTCAATATATAGAAAAGGGACGCGCACAGCGCCGACAGCAAACGTACGAGCGATGCGACTTCGGCTCGCACATCCGGATTCCTTCCGCGCCTAGTGTCGCCCCATTCCACCGCCTGCGAGGTGCACGATGACGATAGTCGCGACGATCACGCCGATGATGGCGAGGAAGATCCGCAGCCCTGCGGGAAGAATCTCACGGGTTTTCGCGATGGTTGGCGCAGCGGACGTAAGCGGCTCGTCTTCGTGTTGCCCATAGCGAGTTCGGCCCCACGGTTTGTAGATCGACAGCGTCGTCGTCACGAGAAGTACAAGCACAGCTGCGCCAGCATCAAACACCAGTTGGGTTCCCAAACCACCCACGTCTGGCAGTATTCCCGCCGGGGCAACCGCGACACGTCCGGCGGCTTCGGCAACCGCAGTGAACTGGTGAAGGAGCAACAGCGTCGTCGCGACGATGGTCAGGGCGAACTTCGCCAGTACCCAGTAGTGCCGGAACAGGCCCCAATGCGTGCCGAGCGCCTGAAGAAGGCCGGTCAACAGCGCCGCGAGACTCAGCGGTACGATCGCCCACAGACCGATCAGGTTCATGGCGACGTACGCGCTGCGCACAGTCTGGGCATATTCGCTGGTCAGGCCGGCGACGCTGAGAACGAGGAAGGCCGACACGGCGCCGAGCCATCCAACAGACGTCGTCACGTGCGCCACGAGCGCGAACTTGCGGACGCCCGGTGTCATGATCATTAGCAGCTACCGCAGTGCGTCCGGATGCAGCATCCCCACCATCTGCCGGTACTTCGTTGCCTGCTCCGGCCGAAGCACTCCCATGATTTCGTGCAGCGTGGAATCCATCGTAGCGCGCACGTGCGGTTGCAGGACGTGCCAGGTCGAATCGACCGCACCTTGTCGGCGCGCGAGAATCGCGGCGATCGCACGCTCTTGAGTCGAGTCCAGTCCGAGCTGGTCCTTCAACCGTTCAAGCATGTGGTGCGACCCGGCCGGTTCGTGCGAGGGCACGCGGCGACGCTCGTATCCGACTCCGATCGCTATGCCGGTGATCAGCACCAGGGCAAGCAGGAAGGTTCCCTTCACCCACGCGGGTACCGTCACGTCACGCTCCGCCTGGAGTTCGGGCCAGCAGCGCGCCGATTGCAGGCGGGCTGTCGGACACGGTTATCGCCCGTCCCACGTCGTCAGCCGGGGCGAGCATCTGGACCCAGTCTGAGGCGCGAGCCGCAGCCGAGCTTCCAGCCAAGGCCATGGACAACAGCGCTACCCCCAGCAGGAGAGACGCGGCGAGCCAGCCGGCGCGCGACTGCGCCAACCACTCAAAGCCGCTTCTCCAGGGCCATGCGGGTAGGAGCGAGCGTGCGAACCCGAGTGTGTCTGAGCGAGCGCTGGTGCGGCAAGAGCCACAAGGCATGTGACAGTCACAGCGAGGCGGCGAATCATTTGAGACTCCGGTGAATGGATTAGGGTGAGAGTGACCCCAGCCGACCGTGAGATCGGGCTTGCACATAGAGGTTCGCACGAGTCTCGTGTCTGTTTACACGTGGCCGGCATGGCCCATTGGCGTCGTTCGTTACGAGAGCCTACGGTGTTTACCTGTCGGGTGTCCGCAGCATGGCCTTCATCTGGGCGATTTCCGTTGCTGGCATCTCTTCGGGACTAGGGAGCGGATTCTGCAGCATCGCGTGAGACAAGAGACGGATCGGCCGCCCCTCTGTTCCTATAGCCTTTCGCGTCTGAGCAACTGAGCGTTAATCGCGACGACGACGGTGCTTGCCGACATGAGCACGGCACCAACGGCCGGCGACAGCACGATCCCTCGCCAGGCAAGAACACCGGCGGCGAGGGGGATGGCGACGATGTTGTAGCCGGCGGCCCACCAGAGATTCTGTACCATTTTCCGATAGCTGGCGCGCGACAGCTCGACGATGCGCGGAACGTCGCGCGGGTCACTTCGCACGAGGACGATGTCCCCCGCCTCGACGGCCACCTGCGTCCCCGCGCCGATCGCGATTCCGACGTCCGCAGTAGCTAACGCGGGCGCGTCATTCACGCCGTCACCGACCATCGCGACCTTCTTACCGGCCCGCTGCAGCTCTTCGATGCGTTTCGCCTTGTCTTGCGGCAGCACCTGAGCCAGCACGGTGTCGATGCCGAGATCCTTAGCGACCGCGTCAGCCACAGACTGAGCGTCGCCTGTGATCATCGCGACCTCGATGTTCTTCTCGTGCAGGCGCTGAATCGCTTCGCGCGACTCGGGCCGAATCGCGTCGGCAATCGCGAACGCCGCAACGACGCGCTTCCCTTCTATCAGATAGACCGTACTCTGGCCGCGCGCCGTCGCTCGCTCCACCATGCTGTTCAACTGCGGGTCAGGCTCGAGCTTCAGGTGCGCGAGCAGGTTGGGTCCACCGCCCGCCAGTTTGCGCCCCTCCACGGTCGCGATAACTCCCCGACCGGTCAGATACTCGAACTCGCTCGATGGAGGTATTCGTTGCACGCGTTCCTCGGCGCTTTTCACGATCGCGCGCGCGATCGGATGCTCCGAATCGCGCTCGAGGCCCGCCGCCAGTCGCAGCGCTTCTTCGGGAGACAACCCCTCGACGGTTGCGACGTCGACCACCCGATGCTCCCCCAATGTGAGCGTGCCCGTCTTGTCGAAGACGACCGTCGTGAGGTTGCGAGCCTCCTCCAGGCCGCGCCGATCGCGGACGAGCAGCCCGCTGCGCGCGCCGAGGGTCGTGGAGATCGCGATGACGAGGGGAACAGCGAGTCCGAGAGCGTGTGGGCAGGCGATCACGAGCACGGTTACCATGCGTTCCACCGCGAAAGCGGGATCGTCGGATCGCAGCGAGAGCCATACGGCGAGACTGACGATGCCGGAAACGATTGCGACGATCGTCAGCATGAACGCGGCGCGGTCTGCGAGAGCCTGAGCGCGCGATCGCGAGGACTGCGCCTGCTCGACAAGTCTCATGATGCCCGCGAGCGCGGTCTTTTCTCCCGTCCTGGTGACTTTCACCCGCAACGAACCCGCAACATTTATGGATCCCGCAATGACCGAGTCGCCGGGTTTCTTGGCAACGGGCTTGGACTCTCCCGTCAGCATCGACTCGTCGACGCTGCTTCCTCCCTCGACGACAGCGCCGTCGGCCGGAATCCTGCCGCCGGGTCGAACGAGTACTATGTCACCCGCGGCGAGTTGCGAGACGGAAACGTCCTCGTGTCGATCGCCTACCACGCGCGTCGCGGTATCGGGGAGCAGCTTGGCCAGCTCCTTCAGCGCGCCCTGCGCCTGACTGATGGATCGCATCTCGATCCAGTGGCCCAGGAGCATGATCGTGACGAGCGTGGCGAGCTCCTCCCACAGCGGCATGCCGGGAAAACCGACCGTCACCACGATGCTGAACACGAACGCGACCGAGATCGCGAGCGCGATCAGCGTCATCATCCCAGGCAGGCGGGCGCGCAGTTCTCGCACGGCGCCCTGAACGAATGGCCAGCCGCCGTACAGGAAAACGGCGGTGCCGAATACGGGTGGAATCCAATGGGCGCCGGTGAAGTGCGGCGCCGTGTAGCCAAACGCGCGCTGGAGCATGTGGCCCCACACGAGCGTCGGGATCGTCAGGAGCAGGGAGAGCCAGAACTTGTCACGGAACATGGCGACGCTGTGGCCAGCGTGCTTGTCATGTCCTCCGTGCCCTGCGTGCGCGTCAGCTCCTGCATGCTCGTTACTGCCGCCCTTCTCGGCAGACGCGTGCCCGTGTGCGTGATGCTCGTGATGAGGATGCGACATGGTCGGGCTAGCTGCGTTGACGGCGGCGTGGCCACTGTGCAGTTTACGCTGCGTAAAGCGTACCGTTTAACCTACGCAAACGCGAGCGTCATGCGCCCTGCAAGCAGACTCCTTTCCAAACCCGTAGCCGTTGTGGCCGCGTTCGTGGCCGTCTTCAGCTCCGTCGGCGCACTCGCCGCCCACGACTTCTGGCTCGTACCAAACGCTTTTCAAGTCGCGGCCGGCGACACGGTCGCCGTACTTGGCCAGACGAGCAGCCGTTTCCCCACCACTGAATCGGCGGTGGCAACAGATCGCGTGGCGGAGGCGCGCATCATCGGTGCGGCAAGTGACGTGCGCATTTCGGATCTCTCGATACATGGCAAGTCGCTGCGCTTGCGTGCGCGGCCGAGCGTGGCCGGTCAGTACGTAGTCACGGCGACCCTTCATTGGAGGTCAATGCGTGAGTCCGCCGAGAGCTTTCGCAGATACCTGAGGCTCGAGGGAGCGCCGGCGGCACTCGAGCGCATCGACCGCGAGAGATTGTTGTCAGGTCGCGATAGCGTGACCAGGCGGTACGCGAAATACGCAAAGACCCTCATACAGGTCGGAGACGGCGGCGGCCGAACGTACAGCCGAATCGCGGGCCACCCGTTGGAGTTTGTGCCCGACCGAGATCCGGCGGCTCTCCGCGCCGGAGACACGCTTCCCGTCCGCTTGCTGTTCCAGTCGCGGCCCTTGGCAGGGCTCCGCGTGCACGCGAGCGCTGTGGAATGGACGGGAGATGCGATCCCCGAGCATCCGCGCGAGACCGCGAAGGATGCGGCGTTTGTCACCGACGCGAACGGCGCGATCCGCGTTCCGATCACGTCGGCCGGACTGTGGAACGTGCGCACGATCCAGATCGCGCAGTCGTCTAGCGGGTCCGGGGCGGACTGGGATGCCCATTGGGCGACTTTGGTGTTCCTCATCGGGTTGCCGAATAGCTCGACAACTAGTGCATCCAGCGATTCTGCGGTTGTCGCGAGCGTCGTCAAGGCCTACGACCGCGCC
>JBBDXZ010000116.1:32216-86049 GCA_040902075.1 Gemmatimonadaceae bacterium
TGCATCCAGCGATTCTGCGGTTGTCGCGAGCGTCGTCAAGGCCTACGACCGCGCCCTGCGCACCGGCGACAGCACGGCCGCGCTTGCGCTGCTCGCGAATGACGCCGTCGTGCTGGAATCGGGAGGCGTCGAGACGCGAGAAGAGTACCGCTCGCGTCATCTGCCCGCCGACATGCAGTTTGCTCAAGCGGTTCCGAGCCAGGGCAGCGCGGTGCACGTCAAGGTTCGTGGGGACGTGGCATGGGCATGGTCAACAAGCGTCACGCAAGGGGAGTTTCGCGGCCGGCAGATCAACTCCGCAGCAGCCGAGCTGATGGTGCTGACGCGCTCACCCACGGGCTGGAAGATCGCCGCCATTCACTGGTCATCCCGGACTCGCAGACCATGAACACATCCGACACCTCTCGACGTGCGCGACGCGCCATCGTCGGCGCGGTCGCCATCACGCTTCTCGCCGCAAGCACGCTCTGGGCGCACGATCTCTTCCTGCGGCTCGAGGATTACTTCGTTCAGCCGGACAGCGACATCCGAATTCACGTTCTGAACGGCACCTTCAGCAAGAGCGAAGGTCCTGTCGCTCGCAATCGCCTGCGTTCGTTGGACCTCGTCACCGGCTCTGACGCCATCAAGCTGGATACGAGCGCGTGGGTACCTCGGGGCGACAGCACGACGCTCACGATTCATACCGGCGCCGCCGGTACCTACGTGGCTGCCGCGTCCCTGCTTCCGCGTTCGATCGCGATTGGAGCGAAAGACTTCAATACGTATCTGCGGACCGACGGTGTGCCCGACATGCTCGCGAAACGTCGGCGCGACGGTACTCTCGACGTTCCGGCGAAGGAGCTGTACCAGAAGCACGTCAAAGCGGTCTTCCAGGTAGGAACCTCGCGCACAGCCGGTTTCGATCGCGTGCTCGGCTATCCCGCCGAGCTGGTGCCGCTCGCCAACCCGTACGAGCTCCGTCCGGGCGCCGCCCTGCGAGTGCGCGCGCTCGTCGATGGGCAGCCGGTCGCGAATCAATTCGTCGTGTGGGGCGGACGCACTCCAAAGGGTGCGCGCATCGCGCAACGCAGTACGCGCACGGACTCGAGCGGTGTCGCTCGAATCACTCCGCTGCCGCCGGGCATCTGGTACGTCAAGTTCATTCACATGGTGCCTGCGCCAGCCGGCGACACCGTCAACTACCACTCGAAGTGGGCGACACTGACTTTCGCGGTGGCACCTCGTGGAACGCGGTAGCGCATTTCCTCGACACTCACTGGAGAGCATCATGCCGCCTCGAACTCTTGCAGCATCTCTCCGCGCGAGAACGCTCGCTGCCGTAGCCATCGCGGCCGGTGTTCTCACGTCTGTTTCGAGTGCCGCAGCGCACGATTTCTGGATCATTCCCGACATGTTCGCGTTCGAGCAGGATTCTGTCGTGCATGCGAGCGGCCGATCGGGATTGCGCTTCCCCTCAGGCTCGGCTGTTCAACCGGCGCGCGTCGCGGACGCGAGACTGATCGGCGAGCGCGGCGAGTGGAAGATCACCGAGCTGACCGTGGAGGGTGGCTCCCTGCGCCTGCATCAGAAACCCGCAGCGGCTGGCCAGTACTTGATCGCCGTTGCCTTGACCTCTCGGCCGACGCGATCGACGCCCACCCGCATGCTGAGGTTCCTGCGCCTCGAGGGAGGTGCGTCTGAAGCCGATCGCCTCGAGCGCGAAAACGCCTTGACCGGAACGGACAGTGTCGAGTTTCGGTCGACGTCGTACGGCTCTGCCATCATGCAAGTTGGACGAGGCGGTGGCCGTGCATTTTCCAAGACGACCGGCTTCCCTCTCGAGTTCCTGCCCGTCAACGACCCTTCGAGCCTTCACGTCGGCGACACCCTTCACGTCAAGATCGTCGGTGGCGCAAAAGCCTTGGCGAACGTCGGCGTCTATGCGGGCGCCGCTGCGGATTCCGCTGTGACGACGGCAACCGGTTCCGCGCCTGCCGGCTCAATGAGTCTTACGGCCGATGCGAACGGTGTCGTGCACGTGCCCTTGCACGCGTCGGGGGCCTGGAACCTTCGCGCCGCGTACGTGGCGCGTCGGGCCGACGGCGCGAGCTCGTGGGACGTCGCGCGTGCTACGTACGTGTTCGGAGTAGGAGCGCGGCACTAGCAGCCCTGCCAGCAGGCGGTCTCACGACCTTATCTGTCTCACGACCTTATCTAAGGTATGTAGCTCATGGACACAGGCAGCCACAGCCGCCGCGCCCATGCACGGTTTTAGGCTGCCTAAAGCGAAGCGGCGCGGTTCGTGCCGAACGGGATGTCGACACCTTTCCTCGAGCAACCATGCGCAAGATCCTGATTCTCCTGGCGATCGTATCCGCTTCCGCTTGCAGCCGTTCTGACAATGCCGCTACCGACACCGCGGGTACCACGACGGCTGGTGCCACATCAGGCAGCATGGCGGGCATGGACATGGCCAACTCGGATCGCGATTTCCTTCGCATGATGAGCGACCATCACGAGGGACTGATCCGGATGGCGTCGGCTGCGATGACGAAAGCGTCGAAGCCGGCGACGCAGGGCGACGCGCACAATCTGCACACGAAGCAGGCGGCCGAACGCGATACCATGGTAGCGATGCTGCGCACCGCCTATGGTGATTCGTATACGCCCAAGGTGATGCCCAAGAATCGCGCGCAGAATGACTCGCTACAGGCACTTTCTGGCGCAAACTACGATCGCACCTTCTACCGCATCATGATCGACCACCATCGCGAAGGCGTAGCGATGATCGACTCTACCATGCCGCATCTCACGAAGGACGACGTGAAACGCAAGGCGGACAGGATGAAGGCAGACCAGCAGAAAGAGATTACGGACTTCCAGCGGAAGGCGTCCCAGTAGCTACTAGTACTGCTGTAATGCCTAAGACCACGACCGCCACGAGGATCTCTGCCGTCGCCGAGCGACGGACGCGCCGCGCGCCTACTTCATCGCCCAGTGCCGGCCGTACGCGACGCCAGTTGTAGGCGCCAGTGCCGGCGACGACTGATAGCACCGCGAGCTTGAGAAGCAGGGTCCGGCCGTAGTCCGACGTCCAGAGCGCATCCAAGCGCTGTAGGTGAATCCACGCCGCAAAGACGCCGGTGATGCCCGCGAGTCCCGCGAAGACCAGCGCGGTGGGACTGAATGCGTTCGCCACGTCCGCCACAGCCGGTCCGCGTTGTTCAGGCGCAAGGCGGCTCGCGGCGCCAATGCCGGCGAAGAGCACGAAGAATAAGCTGCCGAGCCAACCCGCAGCCCCAATCACGTGAAGCGTGTCGGCGATGACAACGGCCGCGCTCCACCTCGGTGCCGCTGGCGCGTGGCCCGACAATGCGAGTGAAAGCGCGACGACGAGCGACGCCGCGCCGACCAGGGCCCAGCCGCCAAAACGGCCGCGACGCACCGCGACGAAGCCAACGAGGCCGAGACCGGCTCCGAGGATCTGAAGGACCCAAGCTCGCCCCCAAAGCGTCGCGCTCAGCATGGTGGCGACCACTTCGCCGTGCAGGGCTTCGCCGGGGCCGTGCATCGCCAGCGACTGCGCGTATAACCTCGCGATCGCGACGACGAGAAGCAATCCGGTAGCCGCCAGTCCGATGCCTGCGGCGCGCGACAGGGCCGGCTCGACGACGGCGAGTCCCGCCGCGCTGCCGACTAAGTTCACACGAGCGATTACCGCGTATCTGAAGGCGGCAGCTCCCACGATCCCGAACGCCGCGAGAAACGTCAGCCACCGTATAGCGGCAAAGAGCGGCGACTGGGCGTCGAACGCTGCGGGGTCTGGATTGTCGGGGATCGACGTCGGCGGATGGTGCGGCATCGCTGCGCTGTCGACTCCCGCCGACGACTCCACACTGTCAGGACGCGCACCGGGTGCGATCGTGAACTTGAAGGTGCCACGAACCGGATGACCGTCCTTCCCCCCGAACTGCCACTGTACCGTGTAGACGCCGGGGCCGAGCGTTTCCGTGATCGAGGCGAGCGCCACGCGCGGCGAGTCCTTCGGAATCCTGACCGGGGTGAGTGCCACGGTCTTGCCCCCCGGCCCGACAAGGGCGATGCGAGTAAAGGCTCGCTCGGCAGTCTCGTTGAACTCGAGCCGGATCTCGCGTGGCACCCTGTCGAGGTGCGCCCCAGCCGCAGGGACCGAGCTTTTGAGAGCGCCGTGCGCCCACGACTCTTTCGTGACGATCAGAAGCGCCACGACCGCAACGGTTGAGCCGGCTGCGATCAGACGCGCCACGGGCGAGCGGGGGATGTGCACGTTCCCGAGGCTAGGGCTTCGGTGGAGGTACCTTGTGGCCCGCGTGCGGATCCGCCGCTGGCTTCTTGGTCGGGGGCGGTTTTTTCGTCGCGGTAGCAGGCTTCTTTGTGACAGTTGAAGGTGCCGCCTTCGTGGCCGGTGCTTTCGTCCCTGTCTTCGCGGTCGACTTCGTGCTGGTAGCTGGGCGGTCCGTTCTCGCGCGAAGCAGGCTCTCCCTGTGGGCTCGATGCTCGGCAGGCATCTGGCTGATCGACTCCTTCATCATGCGCAGCATCGCGCTGTCGGCCTTGATCCTGTCACGGATGACGGGATCGCCCAACATCCGCATGTGAAGATCCATCATCCCCGAGTCGTGCGCCGCCATGGTCATCGAGCGAGCGCCTGTGTCTGCCATTGCGTGACCGGCGTGCGCCGTGTCGGCTGCTTTCGCTTTGCCGGTATCGGCCATCGCGTGTCCCGCGTGTTCGCCGCCCACCGCAGCGCCGTACTTGAAGCCGGTCATCGCTCCGGTACGTTCGTCGTGCGCCATGACGGCGCCGTATGTCACCGTCGGCGTCGGCAGCTCGGGCAGGAACCCGACTGCCGGTCCGCCCATGTTCTCAAGTCCCATGTGCTCCGCCATCATGCGCCATGCGTCTCGCGAGACCACGAAAGACGTGTCGTCGCGGAACCGGCGCGCCGCCAACAGGATCTCGGCGCGCTTGCGATTTCGCGGCACGGAGGGATTCGCGAGGATGTCGGAAATCACGTCGTGCATCGAGTGCAGATTGTCGAAGATGATGGCCGCTTCGGGATAGCGTTCCGTGAACGCCGGCGCGACCGCCGCTGTCATCGGCATTTGATGCGGCATCTTTTGCGGCGGGTCCTTGAGCATCTGCCAGAACCGCGCGACCGTCGCGCGCACGAACGACTGTCGTTCCTCGACCGTCTGGCCTTTGAGCAGCGGCTCGTACAATCCGACCTGAAGCCAGTGGTATGCCCAGATCAAGCCGTTGAACTTCGGATAGCCCTTTCGGAATGCGAGCGAGTACGGCTGCTCCTGCATCAGCGCCATCGACTTCGGCTGCGAGCTGAACGCAACGTCCCTTCGCGTTTTGTAATATGCGATGAGCCGAGCGACCTCCGCGTCTTTCTGCGCCTGCGTCAGCCGTTCGTCGGCAAGCACGTCGTATATTTGGCGATGCAGCACATGCGCCCACTCGAACATCGTCTTCGCTTCGGGAGCGAGCTGCACGTAGCCGATCTCGATCGCCCCTTCCTCGAGCGGAACGCGCGGAGGCTTGACGAGGATGTTCTTGGTCAGGCGATCGTACCACTTCTGTTCGAGCTCCGTGACGGGCGCGCCGGGCTTAGTCCAGAGCGTCTCGTACAGAATGGCGTGACCGAAATCGAACGCATTGAACAGGCGGTCGGCTGCCATGTAGCGATCGCGGAACTGCCAGTTATGCGATGCCTCGAGGTAAAACTGCTCGTGCGTGGTCACCCATTGCGCGCGCGCTGGCTGTGCCAGGAGCGACACGACGATCAGGGCTCGCGAGGTATGTGAGAAGAAGCCCATTTGAATCCTTCGCGTCAGCGGCGCGGATACCACGGCAGCCCGAACGCGTAAGCGCTGCCGATCGTCACGAACCACGGACGCGAGTCGCCGCTGAGCCGCAGGCCGACGCCACCGTCGACTGCCCATCGAGGACTGAGCTGATACCGGGCGCCAGTCGCGGCGCTCCATTCGAGCGGCTCTGCATCGTCGACAGGTTGCTCCGAGACGATCTCGGCGGTCGCGAGGAGGGAGCGAAGCGGAAACGTTTTGTCTGCCGCGAAGCCAGCGCTCCATCGCGACAGGTGCACTGCGTTGCTAGCGCCAACCGTGGGCGCATCGCCGATCGTGTACTGGCCGTTCACGTGAAATCGTACCCAGCTGAACGTCTTGGTCGCGATTCCCTTTAGCGATGGGTAGGCCTTGTCCGGTCCGAACGCGCCCGCCGGTAGCAGAACGTCAGCCACGACCGCGAGTGCCGGAATGCTCGTCTCCACGTTGAGATTGTGGAGCATCGAAAGCTCGAGCCCAGCTAGGCCCGCCGTGCTGCGTCCGGCCGAGCCATCTATCAGCGCGAGAGGAAAGCCGACCTCCACATGCGTGCGCGGCAGAATGCCGAACGCAGCCTCGGGCTCGAGCCCCCAGGTGTACGTACCGCCCGGCGCGCGCTCGAGTCGGAGCGGCGCCAGTTGCAACTCGAAGGCGCGTCGCTCGACCGGATATGCGTCCTCCGTTCGGATGGGCCGCCCGGCGTCGGTGTTGTAATAATCGGTCTGCGCCGCAGCGGTATGCGACAACGCGGCGATCCCCGTTCCGACGATCAGCGAACGACATCTCGTCCAGTTTGCCATAAGGCGTTTCTCTCGGTCCACGATCAAGCCCAACCTTTTACGAAGCATAAAACGTACTTCCCTGTTTGGAAGTGGTCGGTACCGGGCGCTCTCCTAGCGTGCGGCGGAGTGGTCGTGAGAGATCGACGCCGGCTTGGCCGCATGCGGGCACTCGCCCGAATGCGCCGCGCGGCAAAACAGGTGCGCAAGCGGACTCTCGGACTCATGCGCACAGTGCGTCTCGGCGTGCCCTGCCCCGCCGTCAGCGGGCAGGGGATGCGCCATGACAACTCCCGAAGTCCATGTCACCGCGAGGGCGAGCGCGGCGAGACTCAAGGAGCGACGCGTGACGTGCGTCGTGACCGGGACCTCCTCACCAAGTAGCCGGCGAACGCGACGTTCGAGCAACGCACCATGACAGAAGCCTACGGCCCCCTGATGCAGGGACGCAGTCGGGCCAGGCCAGCTCGCGAGCGCTACGATCGCGGAAGCCAGAATGACGGGCTGGCCACGTGCGGCGGCCACGTCGTCCGCGAGAATCTCGGAATCGTCGCGCAAATCCTCCGCGAGTCTGGCCAGCGCGGGAATCCAGAAAAGGGTGCACGCGAGCGCGCGTAGCAGCGAGAGTCGTAACGGATCGCGGCGTTCGACGTGAGCCGCCTCATGGCTGATCACGCTGCGGAGTTGCTCCGGGTTCAAGCGAGAGGGCAGCTCGGCCGTAACGTATATCCGCGCCGTGAGGGCGCCGACCGTGAATGCTGGATTCGGCAATCCAGAGACGACGCGTACGATCTCCGGTTTGATGCCGACGGCAATCGCGGCGCTCCAGATCGCATCTCCCTCACGCGGAACGGTGGCGTCAAGCGGCGACAACGCACTCGCGAGCTTACGCCAGGCGCGCGCTCGATCCCAGATCGCGTAAACCAGGCCGGCTGCCAGAATCAGGTGAAATCCGCCGTGAATCGGGGCGAGCAGCAGATGGAGCGCGGCCAGGCACAGCGCGCCGACATGGTCGACGCCGGACAGAGCTTCCTCGAGACCGATGGGAGCGTGATCAACGGCCATCGGAAGCACGGCGAGAAGCAGAAGAGCGAGCACGCTCAGCATGACCGCCCGCCGATGCGTCCGTTCGCTGCGGACCACGCGAGTAGCGACGTGCGTTAGCTGCGCCTTTCCAGCATGCCGCGCCATGATCAACCTCCCTGCTCTTTCATCCTCTTGCGAATCAGCTTCGCCAACTCGGCCAACTGATCCGGGTCTCGCTCGGCGAGCACGTCCACCAGCGACGCGGCCACGGCGTCCGGAGCGAGCGAGAGGATGCCTTCGACGACCTTGCGCGACGCGTGCGTCATGAACTCCTGCTCGCTCAGCCGTGCCTGATAGTGAAAGAGCTCGTCGCGTTTTGCGCGCGACAGTAGACCCTTCGTCACGAGTTTGTTGAGCACCGTGATGACCGTGAGCAGCTCCACCTTGTGGTCGCGGGTGACGCGCTCATGCACCTCACGCGCGCTCGCGGGCGCGCCGATGCGCCACACCGTCTGCATCACGCGGGCCTCGAGATCGCCTAGAACCTTGGCGAGCCCGTCCGCAGAAAGGCGTACGGTGTCCTGAAGACGAGGAAGACGCTTGTCGCGAGAGGAGCGCTTTGGGGCCATTCGGTAATCCGGATCTGGTTGTTGTGGTTGTTGTGGTTGTTGTGCGGCGCAGAACGAAGAATCGGTAGTTACTGGGATTGCCGCAACCCATGGTTTTACGTGGCATAAAGCGTGCGGCCCGAAGTGGCGACTGGCTCACCTGTGCGAGGAAACAAACATGCCACACATCGCCGGCCACACCGCCAACCCCGAGCTCGATCGCTGTATCGACGACTGCTACAACTGTGCTACGACCTGCAACGCGACCGTCACTCACTGCCTCGAAAAGGGCGGCAAGCATGCGGAGCCCAAGCACATCGCTCTGATGACAGACTGCGCCGCGATCTGCGAGACGGCAGCCGGTTCGATGGCCCGCAACTCCGACGTCCACGGGAAGATCTGCCGCGCGTGCGCCGAAGTCTGCCGCGCGTGCGAGAAGGACTGCCGCAGCTTCCGCGACGACCAGGTGATGCAAACCTGCGCCGACGCATGCCGTACGTGCGCCGAGAGCTGCGAGACGATGGCGGCGTAGCGTCGCTTACATCTTCATGCCTTTCGTCATCTCGCGGTGCGCCTGCATCAGTCGCGTCAGGCGTCCGTGATGGGCGGACATGAGGTTTTTCAACTGTTGGCCGCTCGATTCCGGCAAACGTACGAGGTCCGCTCGCACCGAATCCATGAGCGCAGTCCAGCGTGCGTCGGCCGTCATCTTCATGTCCCCCATCTCGCGGTTCATCTGCGCGATCATGTTCGCCGCCATTTGCCGGTGCATCGGCATCATGGACGGAAGACCTGAAGCGCTCGCGGTATCCATGACGCGCATGTGGGCGGTCATCGAGTCCATCATCGCGCCGCTCATCATCGCGCCCATGCCGGGCATGCCGGCCATTGCTCCAGTGTCCGCCGCAGCGGTCGCGTCGCCACGATCGGCAGTCTTCCCGCAGGCAACCAACATCACGAGCAGCCCCGCTGCCAACGCTTGCCTCATGGTTCGTTCCTCATCGAAGGTTGAGTTCCTGTCAACAGCCGTTCCTTCCACAGCGAATAGACAGCGGGGATGACCAGCAGCACGAGCAGCGTGCTCGTGACCATTCCGCCTACCATCGGTGCCGCAATTCGCTTCATGACGTCGGCGCCGGTTCCCTGGCTCCACAGGATCGGGATCAATCCGGCCATGATCGCCGTAACGGTCATCATCTTCGGCCGAACGCGCTCGACGGCGCCATACTCGACCGCCGCATCGACGTCGCCGCGCGAATCGAGCGCGCCCTTCCCTTTTCGTTCATCGTAGGCGTGGTCGAGGTACAAGATCATCACCACTCCCGTCTCGGCCGCAACACCCGCGAGAGCGATCAGACCGACCGCAACGGCCACCGACAGGTTGTAGTCCAGCGCCCACATGAACCACACGCTCCCGACGAGTGCGAACGGAACGCTCAGCATGATGATCAGGCTCTCCGTGAGGCTGCGGAAGTTCGCGTAGAGCAACAGCAGAATGATCAGCAGCGTGATCGGAACCACGAACCGCAACCGGGCCGCTGCGCGCTGCAGCGCCTCGAACTGCCCCGACCACACGAGCCGGTAGCCTGGAGGAAGCAGCACTCGCCGCTCGACCACATCCCTGGCTTCGTCGACGTAGCTGCCGACGTCCCGATCGCGGACGTCGACGTACACGACGTTGTTGAGCGCAGCGTCCTCTGACTTAATCAGCGTCGGTCCTTTGACGACGGCGAACGTCGCCACCTGCCCGAGCGCAATCTGTTGGCCGCCCGGAGTAGCGATCAACACCTCTCCCAACCGTTGCGTGTCATCGCGCAGCTCGCGCGGATACCGCACCAGGACGCTGAACCGACTGCGGCCATCTATGACCTGACCCGCATCCGCGCCGCCAATCGCGGCGGACAGCGCCGTCTGCACGTCGTCCACGGTCAACCCGAACCGCGATACCGCAACTCGGTCGATCGAGATGTCGAGGTAGCGTCCTCCCACCGCCCGTTCGGCGAACACCGAATTGGTCCCACGCACGGACGGAAGGATCGCTTCGATGTCTCGCCCGATCCGATCCAGCGTGTCGAGGCTCGGGCCGAAGACCTTGATGCCTACCGGCGTCTTGATACCCGTCGCCAGCATGTCGAGGCGGTTTTTGATCGGCATCGACCACATGTTCGCTACGCCCGGCGTGCGTACCGTGTTGTTCGCTTCACTGACGATGGAATCGTACGTCACACCGGGCCGCCATTCGCTCTTCGGCTTCAGGGTCGCGATCGTCTCGATCATCGACATGGGCGCCATGTCGGTCGCCGTCTCCGCGCGCCCGATCTTGCCGAGCACAATGTCGACCTCCGGGATGCGAGCCAGCGCAGCGTCTCGCTGCACCAGGATTGCCTTCGCCTGCGAGGTGCCGACGCCCGGAAAGAGCGACGGCATGTCCATGATCGCCCCCTCGTTGAGCGGCGGCATGAATTCGCTCCCGAGCCGCGTCCACGGAAGAATGGTGACAACGAGGACGGCCCCGGCGATGCCGAGCGTCAGCGCTCTGTGCCGCAACACCCATCGGAGCATCGGACGGTACGCACGAATGAGCGCGCGGTTCACCGGATTGGCGGCCTCCGGTTTCACGCCGCCGCGAATGAACAACCCCATCATCACCGGCACGAGGGTGACGGACAGCAGTGCAGCCGCAGCCATGGCCAGCGTCTTGGTCCACGCGAGCGGATGGAACAGCCGCCCCTCCTGCGCTTCGAGCGCGAAGACAGGGATAAATGACAGCGTGATGATGAGTAGTGAGACGAACAGCGACGGACCGACTTCGCGCGCGGCCACGAGCACGATGTCCCACCGTTCGCGGGCTGTCAGCGACGAGACGCGGGAGCCTTCACGCTCGAGATGCTTGTGGAGGTTCTCCACCATGACGATCGCCGCGTCGATCATCGCGCCGATGGCGATCGCGAATCCGCCTAGACTCATGATGTTCGCCGAGAGACCGAGCCCGCGCATGGCGAGGAACGACATCAGGATGCCGACCGGAAGCGTGATGATCGCCACCAGCGCGCTCGACGCGTGGAACAGGAACAGAACCGTGACGAGTCCCACGATGACTGATTCTTCGATCAGCTTCTCCCGCAGGGTCTTGATCGCGGCGTCGATGAGTCCCGATCGGTCGTAGCCGTTCACGAACACGACGCCGGTGGGAAGCGAGCGCTGAATCTCGGCCATCTTCGCCTTCACGCCGTCGATGACGGCGCGCGGGTTCTCTCCGTACCGCATCACCACCCAGCCGGTGACGATCTCTCCGCGCCCGCCGAGCTCCGCGATTCCTCGACGGATCTCGGGACCGATCTGCACGACGGCGACGTCGTTGACTGTGATCGGTGTTCCGGTCGGACCCACGCCGACACTGACCGCGCGGATGTCGTCGAGGCTCGCAAAGCGTCCACGACCACGTACCACGAGCTCGGTTCCGCCCATCTCGAGCACTCGCCCACCGACATCCTGGTTCGACGCGCGAACGGCGTCCACCACCTTCGAGAGCGGAATGCCATAAGCGAGCAGCTTCGCGGGGTCCACCTCGACCTGGTACTGCTTCTCGAAACCGCCGAGCGATGCGACCTCGGCGACGCCTCGGACGGCGGTGAGCGCCGGCTTCACCGTCCAATCTTGCAGCGCGCGAAGCTGCGACAAGTCCAGGGTGCCGGTCGTGTCCGCGACGATGTACTGCATGACCCAACCGACACCGGTCGCGTCGGGACCGAGGGAAGTCATGGCGCCGCCGGGCAATCGCTCGCGAACGCTGTTCAGGTACTCGAGGACGCGGGAGCGCGCCCAGTACAGGTCCGTGCCGTCCTCGAACACGACGAACACCGCCGAGAGTCCGAACTGACTCATGCCGCGCACGTACTTCGCGCCCGGCACTTTGAGCATCTCCGTCTCGAGCGGATACGTGACCTGATCCTCGACGAGCGCCGGCGCCTGGCCTGGCCACTCGGTCATCACGATCACCTGGACGTCCGAAAGATCGGGGATCGCGTCGACCGGAGTCGTCACCATCGCCCACGCACCCGCGAGCGACAGCGCTGCCGTCGTTCCAAGCACGACCCATCGGCGCGCGATGGACCAGCCGATGATGCGCTCGAGAATCATGGCTTGACCCTGGCGCCTTTGTCGGTCGGCTTCCCGCCCATGTCCATCCCGGGCATTCCCTTCATGTCCGTCATGCCGGCTGCGCCCTGGCCGATCATGCTGCGCATGACTTCCGCGAGATTCGACTCTGAATCCAGTAGGAATTGCGCGGACGTGACAACGCGCTGACCTGGCTCCAGGCCGGCGAGCACCTCGGTGTATTCGCTCGCGCTCTGGCCGATCTCGATCGGCTTTGGCTCGATCCGGCCGCCGCCGAGATCCACGAAGACGAGGGTGCGCTCGCCTGTGCGCACGACTGCGGGTGTGGGAACTGTGAGCGCGCGACGGCTGGGCGAGCGCAGGAGCACGGTGGCGAACATCCCCGGTCTGAGTTGCCCACCGGCATTCGCGACTGTGACGCGAGCCGTGACCGTCCGCGTCTGCGGGTTCAGCGTCGGGTAGACGTAGGTCACCATGCCCTTGAACGGCCGGCCAGGCATGCTCGCCAGCTCGACGTCCGCACCGATGCCGACGCGTAACAGCGCGGCGTCCGTCTCGCGCACATCGGCGTTGACCCACACGCCGGCGACGTCCGCGATGGTGTACAGCGTTTGCGCCGCCTGCACTGCCTGGCCCTGCGTGACTTGTCGGTCCAGGATGATGCCGCTCGCCGGCGAGTACACGGTGACCGTGCGGGACGGCTCGCCTTGGCGTATGGTCGCGTCGATGTCACCTGGCGACACGCCGAGCAGCTCGAGACGGCGGCGAGCAGCCACGACGAGATCCGCCGATGAAGTCGGAACGCCAGGTATGGGCGTTTGGCCGGCACTCGTCCGTTCGAGGCGCACCGCGACGAGCAGCTCCTCCATGGCCGCGTACACCTCGGGCGAGTACACCTCCATGAGCGGTTGACCCGCGCGGACGTATTGGCCCGTGACGTTGGCGTGCAGACGTTCGACGAATCCGCCAAACTTGAGCGCGACCTGGACGAGGCGCATTTCATCCACCACGACCGTTCCGGCAACGCGAATCTCGGTAACGAGCATCCGCTGTTCGACGGAGCCGAAGGTCACGCCGAACTGGCGCATTTGAGCCGTTGTGAGTTGAACCGTGCCACCGGCCGGCATCGACATGCCTGGCATTCCGGTCATTCCGCGAGAAGCCACTGGCGCACGGTCCGCCGCCTCCTTCCGATCGACGATCCATGCAACGAGGGCGATGAGCGCTATTGCGCCAACCCCCGCGGTGAGTATTGCCCACTGGGTTCGGGTCAGCGGTTTCATGGGTGCACCTCGGCGCCGACCAGCGCCTCGAGCTCACTGAGGGATTTCCCGTACTCCGCGAGCGTGCGGACGTACATGGTTTCTGTCGCGAAAAGCGCCCGCATTGCATCCAGCACGTCGAGTAGCTCAGCGCGGCCGCTCTGGTAAGTGGCCGAGGTCGACGCGAACGTGGCTCGCGCCTGCGGCAACACCGCGCGCTCGAGTAGGTCGAGGTTCGCGCGCTGGCGTTGAACGGCGGCGTACGCCCGAACGACCTCGGATCGAACTGTGTTCTCCTCGGAACGCAACTCCGCCTCGGCAGCCGCGACGTCGAATCGCGCGGCGCGGGCTGTCGCGCTTTGCTTGCGTGATCGCTGAACTGGCAGAGGTACGGAAACGATCGCGGTTATCATGTCAGGCAGCCGATCACGTTGGCCGTACTGGACACTCAGATCGAAGTCCGGGAGATAGTCTCGCGCCGCGAGGTGCGCCTGAGCGCTTTGCATCGCGAGCATCGCGCGACGTTCGCGCAAGCGCGGGTTGGTTTGCAGCGCGTGCGTCTCCACGGACTCGAGCGCGGGAACAGTCCTCGTCGCCTGAAAACCCGCGGGGAACGAATCGGCTGCGACCGTGGAGAGATCGGCGTCGTCCGTCACGGCTGCGAGACGCGCGAGCGCGGAGCGCTCCTCCTGCGTAGCCTCGTTTCGTTCCTGCACCAGCATCGTGGCCTCCGTCCGTGCCTTGAGCACGTCCGATTGCGCCGCAGTGCCGGCGACGTAGCGCGCCTCGGTAGCTGGGAGAATGCTCGTCGCGACCTGCTGCTGGCGATCGAGGATGTTCAGGAGCAAGCGCGCAGCGACGAGGTCGAGGTAGGCATCCATGACCTCACGTCTGACGTCGCGAGTGATGATCGCGAGGCGAGCCTCAGCAATCTCCGCGTCCGCCCGAGCAGCTCGCGTTCGTAGAGATGTCTTGCCGGGGTATGGCACCATCTGCGAGACGCCAAGCATCTTCATCGTCATCGGCTCCGGGCCGGTGGGAGCGGCGTGACCGGCGGCTGCTTCTCGCGAGAGCGGCAGGTTCTGGATGCCTGCCATGAGCATCGGATCAGGCCAGGCGCCGGCCGGCCCGACGCGCGCGCGTGACGCGTCGACGTGCGACGCGGCAGCTCGTATTCGAGGATTCACCCCGAGGGCGCGCTGTACGAGCGAGTCGGCGGTGCCGCGCGATTGAGCCGGGACTATGGCCGGCGCGAGAAGTACGACGATGACCGCGCCGCGAACGGCAGCGCGTGATGTGATCCTGAACATGATGTGAGCCCAGAGCAGTGTGCGTTAGCCGGCTCGCACGCATGTGCGCAGCCGCGTCCGCGCGCGACGGCCGCGCGGCTCTCTCTCTCCCGATTTTTGGTGGGAGCTACGCCCTGGGTGGCGGGGGCTCAGGCGATCGCGTAACGGATCGCAGTTCTATCTCGCGCTTGGCCGGTCCGCTGTGATCAGAGGTCGGCGCGGAGATAATGACGTTAGCCGGTGCGGTGACCGCGTTCGGCGAGCACGATGCCATTTGATGGCAGGCGCCCGGAGCCCACGGCAAGGAGCAGTCGGGCTGCGGTGAACTGTTATCGCTGTCGCCGTCCGACGAGGCAGGCATCGGCATGCCCGGCATGTCAGCCATGCCCGCCATCGAACCCTGCATCGCATCCTTCTCGTCATCACCGCACGCGTACCCGCTTCCGACCAGAGACATGGTCAGAAGCGCGCATTGGAGCGCGATGCCAAGGAAGCGGCGAGCGATTCTCACAGTCTGGAACCTAGCATCTGTGTTCGCGCTGGAAAGCCTACCAACCCTTACATGCTGTAGGAGGACCACCGACAACGGTCTCACGCAACGTCGAGAATAACAACCTCATCACGCGGCTGGTGCGGCACGAAGACGCTCACCGAGGTCTACCTTCACTTCGCGAGCTTGTGCACCTCGCTCCCTTCGGCGAGTCGGACAGCTCTGAGAACGCCATCATTCCCATGTAGAAAGCCGCCACGGTCCAGTCGTAAGGCGGATGCTCCGATGGATGCGCGAGCTGCCAATCAGCTGCCGCCGTCATCACCCGCCGCACCGCTGCACGCGTAAGGTCGGCCGAGAACGGCGGTGGCTGCGCCGGTTGTGCCACGGCTAGGCCGGTGAGGCCGGCCCACACCGGCATCAGCGCGCTCACGACGAAGATTTGCCGTCTCACGTGCTCAGAATACCTCGCGCCGCACGAACACGCCGGCGCTGGCCTCGACCCGTGGCTTGGGCCCAGCCTCGTCGAGATTCACTCCGAGCCCGAATTGCGTCCCGCGGATGTCGAGACCGGCGCGCATCCACTGGTAGCTCTTGATGTGCCGATGCGCATGCGGCACTCGCGTCCACGCGACGGCTGGGGACTCTGCTCTTCGGCGTCCGGGCGGTGGACCCGACCGTGTTCGCGGCCATGTCGCTCGCGATGATGGGCGTCGGCATCCTGGCGAGCTACATGCCCGCGCGTCGCGCCAGCAGCGTGGATCCGATCGAATCGCAGCGACTAGGTGGGATCGAGGTGCCCCTCGAGCTCGGCGACACGCTGGCGCGTCTCGTCGTCCATGACGATGCCGTCGTACGCGAGCGCATAGAGCAGCAGCGCGCGTCGGGCGCAGCGCTCCGCCTGGGGCATGCGTCCCATGGCGAGCTGCCGACGCGATTCGAGGTATATGACCTCCGCGAAGAACGCGCACTTGGGCCGATCGATCTCGCCTCCGGTGCGCAGCAACGGCTCGAGACTCGCTTCGTCGAGTGCGATCACGAGCTGGAGATCGATGCCTCCCTTCTGTGCCGCATGTTCCAGCTCGTCGCCGGCTTCGGAGTTCTTACCTTCGAGCAGCATCCGTCGGATGCGCGCGAGCACGCGCCCCATCTGGGCGATCATGCGGAGCAGGTAGTCCTCGCGTTGCATGCCGCGGAACACTCCGACCCTTCAGACAGCAGCGGAACGCGTGCGCGGCCCCCGGGCATGCTTCGCCGCCGCGCGCACCGATCCACGCTTCGCCGGCCGGCCGCCACGCGCGCCGTTCGATCGTGCGGCTGCTGCCTTTGCTTTGCTCGATTTGCTCCCACCAACTCGGCCAAGCGCGCTCGCACTCGCGTGTGTGCCGGCCGCCCAGGCAAGTAGCCCGGAAACGCTGAAATCGGCGTCGAGCTCTGACCACACAATACCAGAGCCGGAAGGGCTGAGAGTCACCTGCGCCAGGTCGCTGTCAGGAGCAGCGGCAATTTCCGGCAACGCGGCAATTGGAAAAGCGACCTGGAGTCCGTTGGAAAGCTCCACCACGACTCGCCGCTGCTTCGCGTCAAAATGGACGGACGAAGCGCGTCGGCCCAGCCTACGCTCACGCACTTCAGCTGCTCGGCCACGCGCGATCTGGCGCTTCAGTTCATTTCCCCTTGGAACCTTTAGGGCCATGTAGCCTCCGCCACTCGCCAAGCAGCAAATCCACGTTGTCGGCGACGATCTGAAGCGCATCGCGCCCATCGGATGCGCGCATGCCGTGGATCGCCTTCACCCCGATTTCTTCGGAACCTATCCACAACTCGCACTCGGCATCGCCAGAGAAGACATGAACGTGCGGCGGACCGTGCTCTCGAGGTGGATGTCGAATTGTGACCTTGAAGCCGTTCGCACGAAGAACGATCGGCAACGCTCAACTTAACCGAATCGCTTGGGTTTGCAAGATTGCTGAGCGGGCTTCAGTCACACATGCGCCGCGGTCGCGCTACGGGTGCTTGATGCTCACGCAACGTCGCAGAGACGATGAGCGGTGGCGCTTTGGGCGGAAGGGCGTTGAGATCGACGTCGACCGATGTCGACGATCTTTCGTCCGACGGGCGTCGTCTCGAGGAAGTCCGTGACGGCGTCTGCATCCATGGCATCTTGGTCGAGACCGTGCCGTTGCACCTCGTCCTTGAGATCGGACGCGGCGGACAACATGCCGGTCAGGCGTGGAAAGACTTCGTTGCCGTACGCGGTCGGACGGAAGATACCGGCGTGTTGGCTGGGTCGGTTGCTCTCGCCTTCGAAGTCGGTCTCGCCGATCAGGACATCGCAGTGCCAGAGTGTGTACGGCATGGCCGATAATATCGGCGGACATCCGGAATCACGGACCATTCTGATTCGCGGCGTACCAAATCATTTCGTCGACCAGCGGTAGACGAGACCTAGTGGCCCTAGTGGTGCTTCGGCGCTCGCTCCGCTTTGAGGCACAGCCGCCGCAGGTCCTCGAGCGCCAGATCCTGCCAATGGTCGGGGACCGGCGCGAGTCGTCGTAACTGATCGTGAGACTCGAAGCAGAGCCAGCCCCGCTTGAATGACTCGCGCACCGACACGCTCTTCACCGAACCGACGGTTGGCTGGACGGCATACGCATGCCACCG
This sequence comes from Gemmatimonadaceae bacterium, assembly GCA_040902075.1. Taxonomy (GTDB): domain Bacteria; phylum Gemmatimonadota; class Gemmatimonadetes; order Gemmatimonadales; family Gemmatimonadaceae; genus DASPMP01. Next base: position 50,327 of record JBBDXZ010000116.1, read on the forward strand.
CTTGCCGCGCGCGTCGTCGAAGACGCGGTCGATGGTAGGCTCGGAAGGAGGCTCCTTCGCGGCACGCAGTGGTTTCGTCTCGCGCGTGCGCCTCCGAAGCCGAACGGACACAACCTCTTTCGCCGCGTTCGTGGCGATGGCGAGCGCCTCTTCGATGCGAATCATCTCGCCTGTGTTCGCTCGGCGAAGGTCGACGGCGCACGCCTCTTCGAGCGCGGTGTCCAGCGCCCGCTGTGCCTCTTCGAGTTTCGGCTGTAGGGAATCGCGCTGCATCGCTTCCGTCGCGAACAAGACCTCGTTGGCAGGCAAGCAACAGGTATGCCGGGACCCCGTTGTAGCTCTGACTCTCGTGACAAAGCGGACGGCCTAGAGCTCGTACGCACGGCGCAAGCGTTGGTTCATCTCTGCAAGAACACCCGCGCGATCCTTGTTGATGCGAGCGACGAACGCCTTCGGCGCCGCCGTGCGCTTGTCGTACTGGGCGCTCCAGGCGACGAGGTCGAGCATCGCGGGAAGCAGGTCCAGGCCTTTCTGCGTCAGGGCGAACTCCGACCCGCGGCGCCGGATGAGACCAACCTCCTGCAGGTGGCGCAGCCGCGCCGCGAGAATGTTGGTCGCGATCCCTTCCCCAGCGGCGAGGAACGCGCCGTACGTGCGCGCCTCGGTGAACATGAGGTCACGGATCACGAGCAGGCTCCATGGATCGCCGAACGTCTGCAGGGCGAAGTTGATGGGGCAGTCTGACCGCCGCTCTTTTCGTTTCACGAGATGGTCACTTGCATGATGCAAGTTACCTCCTAAATTCGCGTGCAACATACGAGCAGTCGCGACCCAAACACCATCGTGGGAGACGCCATGCAGCACCGTAAACCTGCTACCGTCGCGCTCACCGTCGTCGCGTACGTGCTGACCACCTTCGCCGTACAGGGGACGTCGCACTTCGCGGTCAACACCGACCACTTCGCGGCGATCCCCATCATGCGAGCGGAGCCGATGGTGCCGCTGGGCATCGCCTCGATGATCATCCAGGGGCTGATTTTCGCCTGGCTCTATCCCGTCTACGCGTCGGGCGCGAGCTCCGTGCGCCGCGGCATCGCGTTCTCCTGGATGATCGGCGGATTCCTCGCGTCGTACATCGTCCTCGCCGAAGCCGGCAAGTACGCGATCCCGTCGGTGCCGGCCTGGATCGCGGTCGAGGCCAGCGCGGCGTTCGTCCAGTACACGGTCTTCGGAGTCTGGCTGGGTCTCATCCATCGCGCCCCGCGCTTGGCCGGCGCGACCGTCGCCGCATAGCATGGCGTTCGACGAGAAGCTGGCGAAGCGGATCAGGCAAGCCGTCGCGAAGCGCAAGGGGTTCACGGAGAAGCAGATGTTCGGTGGCGTCGCGTTCCTGTTCAGCGGCAACATGTGCGTCGGCGTGCACAAGGACGCGCTGATCGCGAGAGTCGATCCTGAGGACACTACGTCAGCGCTCAAGATGGCGCACACGCGCGTGTTCGACTTGACGGGGCGACCGATGAAGGGCTGGATTCTCGTCGGGCCGGCCGGGACCAAGGGCGCGCAATTGGCGAGCTGGATCGCGCGTTCGGTAAGATTCGTGGAGACACTTCCGGCCAAGTGAGGGCGCCCCACGGCCATGAACCTTGGCGGCAAGTTCAAGGCGAAGCTCTGGCGGTATCTAATGGTGTGTGACAATTGGGAACGCGGTCATTGACTCGGCGAGCCTGCCGAGCGTATGCTCGGCACATGCCGTTGGATGCCACAGCATGCACGTATTTGATGCCGTGAATTCGCAGGCGAGCTACGTTGACGCGCCGCAGCAGCACGCGTTCATATGGCTATTTCGCCACACCTCATCCGGAAGCTCCAAGAAGCGCTGGGGCACGAGGCGACCGAGGACCTCGTGAGTCATCTCGAGGGCGGCGAATCGCTGCGCGCTGATGTCGCTGAATTGCGCCACGAGATGCAACTCGGGTTTGCCAAGATCGACGCGCGCTTTGCGAACCTCGACGCGCGCTTTGCGAACGTCGACGGGCGCTTTGCGAACCTGGATGAAAAGATCGACCTGAAGCTCGATGGCCTGGCCGCCATCCTGCGTTCGGACATGAAGGAGCAGACTGGCCGGCTGCTCATGTGGTCGTTCGTGTTCTGGATCGGCGCCGTTGGAGCGATCGCGGCATTAGCCGGAGTGCTGAAGTAGCGCCGCCTACGTTCACGATTACTCGGCAGTCGGCGCAACCTTGGAGCGCGGCCTATGAAGGCATGGGTGTATGAGAGATATGGGCCGCCCGACGTCCTTCACATGAAGGACGTGCCCAAACCCACGCCCAAGGACAAAGAAGTCCTGATAAAGACGCGTGCGACGACGGTCACGTCAGGCGACTGGAGGGTGCGCAGTCTCACCGTGCCTACGGGCTTCGGTCTCATGGCGCGTTTGGCCCTCGGTATCTCCAGACCCAGGCAGCCAATCCTTGGAACAGAGCTCGCCGGCGTAGTTGAGTCGATCGGCAAGGACGTGAGCAGGTTCAAAGTCGGTGACGAGGTCTTTGCATTTGCCGGCACCGCCATGGGTTGCCATGCGGAGTACAGGTGCATGCCGGAGAACGGGCGTGTGGCATTGAAGCCGGCCAATCTCTCCTGCGAGGAAGCCGCCGGACTCTGTTTTGGCGGATCGACGGCTCTGGATTTCTTCAGACGGGGAAAGCTGCGGCGCGGAGAAAGAGTGCTCGTCAATGGCGCCTCCGGTGGGGTAGGCACCGCCGCGGTGCAACTGGCCAAGCACTTCGGAGCGGACGTGACCGCGGTGTGCGGTCCCGCAAACGTCGAGCTGGTGAGATCTCTCGGTGCAAACCAGGCGATCGACTACACCAAGGAGGATTTCACGAAGAATGGCGAGACCTATGACGTCATTCTCGATACCGCCGGCACCGCTCGGTTTTTCCGCAGCAAGGGCTCGCTGAGTGACCGAGGACGTCTGCTTGTGGTTTTGGGCGGGCTGCCGGACCTACTGATGGTCCCATGGGCGTCGATGACGAGCAGCAAGAGAATCGTCGCCGGGCCAGCGGCCGAGCGCGTGGAGGATTTACCTGTTCTGGCGAAGCTGGCTGCCGCGGGAGAATTCAAGCCGGTCATCGATCGACGCTATCCGTTCGAGCAGATGGTGGAGGCCCACCGCTACGTGGATAGCGGGCGAAAAAGGGGAAACATCGTCATTACGCTGTCCTAGACACTCACAGGATCTGGGTGAGGAAGGCAGACGCTTCTCCTCTACTGAACTCCTCGCTCCGCGATGAATCCAACACATGTCCTCGCTGCCGTGGCCATCGACTGCCGCTGCTAGCGCCTCGCAAATTTCAGGTGGACGACGCCAGGCGCGGCAACCGTTCGCACGGACTCGAGGCCGTTCAGGTTGCCGACGGTGTCGAACAGGCGTTCACCACCGCCGAGGAGTATCGGCACCAGGTGAATCTCCATCTCATCCACGAGTCCAGCGGCGAGATACTGCTGCGCCGCTTTGGCGCCGCCGGACAGCGCTACGTCCTTGCCGCCGGCGCCAGTGCGCGCCTGCTCGAGCGCAGACTGGATACCATCGGTCACGAACGTGAACGTCGTCCCGCCCTTCATCTTCAAGGGCTCGCGTGCGTGATGTGTGAGGACGAACACAGGATGATGGAATGGTGGATCGGCACCCCACCAGCCCGTCCACGGCTGGTCCGCCTTCCATGGACCTGGATGGCCGCCAAACATGTTGCGTCCCATGATCGTCGCGCCGATGTTGGCAGACTCCTCTTCCACGACATTCGTGCTGTCGTTTATCTCGCCGCCTTGCTTCCCATGGATGGACCGCCAGACAGCCAGCGGGACAATCCACTCGTGCAGACCTTCGCCGCCGATCCCCAGCGGGTCACGGACACTCTGACTCGGCCCGGCGACGAAGCCGTCGAGCGACATCGAAATCCTCAATCGCAGCTTGGACACATTCGCCTCGGTATTTTCAACGGGATACTGTTGCGCTGCCATCAGCGGGAAACATCCACTCGTGGAGCCGATCGCCCCCATCACCCATGCCGTTCCCGACCGCCACGTTCGTCCCGGTGCTGAAGCCGTCCAGCGATACGGACTGCTCCGCAAACACTCTGTCCATAGCACCTCGTCGTCGGCCATCGTCCAGCTCTTCCTGGCATCACGGGACGTGAGGTTGCGTATGACGGAATAAGGTACGAAATTCAGTCCTGGCCTGACCGGAGGGATGGCCATGGGCCGTGCACGGGATATCAAGCCGATCACGTATCTGAAGGAGTCGACGGCGGATGCCGTTCGACAGGTGAGCGAAGGTCGCACGCTCTTCATCACGCAGAACGGTGAAGCGAAGGCCGTCCTGATGGATGTGGCGACGTATGATCGCTGGCGTCAGGCTATGGCGCTGCTCAAGCTCCTGAGTCTTGGAGAGGACGATATCACAAAGGGGCGCATCCATTCGACCAAGGTGGTGCTCGAGCGCTTTGATCGCGGAGCGAAGCGGAAGCGCACGAAGCGCTAGCTCGTGGCACGGAAGCGATATCAGGTTCGCTGGACTGAGGGGGCGGCGAGAGATGTCGAAGGCATTGCGACCTATGCCGCGAACGAGTCCGAGCAACGGGCCACAGACGTACGAGCGCAGCTGGGCGATGCGGCGAAGTCACTTGCGACCCATCCCCTGCGAGGGCGCATTGTTCCCGAGCTTCACGATCTCGGGATCGACCTCTGGCGTGAGCTGATCGCGGGGAACTACAGGATCATCTATCGCATCCAGTCGCGCCTGGTGCTTGTCTCCGTGGTGGTGGACGCGCGGCGGGATGTCGAGCATGTGCTCCTGGAGCGATTGATCGGCTACTGAAGGGTGGCGCACACTCCTGACGGGTCGCCAGCGCGTCGAGCCTTGGATCCGAGAGCCGCGGCAATGACGGTACCTCCGCTATCGACGTCGAGTACTACAATGCGATTGCGCGTGGTGTCAATCCGTCGAGCACGGTCGCCACGGCAGAACGGCCTGTCGGCTTGAAGATTGCCGCATCGCGCCTGGCGTTCGATCGCATCCGTTTCAACGGGCAATCGTTCCCCTTCGCCGCGACAATCGTGCAGTCGAGCCCGGTGCAGACCAGCAAGGAGTCCAGCGCTGATCGAACCAAACAGATCGTGATCGGCGGGGCGGTCGGCGCGGCGCTCGGTAGCCTCATCAGCGGCGGCGACCTGGACAAGATCATCATCGGCGGCGCGATCGGCGCGGCGGCAGGATCGATCATCTGCGCGCCAGCTCAGGCTCGCTCGAGGACGCCGCAGAGCTGGCGCCTCGCCACACTGGACCGCATGCTTGTGGAAATGACACGCGCGTTTGGCTGGCTCTTCATTACCGTGATCGCCGCCGTGTCCCCGGTGTCCCCAGGGCAAGCGCAACGGCGGCTCCTGCTCATCGACCAGGACGGATCTCTTCATGGACGTGGATCTGAGCCACGGACCGAGCTACGGACTCACGCTCGCCTGGCCGACCGGCTTGCAACCCGCCGACGGCGTGCGACGCGTGCGCGCGCAGCTGGATCTGGATCTCCCAAAGTTCACGGCGATGTTCGTGAACGTGATGTCAGCTCAGCCGAAAACTCCCCGGTAACGGGCCTCGGCGCGCCCCGCGGGAAACGCGGAGCGGTAGCGATCGTAGTGGCGCTGATATGCAGCGTGTGCCGACGGATCCGGACGCTCCAGAGGTTCGCGCCGCAGCGTGGCGCGCGTGGCGGCGCCGAGGTCGGCGAACGCGCCCACGCCGACGGCGGCAAGGAGCGCCGCGCCGTACGCCGGCCCCTCCTCGCGATTCACGGTGCATACCGGCATTCCGAAGATCTCCGCCTGAAGTCTGCGGACGAACGCGCTGCGCGCGCCGCCGCCCGTGAGCAACAGGCTCGTCGGGCGGAGCCCAAGCTCCTGGAGAATCGTGAGCGAGTCTCTGAGTGCGAAGCACACGCCCTCCAGCACAGCCCGAGTCATGTGCGCGCGGCTATGCGCCAGGCTGAGCCCGAGAAAGGCGCCGCGCGCTTCGGCATCGCGGTGCGGCGTCCGGTCGCCCTGGAGATACGGAAGAAACGTCACGCCGTCCGCCCCGGGCGCGACACCCTCGGCCTCCTCATTCAGCCGTTCGATGCGCTCGTCACGTGACAGCTCGCGCGCCGTCTGATCCATGAACCAGGCGAACGCGCCGCCCGCCGAGAGCGCGACGCCGATGACGTACCACGTACCCGGCAGCACGTGGCAGAACGTGTGCGCTCGCAGACCGGGATCGACGCGCGGCTCCGCGGTCGGCGCCAGCAGCGTGCCCGACGTTCCCCAGCTCGCCACCGCCTCGTTCGGAGCGATGACGCCCACTCCGGCTGCCCCACAGGCGTTGTCGGCACCGCCACCGACGACCGGCGTGCCCGCGCGCAGTCCGGTGAGCCTGGCGGCATCGTTCGTGAGCCGTCCGAGAACACCCGACGATTCGCCAACCGGTGGCAACAGCGACGCCGGCAGGTCGACAGCGCGCAGCATCGGCTCGCTCCATTCCAGTCGCGCCGGGTCGAACAGGAGTGTCCCGGACGCGTCGGACGGTTCGGTCGCCATGTCGCCCGTCAACCGGTAGCGCACGTAGTCCTTCGCGAGCAACACCTTCGCGAGCCGCCGAAATGCCTGCGGCTCATGGTTTCTGAGCCACAGGATTTTGGGGAGCGTGAATCCCTCGAATGCCGCGTTCCGCACCCAGGCGCGCAGCGCCTCCTCGCCACCTGCGCGTTGCGTGATCTCGTGGCATTCGGCTGCGGTGCGGGCGTCGCACCAGAGCAGCGCGGGTCGAATCACGCTGCCGCCGCCATCCAGGAACACGGATGAGTGCATCTGACCGGAGATGCCGACGGATGCCACCCGGCTCGCGAGCTGCGTGTCGCCGCGCATGGCATCCGCGAGCGCGGCGAGCGTGGACTGCCACCATGCGTCGGGATCCTGCTCCGCCCATCCCGGACGTGGGGTCTCGAGGGACAGCGGCGCGCTGCCGGTCCGCTCGGTGTCACCGGACCCCGTGATGAGGAGCACCTTGATGCCGCTGGTGCCGACGTCGATGCCGAGATACAGCGGCTCAGAGTGCATGGGGGCCACGTTCAGCGCACCCCGAGCAGGAGCTCCATGGTCAACTGATCCAGGCGCTCGTACGCGTATCCGCGCGCGCGCATGGCGTCGAGGTCGAACGTGCGTTCGCGAATGCGCTTTGCCGCGTGCGCGGTGAAGCGCGCGCGCCCGTCCCCCCCGTCCCCTCCACCGCCGCCCACTACGCTCTCGCTGCGATCGCGCAGGTCGGCGAGCAGTGCCTGAATGGCCGGGTCGGCGTTGAACCGCGCGACCTTGTCCTTGAGGATGAGATACGTTCGCATGCTTCCGGCCGCGAACTCCCATACGCCCGCTTCATCTTCGGTGCGGTACGCATGGCTGTCGAAGTGCCGCATGCCCTGCCATTTCGAGTCTTCGAGCAGCTTCACCAGGAAGAAGGCGCCCTTGAGGTCCTCGCTTCCGAAACGAAGATCCTGATCGAAGCGGCCCGGCTTCTGTGCGTTGAGATCGATGTGAAAGAGCTTCCCCGCCTCCATTGCCTGGGCGACGCCATGTGAGAACTCCAGGCCGGCCATGCCGTCGTGGGCCACTTCGGGATTCACACCCACCATGTCGGGGTCGTCGAGCGTCGGGATGAACGCGAGCATGTGGCCGATCGTGGGCAGAAAGATGTCGCCGCGCGGCTCGTTGGGTTTTGGCTCGAGCGCGAAGCGAAGATCGTATTTCTGCGAGCGCGCGTAGGCACACAGGAAGTTGATCGCCTCACGGAACCATTTCAGCGCGTCCATCGGGTTCTTGGCCGCCGCCGTGTCGGTGCCTTCGCGACCACCCCAGAAGACGTACGTCGTCGCCCCGAGCTCCACGGCCAGGTCCATGGCGCGCATGGTCTTCTGGAGCGCGTAGGCGCGGACGCTGGCATCGTTGGCAGTGAACGCGCCGTCGCGAAATACCGGGTCGCTGAAGAGGTTGGTCGTCGCCATGGGCACGCGCATCCCGCTGGCCGACACAGCCTTCTTGAACTCTCTCACGATGCGATCGCGCTCCGCGTTCGTGGCGTCGCGTGGCACGAGGTCGTTGTCGTGCAGATTCACGCCGTAGGCGCCGAGCTCCGCGAGCTTCTCGACGATGCGGACCGGCGGGATCGCCGGTCGCACTGGATCGCCGAAGGGATCACGTCCGACGTTGCCGACGGTCCACAGCCCGAACGTGAATTGGTGTTCCGGTTTCGGAGTGAACGGGGGGTCCTGCGGTCGTTGTCGAGGCATCGGGTCCGGGGGGGATGGCTGAGGCGCTACAGGAATTACGACACCCGGGCGAAAAAGCAAAGCGCGAGATACCATTCCTGTCCGCCCCTACGTTCACGAGGTCACGGATGGCTGACAAGCCCGCCCCCGCGCTCAAGGTCGCCCTGATCGGCTACGCGTTCATGGGACGCGCACACTCCAACGCGTATCAGCAGGTCAACAGGTTCTTCCCCGAGTGCCCGTACCGGATGGAGCGCGCGGTGCTGGTGGGCCGCACGGCTGGTCCGTTGCGGGAAGCAGCGAAGACCTGGGGCTGGGCCGAGACATCGACCGACATCGACCAGGTACTCGCGCGTCCGGACATCGACATCGTCGACGTCGCGACACCGAACGTCAGTCACTACGATCTGTCGATGCGCGCGCTCGAGGCGGGCAAGCACGTGCTCTGTGAGAAGCCGCTGGCGATGACGGCCAGGGAGGCGCGCGCAATGGCGGATGCGGCGCGCGCGGCGCGGACCGCGTCGGGTGATCCGGTGCGCACGCTGCTCTGGCACAATTACCGCCGCTGTCCCGCGGCGATGACGGCGGCGCAACTGATCGCCGCCGGGAAACTCGGCAAGATCCAGCAGGTGCGCGCGGTGTACCTGCAGGACTGGCTCACCGATGACTCCTGCCCGTGGCTGTGGCGGCACGATGCCGCGACCTGCGGCTCGGGTGCGCATGGCGACCTCAACGCCCACCTCATCGACATGTGCCGTTTCCTCACCGGCCTGGAATTCACCGACGTGGCCGGCATGCAGCAGACGTTCATCACGGAGCGCCGGATGCCCGACGGGAAAGGCAAGGGCAAAGTCGACGTCGACGACGCACTGCTGTTTCTCGCGCGGCTCTCCAACGGCGCCACCGCCAGCTTCGAGGCGAGCAGAGTCGCCGCCGGCCACAAGAACTACAACCGCATCGAGGTCAACGGCACGCGCGGCTCGCTGTCATGGAACGTGGAGCGGATGAACGAGCTGGAGCTCTTCAGCTTCGATGACGAGCCGAGCACGCAGGGCTTCCGCACCATCATGTGCATGAACGGCAGCGCCCATCCCTACGCGGCGAACTACTGGCCGGACGGGCACATCATCGGCTACGAGCACACCTTCACGAACACGCTCGCCGACTTCCTCTCGGCGCTGAAGTCCGGGGAGCCCTTCCGTCCCGACTTCGCGGACGGCGCGGCCAACCAGGAAGTCATCGACGCGTCGCTGGAATCAGCGAAGCAGGGCAAGTGGGTGAAGGTGTCGCAGTCCCAGAAGTTCGACGCCCCAGCCGTAAAAGCTCCCAAGGGAGCCAAGGCCAGGACCGCAGGAATCACCGCCTGACACTCATCCGAGGAAAACACGATGAAAGGCCCCGGAATATTCCTCGCCCAGTTCATGGGCGACGAGGAGCCCTTCAACAACTGGAAGTCGGCCACGAAATGGGCAGGCTCGCTCGGCTACATCGGCGTGCAGGTGCCGACGTGGGACGCGCGTTGCATCGATCTGAAAAAGGCCGCCGAGTCGAAGACGTACTGCGACGAGCTCAAAGGCGTAGCCAACGAGAATGGCGTCGCGATCAGCGAGTTGTCGACGCACTTGCAGGGCCAATTGGTCGCCGTGCATCCCGCGTACGACGAGCAGTTCGACGCGTTCGCTCCCAAAGAAGTGCACGGCAACCCGAAGGCGCGCACCGATTGGGCGATCGAGCAATTGAAGCTGTGCGCCAAGGCGTCGAAGAACCTCGGCTGCACCGCGATGCCGTCGTTCACGGGAGCGCTGATGTGGCACACCGTGTATCCGTGGCCACAGCGTCCAGCGGGTCTGGTGCAGGAAGGCTTCGCCGAGCTGGCCCGTCGCTGGAAACCGATTCTGGACTTCTTCGACTCCCAGGGTGTCGACGTCGCATGGGAGGTTCACCCCGGCGAGGACATCCATGACGGCGCGACCTTCGAGATGCTGCTCGACCATCTCGACAACCATCCCCGTGCCTGCCTGCTGTACGATCCGAGCCACTTCGTGCTGCAGCAGCTCGACTACGTGGAATACATCGATCTGTACCACGAGCGCATTCGCTGTTTTCACGTGAAGGACGCCGAGTTCCGTCCGAACGGGCGGACCGGCGTGTACGGCGGATATCAGGATTGGAAGAACCGCGCGGGTCGCTTTCGTTCAACCGGCGACGGCCAGGTGGACTGGTCGCGCATTTTCACCCAACTGGTCAAGTACGACTACCAGGGCTGGGCCATCCTGGAATGGGAATGCTGCTTCAAGGCGCCGGAACAGGGCGCGGCCGAAGGCGCGCCATTCATCCGCAAGCACATCATCACTCCGGCGAAGCGGGCGTTCGACGACTTCGCCGGCGGTGCGGTCGACCGGGACCAGCTGCGGCGCATGTTGGGCACGGCGCGCCGCTGACGTCTGGCGGAGCAGACCACTTGACTGTCTGTACTTACGCCTCCTCACTCAACGCAGGCATCGCACCCGATAAACGCAAGCCGGTCGATGCACGCTGCTCGCTCGGCTTCGAGACGTGCGTCAGGTTGAAAGCCGTGTCCACGAGCGCCACGTGCGAGAACGCTTGCGGAAAGTTGCCCACCTGCCGCCTCGATCGCGGATCAAACTCCTCCGACAGCAGACCCACATCGTTTCGCAAGCTCAAGAGGTGCTCGAACAACGCGTGCGCATCGCGATGCCGGCCAAGGAGCATCAGGTTGTCAGCAAGCCAGAAGCTGCAGGCGAGAAAGGCGCCTTCGCCCGGCGGGAGGCCGTCGTCCGTCCGTCGCGTGTCGTAGCGGCGAACCAGTCCGTCCACATTCAACTCGCGCTCGATTGCCTCGATGGTCGCCCGCACCCGCGGATCCTCCGGCGGCAGGAATCCCACCGGCGCGATCATCAGCAGACTCGCATCGAGCTGCTTCGAGCCATATGCCTGCACGAACGTGCCGCGCTCCGCGTCGTACCCGCGGCGACACACCTCGCCATGAATCTCCTCACGTAACGCGCGCCACTTGTCCAGCGGCCCCTCGAGCTGTAAGCGCTCCGCGGTCTTGATCGCGCGGTCCACGGCCACCCACGCCATGACCTTCGAGTGCGTGAAGTGTTGCGGCGCACCACGCACCTCCCACAGCCCTTGATCGGGCTCGCGCCACACTTTGGTGAGATGCTCCACCAATGCAACCTGGAGACGCCAGCCTTCAGTGGACCCGGGTATGCCACCGTCCATGGCGTGGTGCAACGCGTCCAGCACTTCGCCGTATACGTCGAGCTGCAGTTGCTGGTGCGCGGCATTCCCGACTCGAACCGGCTTCGCACCCTCGTATCCAGGCAGCCATCCGACCTCCCACTCCCACAGCTGCCGCTCACCCGCGAGGCCGTACATGATCTGGAGCTGCGATGGACTACCGGCGGCAGCGCGCAAGAGCCAGTCACGCCACTGCGACGCTTCCTCGTAGTAGCCCGCGTCCATGAGAGACAGCAGCGTGAGCGTCGCGTCTCGCAGCCAGCAGAATCGATAGTCCCAGTTGCGCGAGCCGCCCAACTGTTCCGGCAGCGACGTCGTCGGCGCCGCGATGATGCCTCCGGTCGGCGTGTAAATCAGCGCCTTCAGCGTCACCAGCGACCGAATGACGGCCTGCCGATGCTCGCCACGATAGTTGCACCGCTCGACCCACGCGCGCCAGAAATGCTCGGTCTCCCGCAGCGAATGCGCCACATCCACCCGCTCGGGCATCGGCAGGTGCGAGGGTCCGTACGTCAGGACGAACTCGCGCCGTTCGCCAGCTCCAATCGTGAATTCGGCGACCGTCGTGAGATCCCTGCCGTGGACCGGAACGTTCGTGTGCAATACGACCATGTCCGGTCCGGAGATCGCGCGCAGCCCGCCGTCGGACAATCGCGAGACCCAGGGTACAGATGCGCCGTAGCCGAAGCGGAGTACGAGTTCCATTCGCATCGGCACCTGGCCTCGACGTCCTTCGACGATACGTACGAGATCCGAGTTGGTGCCTCGCGGCGGCATGAAGTCGATCAGAGCGACCGTGCCTTCAGGCGTGGTGAACTCGGTCTCGAGAATGAGCGTTCCATCCCGGTACGTTCGCCTTGCGCGCGCGGATTCGTCGGCGGGAGCGATCTTCCAGTGGCCGTGCTCCGGTCCGCCGAGCAGCGCTGCAAAACACGCAGCAGAGTCAAAACGCGGCCAGCAGAGCCAGTCCACCGAGCCGTCCCGGCCGACGAGCGCCGCCGTCTCGCCATCGCCGACCAACGCGTACTCCTCGATGCGCGATGGCATCAGTGGGCGAAATCGAGCACGACCTTCACATCGTCCTGGCCTTTGACCAGCGCTTCACGCCACTTCTCCAACGGAACGCGTCGCGTGACAAGCCGCTCGAGCCATTGCCGGTCCGCCGCCGCCAGGACACGCGCCGCGCTCTCGTAGTGCCGCCTGTTCGCGTTCACGGTGCCGAAAACGACGTCGTTCTCCAGTACCATCGTTCGATTGAGCATGCCGATATCGACTGTCAGGCGACGTCCGCCAGACGACAGGCCCGTGAGACACACGATTCCGTTGCGCGCCGTGCGTCCGACGACGTCGAACACCACGGCGGACGCGCCCGTGCACTCGATCACGATATCGGGTGCGATGCCGATGCCGTCGAGCGCGCCCTCCCCCGAATGCCAGTGTGCGCCGAGTTGATGGGCGAGATCCGGTTTGATTCCAGTCGTGGCACGATCGAAGAGATGTACTTCGAGTCCGCGCTGGATGCCAAACAGCGCAGCGAGAAGACCGATCGGCCCCGCACCGGTGACGAGTACGGAGCGCGGCTGCCACCGTGCGCGCGCACCGATACGCTCGACGTGCTCCCATGCCTTCGCGAGCACGCTCGCTGGTTCCAGCAGCACGGCGGCGATGCCCAGCGTCGCGTCTACTCGCACGGCGAACTCGGGCTCGATGACCCAACGTTCCGCCCCGAATCCGTCCAGCTCCTTGATGCCGTGCTCCGTGTACCTGCCGTTGGTACACATGTCCCATTCGCCCGCAGCGCAGTTGGCGCAGGGCACGAGATCCGGGCGTCTGACTATGCCGACGACGAGATCGCCGGGATCGAGCGCCGAGCCCGTAGGCGCGTGCACCACGCGACCGAGCGACTCATGTCCCAGTATCAGCCGATCGCGCCCCGGAGGCGCGGTGCCGTACTCGCCATTCACGATCTCGACGTCGGTGCCGCAGATGCCGAGCGCGAGCGTCTCGACGAGCACCATGTTCGAGCCGCCCGCGTCGGGCGCGCTCAACTCATCGAGGCGCGCTGAACCAGCCGTGCCGGGGCGAACGGTCAATGCGAGCACAACACGTGGCGGGTTTTTAGACGGACAGGGAGAGATTCGAACTCGCGAGTGAGGTCACCCCCACCACACGCTTTCCAGGCGTGCGCCTTAAGCCACTCGGCCACCCATCCAATGGGTGTCGCAATTTACAAGGTCGCCGCGCGTCTCGACCAGTTCGTCCGGCTCATGGCACTCACTGCGCTCGTCTACAGCTTCTAATCAGCGGCTCGGCGGCGTGACCGAAAGCATACGATCGAGGCGCACACGGAGGCTATCCACGGCGACGACTCCCTGCACCGTATCGCGAACGACCCCGTCGGTGCTCACGAAGAACATGTGAGGAGTCGCTCTGAACCCGAACGCTCGCTTCGCGCTGTCATTGCGTGCGACGGCGATGTTCAGGTAGACAAAGTCGATTCGTCCCTCGTATTCCTTTTCGAGCCCGTGCACGACGGGCGCCATGGCGCGGCAGCCCAGTCAATCGGGATGAAAGAACTCCACGAACTGTGGACGTCCCCTGGGCACGAGCGAGGCCACGTCGCTCTCGTGATACCAGACGTCGTTGGTCGTCCACGTTTTCTTGTCGGCCTCTGAGCAAGCCGCCACACCCGCGACGACGACGGCCACGGCGAGGACGGTTCTGCCCACAAACGAGGATCGTTTCATCTGGAGGGCGTCGATGGGGTGAGTGCTGGGCCGCCTGCTTCGAGGAAATCGGCAAAGTCCGCTGGACGCACCAATGATCCTCGCATGAACGCGGGTTACCTCCGCGCAAGCGGTGCTAGGAGGAGGCCTCGGGCGGCGGGATCGGGTTGCTGGTACGCTTCTTCGGCGCGCGTTGCGCGCGTTGCGCGCGTTGGCAGAGCGTCCGCAGATCCTCGATCGAAAGATGTTCCCATCCTTCAGGGATCGGGGCAATGCGACGCTTCTCGTCGCCCGACTCGAAGGACAGCCAGCCACGGATGTAGGATTCCGGGAGCGCGGCGCGTTCAACGGTAGCGCTCGACGGGTGCACAGCAAACACGCGCCATTCCCTGCCATGAACGTCCTCGAAGACCCGTTTTGCCGTCAGGACGTCAACGAGCGCACTCGGCTTCCGGGCCGGCTCCGCCGATTCCTTTGCCGCGGCCTTGCGCTTTTTGCGTCGCTTCAAGCGAACGGATATGGCAGCCTTCGCCGCCTCCGCTGCTATGGCTAGCTTCTCCTCGACGCCGATCAGCTCTCCGGTGTTTGCGGCTCGCACGTCGACCCTGCACGCATCGCCAAGTGCCTCTGCGAGTGTGTCTACCGCCTGCTCGAGCTGCGGTTGCAGGTTATTCTCCAACTTGTCCTTCCGCGTCGAAGCCTTAATGACACCCCTCGGCAACAGGCATGCCGTCGCGGCCGTGTCGCCGCCGCCGCGAAACGGGCGCCTACGTCCACTTCGCGAACAGCTCCCGCTCATTCAGCGGCCTCGGCGCGTACTACACTCATCGCGGACTAGCGCCCGTCCCGGGTCATCGTCTTGTGGCGGGCAGCGGGCGCTGTCCCACCATGCGCCGGTCGTTCAAACTGCGCAGCATCCGCCGAAACTCCGGGTGATCCAGCGGCCGGGAAATGCGGTACGCCCGCCTCCACATGCTGTACAGCAATCGGCGCAGCGCGGCGGCGCTCAACGAGCGTCTGCGTCGCGTGAGCGGCTGATAATACATCACCAGCTGCACCGGCTTTCCGGACGCGCGAAGCGACGGTTGATAGTACGGAAAATCGAGCGCGAGCACGCCGCCGCGGCGCACGAGGTGGCGTAGCCACGGATTGTCCTCCCGCACCTCGCCGACGATCGCCTCGAGCGGTGCGCGCCGCACCCGCCGCGCATCCCGTTCGAACCGCCGCCGCAGCGCGTCTCGCATGCGAGGACCCACGCCGTAGGACCGCGCCTCCGGCACGACCGCGATGTAACCGATGATCGCCGTATTCAGGTTGCCGAGATATGACCCGCTCGCAGCCGCCATGACGTCGCCGTCCTGTTCCGCCACGAGCAGGTGCCAGGCCACGTCCGTCCAGAGGTTCCCCGCGCGCTCCCGCAGCGCGTTCCGCCAGTCGGCCACCGGCAGCATCTCGGCGCGGTGAAACTCGCGTCGCAGCATGGCGTGCGCCGCGACAAACGCCGGATCGTCGGCAGTCCTGATCTCCCGGATCCGAAAGCGCCGCCGGGCGACCGGCTCAGGCATCGGACGTCGCGGGTTGTTCCTTCGGCGGCAACGGCAGCTTGAACAGTTGCCGCGCGTTCTCGTACATCATCGCGTGCACGTCGAGCGCCGGAAGCTTGAGCTGCCGCACGAACTCGACGTACGACTTCATGGAGCAGATCGGCCAGTCGGATCCGTAGAGGAATTTTCGCGGCTCGCCCGCGTACAGAATCACTTCGCCGATCTGCTGTTCCATGTAGTCCTCGAACGCCTCGGTGAACTCACCGAGGATCAGCCCCGAGAAGTCCGCATAGACGTTGTGGTTCTTGTAGACGACCTCCATGCAGTCCACCAGCCACGGATTGCCGAGGTGGCAGATCACGAACTTCACCGCCGGATGATCCACGGCGACTTCGTCCACCTCCAGCGGGTGCGCGTACTTGAGCTTGCCCGTCCGCGAGTACGTGTCGCCGCTGTGGATCATCACCGGGACATCGAACTCCTCGGCAAGATCATAGACGACTTTGAGCCGCTTGTCGTGCGGATAATACGGCTCGTATCCCGGGTACAGCTTCAAACCCTTCACCAGTCCCGCCTGGAGAAAGTCGGCGAGCTCCCGCAGGTCGCGCTGGCGATAGTGCTGATAGCTGATCCCGGCCACGACGCCGAGCGAGTCCACCTGCTCGATCGCGCGCACGACCTCGGCGGTGCTCGGCCGATGCGCGCTCACCCGGTAAGACGTCAGCACCAGCGAGTACGCCACGCCGGCCTCCTGCATGGCCCGTTGCAGCCGGTCGAGGCTTTGCTCGAGCGACACGACTTCCTGTTCGTGGTAGTTGTTCAGGTGCACGTGACAGTCGATGATCCGCAGGGCGTCGTTCATCGTCTCACTCCGCCTGAAAGATGCGCTCGAACTCGAGCGTTTCGCCGGCCATGACCATCGCGGTCGCGGGCAGCGTCTCCGTGGCCAACAGCAATGTCCGATAGTACTCGCTGTACTCCTCGACGGGTTCATCCTCACGGGGCGGCCGGATCCCGAGAAACACCAGGTCCACGTCGGCGGACGACCGGCTGATGACAGCATAGTTCGTTTCCCCGTTTCGCTCGAGGACGACGGCCGTCGCCCGCACGCGCGCGTCGGCGAGATACTTCCGCAGCCGCGCCTCGGCCTCGGCGCGCTGCGACGCGTCGGCCACGATCGTCTTTACCTGGAGCGTCGCACCGTGCCATTCCTCACTGCGCCGCAGGAGGATCGCGACCGCCAAGCGGAACGCCGCATGCGGCGACGGCGCCGACCACCAGAGATCGATGCGCCGTTCCTTCCCGGGCCGGGAGGCCCTGTCGGCGGTATCCGTCCGCGCCCGCTCCCGCACGATCACGAGGTTGCGTCGCAGCCGGGACACCAGCTGGATCAGCTCGGCGAAGCGCACGAAGTTGGACGGCCTCTCCGTTTCGCCGATCAGGATCGTGTTCGGCACGATGGGGCCGAATCCATACGATCGGATCAGCGCGGCCGCGCCCACGAACGGGTCCGCGGCCGGCGATGCCCGCACGAACGCCGGCACGCGGCGCTTGCTCAGGTACGCGCGGATGGCCCCGCGAATCGTCTCGCTCCGTTCCACGGTCCAGTGCTCTTCGGGAAGGAACGCGGCCACTGTCACGAAGCTGCGGCTCTGCGCGATCGCGTCGGCGAGCTCGATGAGGTACCAGCGCGACGACGGACTGCCGCTCAACACCAGTAGGTTCGGCTTCCACGTGCGCTCGTTCTGTTGGAGCCCGTCCATCCGGTGCAGCAGCACGCGTGTCAGGTACATCATGAAGCCGAGCCGTACGTCTCCCCAATGGGCGCGCAGGCTCCGGCGCATCATCGTGTAGTAGATGCCGCCGCAGACGAGCGTCGCGAGGATCGTCGCGCCCGGAGCGATCATCAGCATGACGCAAAGGCATCCCGCGAAACCCGCGAGCGGAACCCAGGCGCGCACGCGAAACGTCGGGCGCCACGACGGGTTCGAGAGCAGCGCCTCGATCCCCGCCGACAGGTTCAGCACCCCGTACGAGGTGAGAAAGAACATCGAGAGAATCGGCGCGATGGCGTTGAGATCGCCGAGCAGAATGCCCGCCAGTCCGACCCCGAACGACAGGACGGTCGCGATTCGCGGATCGTTGCCCGGCCCAAACCCCCGGCCGAGAAAGGCCGGGAGGACGCCGTCGCGTGCCAACGCCTGGAGCGTTCGCGGAGCGCCCAGGAGCGCGCCCATCGCGCTCGACAACGCCGCCGCCCAGATGCCCGCCAGGACCGCCGGCCCCCAACGCGCCACCTTCTGCATGATGAGCGGGTCGTCCCGCAGGACCGCGCCGGGAACGCCCATATTGTATAAGGCGAGCGGAATGGCCAGATAAACCATGTAGCCCACCAGCACGGCCGCGATCGTCCCCCGGGGCAGCGACCGCGTGGGGTCCTTGAGGTCGCCTGACATGGCGATCCCCGCCTCGATCCCTGTCACCGCGGGAAAGAACACCGCGAAGACCGGCCAGAACGACAGCGTCGCCGCGGGCGGCGGGGGGACCGCCGGATCGGCTGTCGCCGCACCGGCGAAGAACGACACCAGCGACACCGCGATCGCCACCATGATCACGAACTGTGACTTGAGCGCCAGATCCGCGGACACATACACCAACGCGCCGAGCGCAATCAGCGTCACCACGCCGACGACTGCGGCATCGAGCGACGGGAACACCTGGACCAGCGACTCGGAGAACCCGGCGATGTAGAACGAGATCCCCAGCGCCTGGGCGAAATACAGCGGAATGCCAACGGCCGCTCCTGTCTCGAGCCCGAGCGACCGCGAGATGATGAAGTACGCGCCTCCGCCGCCGACGCGCATGTTGGTCGCGAGCGCCGAAAGCGCCAGCGCCGTGAAAAACGTGATCGCGCTGGCCAGCGTGACGATGATGACGGTCCCGGGGAGTCCCACGTGCCCCAGCACCCACCCCATGCGCAGGTACATCACGACGCCGAGAATCGTGAGGATGCTCGGCGTGAAGACGCCCTTGAACGTGCCGAACCCGTATCCGGAGGAGGCCATACGCGAGCCCAAGATGCCGAGGACGATGCCTCGGCTCAATGACCAATGCCCGCCCCCTGACTACTACACGGGAGGTAGGAAGCGCGACCCAAAGGTCGCGACTACCTCAACTGCCAGCGAGCTGCAACCGTCCGTCGTCGAAGGTGACATTCGCGTACAGGTCGCCGGCGGCCACGTCCCGTGATGTTGCCATCCCATAGACGGCCAGTGTGGCGTTCTCGTCCCCTCGTGTGACCGGCCGCGCGTGCACACGTGGTGCGCTGACCAGAGCCAGGCTCGTCAGGGCGTCCAGCGTGATCTCCTGGCGGTCGTCCAGCCGACGCACGAGACCGATCGGCACGAGGACGGATCCACTGGCCGTGGGGCGATTGTCATCTGCGGCGTAATAGGCCAGCGCCACGGATGCGTAGCGGATCCTGCCGGTGGCCGTCTCGACCATGAGTCGATCAACGGCGCCGACGAGACGCGCATCGCTCGCGTATACCGGCCAGCTCCGGATGTCCGCACGCTCGGCGCCGAGCTGAAAGCCCATCAGCTCGCGCATGGCGGCGAGATGGCACACACGGTCGTCCGGGAGCGCCGTCGCGCGCTCCTTGACCAGGGCGGCGGCGGCGACAGCAATCTGATCGCGGCCCGCGGATTCGTTTGCATGGTCGGACATGAGTCCCTCCGTGTTCGAGGTGGATGCGGCGGGCGCGGGAGCTCCGCGTGAGCTCCGCGTGAGCTCCGCGTGAGCTCCGCGTGGTCGACGGACGGCGACCGTCGGTCCGCTTGCCTTCCTTGACGGCGGAGCCCACGACCGCCACAATGGTAATATATGTGGGCTCCCACCTTTCTACAACCTTCGACCGGCGTGTCGCCACTGCGCGAGCCTCGTCGGTGCTGGAGACATCATGGCCGTGAAGAGTCGCGCCAACGCTGCACCGCGCGTCGCGCGCGCGCATGCTCTCGCGCCGCGGCGCGACGTCGGCGTCGTCCTGCAGGGGGTGCGTCGCCTGGACCGCGGGCTGCGGCTCGCCGCGCGAAAGGTCGAGCGCCAGACCGGACTGAGTGCCGCGCAGCTCTTCGTGCTCGACCAGCTGAGCGTCCAGCACCCGCTCTCCCTGAACGAGTTGGCGGAGCGCACGCTCACCGACCGCAGCTCGGTCTCCGGCGTCGTCGATCGTCTCGAGGACGCTGGACTGGTGAGCCGCCGAAGCGCTGAGCATGACCGCCGCCGTGCGGAGATTCGCATCACCGGGGACGGACGGGCGGTTCTGAATCGGGCACCGCCGCCGCCGACGCAGCTGCTGCTCGACGCGCTACGTCGCCTTCCCCGCTCGAGCGTCGAGCGCCTCGGCCGGACGCTCGCGCAGCTCAACGTCGAGCTCGGGTTCCATGAGACGGACATGCTCTTCGAGGACCGCTGATCGCGGCCGCCGCAGGGTAGTCCAGCGAGCCAGCGCCGCGTAACCGGGCAGGCGCCCTGTCCGAATGACTCGGACGACGATGCGAGCTGCGCCCGCCGGCGGATGCAACTCGGACTTCACTCGCGGGAAACGTTCACCCGGGGCAACGTGATGGTGAAGGTCGCGCCACGACCCGTTCCCGCGCTCTCCGCCTGCACCGATCCTCCGTGCAGCTCGACGATATGCCGCACAATCGAAAGGCCGAGCCCCAGGCCGCCGTGCACGCGCGTCTGAGATCCGTCCTGCTGCCGAAAATGATCGAAGACGTGCGGCAGGAATTCAGGTGCGATTCCGCAGCCGGTATCGCTGACCGTCAGTCGCGCGCGGTCGTCCGACGTGGTCTCGGCGGCCACCGTCACGCTACCGCCCGCGTCGCTGAACTTGATGGCATTTGACACGAGGTTCCAGACTACCTGTTGCAACCTGTCCGGATCCGCGGGTACGACCAGCGTGGGCACCTTCCAACGCGTCTGGACGGTGAGTCGTTTGGCCATCGCCGCCGGTCGCATGATCTCGATCGCCTGCTCCGCAACCTGAATGAGATCGACGGGCACAGGCTGCAGCAGCAACGTGCCGGACGCACCTTGCGAGGCGTCGAGGAGATCGTCGATCAGGCGCAACTGCGCCGCCGCATTGCGCTCCATCGCGGCCAGGGCGGTCTTCCGTTTCCCCTCGTCCAGCGCATCGTCGCGAAAAAGCTGAAGCCAGCCGACGATGGCATTCAAGGGCGTCCGAAGCTCGTGTGTCACGGCCGCGAGAAACTCAGATTTGAGACGCGCGGCCCCTTCCTGCACCTCTCGCGCCTGCGCTACAAGACGTTTCTGCTCCGTCACGTCCCGGACGATCTTCGACAGGCCGACGATGTTGCCCTGGGGATCGCGAATTGGAGAAACGGTGACGGACACGTCCAATCGGCTGCCGTCCTTGCGCGCTCGCACGGTCTCAAAGTGATCCACCGATTCTCCCCGCCCCACGGCGCCGCGGAGCTCGGCCTGCTCGCCGCTGCGTTCATCCGGCAAAATGAGGCTGATCTGGCAGCCGACGACCTCATCGGCCTTCCAGCCGAACAGTCGCTCGGCGGCCGGATTCCAGGACTCGATGATGCCATCGAGGGATTCCCCAATGATCGCGTCATCAGTGGACTCGATGATCGCGGCCAACCGGGCTGCGAGGGTCGATCGATCGACGTTAGCGCGTTTCTTCACGGCAGTGTGTCTGCACAATACTAGCGAGCAGGACGCCTCGCCGGCTCTGCAAGCGCTCAACTGGCGAACATCGACCTCGTGAACTTCCTTCGCTTGTTCCGAGAGCGTGGACTTCGCTGGCCAAAGCCGAAGGAGGCCTGACTTGCTGCAGTATGATGGTCTCCTCTTGACATTCGGGAGGATTGACACAACTTCCTCCTGACATTCGGGAGGAGCAGCTTGCCCAAGACCAACGAACAGGTCCTGCAAGGAACGCTCGACCTGCTCATCCTCAAGACGCTCTCGCTCGCCCCAATGCATGGCTGGGGGCTTACACACCGTATCGAGCAGCTCTCAGAGGAAGCGCTTATCGGACTCGTTCTCGCCGCCGAGAATTGACGTGTCGCCTTACCGGTTGCGCGCGGCATGGGCGCGCCTACGCGAGATGTTCCACCGCTCGACGCTCGCCGCGGAACACGATGAGGAGTTTGCACTTCATCTGGATATGGCCACGGCGGAGAATGTCCGCCGCGGCATGGCGGAGCCTGAAGCACGACGCGCAGCGCTCCTGCGCTTCGGCGGACAGCAGCGCTTCCGCGAGGAGACCCGGGACGCACGCGGAGTAGTCGCCATCGACAGCATCGCACGCGACACGCGCTTCGCACTTCGCCGCATTCACCGAGCGCCCGCCTTCGCGGCCGGCGTCATCGCCACGCTTGGCATCGGAATCGGCGCCGCCGTCGGTATCGGTACAATCGTATACGGTGTGCTGTTGCGCGACCTGCCCTACGACAATCCTCATCAGCTCGTGCGCGTGGGCTTCCACACCGATGGCACAGCCATGCCGGGCGATCGGCACTCCGCGGCGACATACGTCCACTTCGCGAACAGCTCCCGCTCATTCAGCGGCCTCGGCGCGTACTACACCAATGACGCCGTCAACGTCACCGACGGTGACACCCCCGAGCGCGTGGCCGCCGCGATGATGACACCAAGCACGTTGACCCTGCTCGGGGTCCGCCCGGTACTCGGCAGACTGTTCGACGTCGCTGATACGTCGCGGACTGCAGATGGCATTCCAATTCTCATCTCGCAGGAGCTCTGGGAGCGTCACTATGGCGCCGACCCCACGATCATCGGCCGACGCGTCGAGATCGATCGCAGCGGTCGCATCGTGATCGGTGTGCTTCCGCGCAGCTTCGACTTTCCGTCGCCGTCAGTCAGCATCTATTACCCAGCCTCGGTAACCGCCACCGACGGCGACGCGTTCATGCCGCAGATCACGGCACGGCATTTCACGGTCATCGGCCGGCTCCGCGAAGGCGCGACGGCAGCCGGGGCCGAGGCGGAGCTCAACACGCTCGTTGCCTCGCTCCCGGCGCGGTATCCGGCAATCACACCGGAGGTGATCCATCGCAGCGGCGCCCGCGCGTCCGTGCAGTCACTGAAGGATTCCATGGTTGCTTCGGTGCGCACGCAGCTCGTGCTCCTCGGCATTCTGGTCGCCATCGTCCTGCTCATCGCGACGACGAACGTGGTCAACCTGTTCCTGCTCCGCACCGAGCGCGCGAGGCAGGAGATTGCTATCGCTCTCTCGCTCGGCGCCAGCCGTCTCGCGCTCGCGCAACGCTTCGTTGTCGAAGGGATCGTGCTCGGACTCGCGTCGGGCATCGTCGCGCTCCCCGTGGCCGCAATCGCGCTCTCCACCAGGTTCGGCTTCACCGACCGCGAGATTCCGCGCCTCCATGAAGTCTCATTCACGAGCGAAACCATCGCGCTCGTCTTCGGCTGCGCGATGATGATTGGTGCCGCGGTCGGAGCGGCCGCGGTCACCCGCACGAGCATGGCCGGTCTCTTCGACCGCCTTCGCTCGGTACGTGCGACGTCGAGCACGGGGTGGCGGCGCGCACAGGACGGTCTCGTGGCGTTCCAGGTTGCGATCGCGCTCACGCTGCTTGTCGCTTCCGCACTGCTCGGCCGTAGCTTCCGGAACCTGCGGAGTGCGGATATCGGATTCGAGCCCGCGAAGGCGATGACCTTCCAGGTGTCGCTGTGGTCCCAGACGCGGAACAACTACGCGTCATACGCCGACGCCGCCGTGTTTTACGCGAGGGTGATGGACCGCCTCGCGACCCTGCCGGGCGTGACATCGGTTGCGGGTGCAGTCGCACTGCCGCTCACCGCTCCAGGCGCGGAGCGTCTCGGCCTGCGGTTGTTCGGCGACGTCTCGGGAAGCCCGGTCGCCGCCGCCGCCAACACCGCCAGCCCGGATTACTTCCGTGTCATGCAGATACCGCTGCGTACCGGACGGACCTTCGCGCCCGGCGATCTTCGCGGTAGCGCCCCGGCAGTGATTCTCAGCGAACGGCTGGCGTCCGAGCTGTTTGGGACGACAGACGTGGTCGGACGCACGGTGCTGGACATGCGCGCCAGAGCGACCCGCAATGGCTCGGAACCGTACACGGTGGTCGGCGTGGTGGGGGACGTCCATCGCGGGCGCATCGAGGACGGCTACACGCCCATGCTGTACTTCCCGCTGCTGCGCGACTTCGATGGACTCCCAAATGGCAGTTTCCCCATACCGTTTTTGCCGCGATCGGTGCAGTTCGTGATCCGAGGTGAACGGCTGCCGGCAGCGTCGACAATCCAGGCGATCGTCAAGGAGCTGGACCGGCGCATACCGGCGACGAACATCCGCACGTTCGATTCGCTCGTTGACGACGCCACCGCGCGGGTGCGTCTCACTCTGCTGCTCATCGCGGTCGCCGGCGCTGCCGCCCTCCTGCTCGGCGTGATCGGCGTCTACAGCGTGGTATCGTATGCGGCAGCGGGACGCGCGCGCGAGTTCGGCATCCGTCTGGCGCTCGGCGCGGCGCCGAGCCGGGTAGGCAGGCTGGTACTGCGCGACGGTCTCAGGCTCGTGGCGATCGGCACCTTTGTGGGACTTGTCGCGGCCCTGGCCGCGACGCGGTTCCTGCGCGCCCTTCTTTATGAGGTCGAGCCGACCAGCGTCGTCGAGTTTGCGATCGCCTCGCTCCTGCTCGTGGTGGTCACGCTGAGCGCGACGCTGCTCCCGGCTCGCCGCGCCGCGCGTACTCACCCTGCAGTCATCCTTCGCGGCGAGTAACGTGCACGCTGGTTGACCGTTACGGTCAAGGATCGGCGGTTTCCACTTACTCCCTCGGACATAGGGCCGAAGGGTCCACCCAGCGCGCGCAATGGACGGGGCGAGTCGAGCCCGTTAGTCCATCAAACGCTCGAGCGGCTCCAGATTTTCCGCCGCGTCCGAATCAGCGAGCGGCTCTGGAGTCGCGCTCGGAACAGCGCGCCACCAGGGATCCACGCCGTTCCACTGACTCGGCTCTGTCGGCGCGCCAAGCCTCGGCATGATCAACGGCACGCCGGCCGACAGGCCGTGACGATACACGGTCTCCGCCGGCTCACTCCATGGATGAATCGCGAGATTGAACGTACTCCAATGAATCGGCAGAAACGCACCGCTGCTCAGAAAGTCATACGCCTTCAGCGCGTTCATGGGGCCCATATGATGGTCGCCCCACGACGGGTGATATGCGCCGATCTCGAGCGCGACCATGTCGAACGGGCCGAAACGACGGGCGATGTCCAAGTACTCCGGAGTGAGGCCGGTATCGGCGCCATAGAAAAAGGAGTGTCGCGGTCCCCGCAGATGCAACGACGACCACAGTGTCGTGTTGCGGTCTCGAATGCCTCGACCGGAGAAATGCTGCGCCGGCGCCGCGGTGATGGTGACCCCCTTTACGTCCGTCGTCTCCCACCAGTCCAGCTCAGTGATGCGTTTGGATGGAATTCCCCAGCGCTCGAGCCGCTCACCGACACCCAGCGACGTAACGATCGCGGTGGTCGGGCGCGTCTTCGCCAGCGTGAGCACCGTCGGACGATCGAGATGGTCGTAGTGATCGTGCGACAGAAATGACCGCGTCGAGCGGCGGCAGCGCAGCAAGCGGGGCCGGCGGGGGATGAAACCGCTTGGGGCCAGCGAAGGGCAAGGGTGGGGCGCGGTTACTCCAGACCGGGTCCGTGAGAACGCGCACGCCATCGAGCTCGATCAGCAATGTCGAGTGACCGAGCCAGGTGACGCGCAGGCCGGACGACGGACGCTTTTCCCAGAATGGGAGTGGATCGACCAGCGGCAGTGCCGTAGACGGCACACGCTCTTTCGTCGGGACAGAGAAAGTCGCGCACCGTCGGCCGCTCGACTCCGGGTTTGAACCCCGTCGAGACAGGATGCGTGTTTCGAAAGACACGCCCGTCGAATCGCGGCGACGCCCGCATCCGTTCGAGGCGGACGCTGCTCCCTGTGGTGCGACGTGACTTCATACTGGAAAGATACGCGTCGAGTCGCATGCAAAGGTCATGGCTGAGCTGCTCGAGCGTCTCGCCGGCGCACTCGCGGACCGCTACCGAATCGAGCGCGAACTGGGGCGCGGCGGCATGGGAGTCGTGTTCCTGGCGGAGGACCTCAAGCACGGCCGCAAGGTGGCCCTCAAAGTCCTCCGCCCCGACGTTGCCGCCCAACTCACCGCTGAGCGCTTCCTGCGGGAGATCCGCATCGCGGCTCAGCTCCAGCACCCGAACATCATCTCGCTGATCGATTCCGGCGAGGCCGACGGGCTGGCGTATTAAGATGGTGCATTAGCACTGACTCTGGCGCGTCTCACGGCCGCGACCCCATCCTTGATTCGATCTCCCGTGAATCGGGCGCGTGGATGCCTTCCTCGTACGACCTGCGCAGGCAGTTAGAGTTCAGCCTCGGCCACAGCTACACGATCGAGAGTGAGCTGAGCGGGGGAGGAATGGCGCGTGTCTTTCTGGCCACGGAGCGCGCCCTCGGCCGACGCGTCGTCATCAAAGTGCTCGCGTCTGACGTGGCGGCCGACGTCTCGACAAAGCGGTTCGAGCGCGAGGTGCGACTCGCGGCGTCGCTGCAACAGGCCAACATCGTCCCCGTGCTGTCCGCTGGTAACATCGCCGGCGTGCTGCACTACACGATGCCGTTCGTCGAGGGGTTGTCGTTGCGCGCTCGGCTCCAGCAGAAAGGGCGGCCTACGTTGACCGAGACAGTCGGTATCCTGCGCGATGTCGCCCGCGCGCTCGCATATGCGCACGAACACGGCGTGGTGCACCGGGACATCAAGCCGGAAAACGTGTTGCTCTCCGGCGGCGCGGCGGTGGTGACGGACTTCGGCATCGCGAAGGCCATCGCGAGCGCTCGGTTGCCGACCCGCGAGACGGCAGCCGTCGAGATCACGGTCACGCAGCTCGGCACGGCAGTCGGCACGCCCGCGTACATGGCGCCCGAGCAGGTGTCCGCCGATCCCCGCATCGATCACCGCGCCGACCTCTATTCATTCGGCTGCCTCGCGTACGAGCTGCTCGCGGGTACGCCGCCGTTCGAAGCCCGTTCCATGCACGCGCTGTTCGCGGCGCACCTCAGCGAGCGGCCGGTTCCTCTCGGCGAAAAGAATG
This sequence comes from Gemmatimonadaceae bacterium, assembly GCA_040902075.1. Classification (GTDB taxonomy): domain Bacteria; phylum Gemmatimonadota; class Gemmatimonadetes; order Gemmatimonadales; family Gemmatimonadaceae; genus DASPMP01. The sequence continues at coordinate 77,414 of JBBDXZ010000116.1, forward strand.
CCGACACGCCGCCGCCGCTCGCGGCGGTCGTCATGCGGTGCCTCGAGAAAGATCCCGATCTGCGGCCGCAGTCGGCGCGCGACATCCTGCGCACGCTGGAAGGTGTGACCGCGGGCGCCTCGCGCGTCGCGAAGGCTTGGCAGAGCCTATCGCGGAAGCAGCGCTGGTGGGTGGCCGGCGCAGCGAGCGCCGCACTCGTTGCCGGCGCGGTCTGGTTGCTCTTTGTGCTGGGGACGTACGGGGTCGTCGCAGGTGCGCGGTGGCGCGCCGACGACACCAAACACGCGCGCTTCACGCAGCTGACGTCGCAGCCCGGCATCGAGTGGTTCCCCAGCCTTTCGCCCGACGGCAAATGGGTCGTGTACTCCGGGGAGCAATCCGGTAATCGCGATATCTACCTCCAGAGCGTCGGCGGCGAGACGGCGATCAATCTCACCAAAGACTCGCCAGCCGCCGACGATCAGCCCGCGTTCTCGCCTGACGGCGAGCGCATCGCGTTCCGCTCCGGGCGCGACGGCGGCGGGGTCTTCGTCATGGGTCGCACGGGTGAGGGACTGCGTCGCGTGACCGACCGCGGTTTCAGGCCGGCGTGGTCGCCCGACGGAAAGCGGCTCGCGTTCGTGCACGAGAACGTCGAGATCAACCCGGGCAACTTCGAGGTCGTGAGCGCGCTGTGGGTCGTGGACGTCGCCGGCGGCGAGCCGCGACGGCTGTCCGCATTAGACGCAGTGATGCCCGCGTGGTCGCCGAACGGGCATCGCATCGCATTCATGAGTCGAACCGGGGCGCCATCCGTCGGCGACGTCCTTACTATCCCGGCGAACGGCGGCAATGCGGTGCCAGTGACGAATGATGTCCACCGCGACTGGAGCCCCGCGTGGTCGGCCGACGGACGATACCTCTACTTCTCGAGCGACCGCAGCGGGAGCATGAACCTCTGGCGGGTGCGGATCGACGAGGAGAGTGGACAGACGCGCGGGCCGCCGGAGCAGGTCACGACGCCCACCACCTACCTCGCGCATCCGGCGACGTCCACCGTCGGCGGAAACGTCGCGTACACGTCGGCACTCATCACGATCAACGTCCAGAGGCTCGGCTTCGATCCAGTCAAGGGAATCTTCGTCGGCGAGCCGACATGGGTCACGACAGGAACGCGGCGCTGGTCATCGCCGGATCCGTCCCCGGATGGTGAGTGGGTCGCCTTCTATTCGCTCGCGCAGCCCGAAGGCCATCTCTACGTGTCGCGGTCGGACGGCACCGGGCTGCGACGCCTCACGGGCGACAGCGCCGTGGCCGATCGCGTGCCGCGGTGGTCTCCCGACGGGCAATGGATCGCGTACTTCTCGAACCGCGCGAGGAGCTTTCATCTCTGGAAGATTCGCGCGGATGGAAGCGGCCTGCAGCGGCTCACGCCGCGGATCGGGGCGTACGCGTCGTGGTCACCCGACGGCCGTCGCGTCGCGACGAGCGGCGGCGCGAACCTCGGCGATTCCGTGAGGCTATATACGATCGGCGTGGACGCGCCCTTCGAGGCGCAGCGCCCCGACGTCGCGCCACCCTCGGCGCTCGGCCGTTTCTACGCCAACTCGTGGTCTGCGGACGGCACGAAGCTCGTGGGGCAGCTCGGTCAGATCGGACCAGAGGGCACGGGCCTCGCGGTGTATTCGATTGCGGACAAGAAGTACGAGCGCATCACCGACTTCGGCGAGTGGCCGGTGTGGCTGCCCGACGGACGACGCTTTCTGTTCGTGGCCGACGGCAACGCGTTTTATGTCGCCGACGTGCGGAGCAAGGAGGTTCGGAAAGTTTACTCGGTGAGGCGCGACATGATCGGGCCTCCGCGTCTCACGCGCGACGGCCGGATGGCATTCTTCACGCACCGAGTTACCGAAGCGGATATCTGGCTTCTCTCGACGAACCGCGACTAGGGCGCCGAAGTGCTGAGAGGCGCGCTACACGCGCACCATATGCTGGTGCTGTGTCCGTGCGGCGTGAAGAAGCACCTGGTGGAGCTGCTCGTCGCCCTGATTCTGGGTGCGCTTGCCCGATGTTCGAGACCGGCGCAACTTCCTCACGGTCGTCACCTTGCGGTTCACTCGGGTCGTTGCGATCAACTCCCCAGAGGACTCCCACCTCCTGGTCGATGTTCAATGCTGGGCATACCACGAAAAAGCCCGCCAATCTTTCGAGATGTGGCGGGCTAACTCGCGGACTTCGAAGCGGATGGGGCAAGATTCGAACTCGCGTTTTGTACCGAGGTTGATCTCGCGAGCCCGAAAAAACAAATTGCGGCACTGTGCGAAACGGCCTTCAACGCTCGCCACAACCGTGACACTTCCAGACTTCATCCGAACCAACGTCGAGGCAATCCTCGTCGAATGGGAATCGTTTGCCCGCGGCCTGCCGCTCGGCGGATCGATGGACATCGCGAGCCTGCGCGACCACGCGAAGGAAATGCTCGCGGTCATTGCCGATGACCTCGACCAGCCGCAAACGCATCGGGAACAGGACGACAAGGCCCGGGGGCTATCCGACGCCGGCTCGCGGCGGGCACCGACGGCTGCGCAGGAACATGGTTCCGGCCGCGCCGAGAGCGGCTTCACCGTCGAGGCCATGGTGTCAGAATTTCGCGCCCTTCGGGCCAGCGTCACTCGTCTCTGGCTGGTAGGACGCCAGCAGGCCACGGCTTCCGATTTACAGGAACTGATTCGCTTCAACGAAGCCATCGATCAAGCCATCGCCGAGTCGGTCGGTACGTATGCGAAAGAGGTCGCGCTATCGAAGGAGCGTTTTCTCGCGATCCTGGGGCACGACCTGCGGACCCCGATCGGGGCTATCGTCACGTCGACGCGCTTCGTGCTGGATACCGCCACACTCACCGAGCCCCACCTGACACTCATTGCGCGCATGGAACAGACCGCGCGACGCATGAATCGACTGGTCACCGATCTGCTGGAATTCACGAGGACGCGGTTTGGCGACCGCATTCCCATAGCCACGGCGCCGATGGACGCGAGGCGCATGGTGGAGGACATCGCCGCCGAAGTTCGTTCGTCGTACGAGGGCACTCTCGTGAACGTGCAGACTGATGGAGACACGACGGGCACGTGGGATTGCGAGCGACTCACGCAGGCGGTCATGAATCTGGTGGGCAATGCCGTTCACCATGGCACGCCGGGCGCCCCGATCGACATCATCGTCGCGGGGCATCGTGACGAAGTCACGATCTCGGTCCGCAATCAGGGTCAGCCGATCCCGGCGAATCAGATGGGCCGCATCTTCGAAGCGATGAAGGAGTTGGACTCGCCGTCAGGGAAAGATCGAAGTCATCTTGGCCTGGGCCTGTACATCGTCGACAAGATCGTCCGGGCGCACGGCGGATCCGTCCATGTCGAATCCGGGCAAGGCGTCACGGTGTTCAGGGTTCAGGTTCCGCGTGATGCCGCTTCCATACCAAGTAGCGCGAGCGCCGCGACAAGGTTCGTGACAGATTAGGCAGGGTGGTAGCCCGGGCATCGGCGCAGAGCCGGACATCACGCCGGTGGTGAAGGTGGCGTAGTGGGTCGTAGGTGGTCGGTGATAGTGGTAGGTGATAGGTGGTAGGTGATAGGTGGTAGGTGAAAGGAAAGATCGGCGTCTGGCCGCGAGGCTGGGCGCCGATTTTTTTTGGACATCAGCCTCACAGTCTCTCCAGCCCCGCGCGCCTCGAGATGCCTCCCGATCGCCATCCCTGCTCTAGTCTGATCGCAGTGCCCTCGCCGGATCGAGCCGGCTCGCGCGCCACGATGGAAGCGCGCTTGCCAGCATTGCCGCCGCGACCAGTACTCCCGCGGCCAGGACGAACGACACCGCGTCCGTAGCGCTCACGGCGTACAGTTGCGACGACAGCACTCGCGTCAGACCAGCGGCGGCGGCGCCACCAAGCACTACCCCGGCCAGCACGAGCGTCCCGCTCTCGGTCAGCACCAGCCGCACGATGTCCCCGGACTGCGCGCCGAGCGCCGCGCGGATCCCGAACTCGGACGTCCGCTGCGCGACCGCGTAGCTGATCAACCCATAGATGCCGATCGCAGCGAGGAACAGCGCGAGCAGCGAGAACGCTCCGAGTAGCGACGCCGAGAACCGCTGTCGCGAGAGCCCGCCGTCCACGACATCATCCAGCGTGCGCACCTGCGACAGCGGCAGGTAGCGGTCGATCGCCAGGATCTCACGCCGGACCGCGGGCAGCACGCTGATCGGGTCACCGCTCGTGCGCACCATGAGGTAGCCGCCATCGATCGGTCGCTGCGTCGCCGGGATGTAGATCGCGGGCGCGCTCGGCTCGTTCAGATTCTGCTCGCGGATGTCGGCCACGACGCCGACGATGCGTTGCGGCACCCCCTCCGGAGTCCCCCACAGGAAATCCACCATCCGACCGATCGGGTCGACGTCGGGCAAATAGCGGCGGACGAAGCTTTCGTTCACGATCACGACCAGCTCGGCGCCTGCGCGGTCCGTCGGCTGAAACGCGCGTCCCGCGACCATGCGCGCGCCGAGCGCCTCGAAGTAATTCGGGCTCACGACGCGCTTTTCGGCGATTGGTCTTTCGTCCGGACCAAAGGTGCTGCCCGGAATGTTGACGCCTCCGTTCACCCCCCCTTCGATGGGCAGGCTCGTTGTGACTGTCACGGACTTGACCCCCGGCAGCGCCGACAGGCGCTCGATGGCGCTCTCGAAGAACGTGACCTGGCGCGTCGAGTCGGGATAGCGCGCGGCCGGAAGCGTGACGGAGGCGGTGAGCGTGTTCGCTGATTCGAAGCCGCGCGGCACCGCGAGGATCGCATTCAGGCTGCGGAACAGCAGCCCGGCGCCCACCAGCAGCACGAATGACAGCGCCACCTCGGCCACCACCAGCGAGCGGCGCAGGCGGTCGTGCCGCATGCTGCCGGCCAGTCCCCTGCCACCCTCGCGGAGCGTGGATACCATGTCCGGCCGCGACGCGCGAAGCGCGGGCACGAGCCCGAAGACGATCGCCGTGAGGAGCGAGACGACGATCACGAAGAGGAGCACGCGTCCGTCGAGCTGCACTTCGTCGAAGCGTGGCAGCCGCGCCGGCAGGTACGCGCGGAACGCGGCGAGCGAGGCGTACGCGATGGCGACGCCGAGCGCCCCACCGAGGAGCGCGCGCATCACGCTCTCCACGAGGAGCTGGGTGACGATGCGCGAGCGGCTGGCGCCGAGTGCGGTGCGGACCGCGAGCTCGCGCTGTCGCAAGGCGGCGCGCGCGAGCAGGAGGTTCGCGACGTTGACGCACGCGATGAGGAGCACGAAGCCCACCGCGCCGAGGAGGATGGCGAGGTAGCGCTGGACGTTGTCGAGCAGCCGGTCGGAAAGCTGATAGACGCGCACCGAGTTCGGGCGCTGCGGCGGGGCGCCGGCTATCTGCAACCCGGGGAGCGGAGGCTGGCGGGCCATCCATGCGCCGGCCTCGGTGGCCGTGATTCCGGGGCGGAGCTGCCCCACGACAGACATGAACTGGAGCCCGTAGAGCCACTCGGCGGCGGGGTCGAGTCGCAGCGGCATCCAGAGGTCGGTGGGTGTGGTCTCGACGGAGCCGAACGGGAGTGTCGAGCGCGCGTTTGACGGATAAACGCCAATCACGCGCCACGGGTTGCCGTTGAGCGTGATGGTCCGGCCAACGATCGAGGGACTCGCCGAGTAGCGCAACCGCCAGAGGCGCTCGCTGATCATCACCGTCCGCTCGGCGGTGTGCGGATCGTCCTCGGCGGTGAAGGCGCGACCGACGAGCGGCTGTACGCCCAGCATGCGCGGCAGCACGGCGGACATGCGCGCGCCGGCGAGCGCCATCGGCTCGCCATCGTCGCCCGCGAGAGTGGCTCCGTTCCTGAACAGCGCCGCGAGGGCACTGAAGGGACCGTCGGCGTGCTGCCTCCAGTGCTGGAACTCGGCGAACGACGAGGGGAACTCGTTCACGTCGCGCGAAACGGTTACGAGCGAGACGAGGCGCTCGGGCTGCGCGTACGGGAGCGGCTTGAGCAGCACCGCGTCCACGACGCTGAACATCGCGGTGTTGGCGCCGATGCCGAGTGCGAGGGTGAGGGCGACGACGACGGTGAAGGCCGGGGTACGTCGCATGTTGCGGAGGGCGTAGCGGACGTCCTGGACGAAGCTCGTCATGTAGTCTCCCCGCCGTTCGCGGCGAAGTACGCGTTCGTCGATCTCGATGCAGGCGTCGCGCACATCGGCGACGGTGCCGAAGGACTCGAGGGCCTGCTCGCGCGCGGCGGCCGGATCGAGCCCGGAGGCAATGAGCTCCTCGGTCTTCATCGCAACGTGGAAGGCAAGCTCCTCCTGGACGCCTGCGCGCACGCTGCGTCGCAGGTGAAGGAGGCGGCGCCAGCGGGAGGGCTGCGTAGGCTGCGCGGTCACGCGGGCTGGCTCTCCGCCTCGAGGACCCGGGAGACAGCGCGGACGAAGCGTCCCCAGGTGGCGTGTTCGGCGCGGAGCTGCGCCCGTCCTTTCGGAGTGAGTCGGTAGAACCTCGCTCGGCGGCCGGCGTCGGAGATCTTCCACTCGCTCTCGACCCAACCCCGCTCGTCGAGTCGATGGAGCGCGGGGTAGAGGGAGCCCTCGCTGACGATCAGCTGGTCGCCGGAGAGCTGCTGGATCCAGCGCACGATCGCGTAGCCGTGCGCTGGTCCCCAGGTGAGGGTCTTGAGGACGAGGAGGTCCAGGGTACCCTGGAGCATGTCGAGCGACGAGTCGCGCATGGCCGTATACCTCGAAGGTCGAGGTTATGATACGCCGTCTATACCTCGGAGGTCAAGGGTGCGGTTCACGGCTCCCTCTATGGACAGTCAGGGAACGTCCAGCGGACGCCTCGCTCGCAATGTGAACACACCATGTCCCATGTTGTATTGTTGCTTTCCAGTCGGACCCCCCCGCCACGTGTGAGCCGGCAATGAGAGCCACCGCCCTGCTGCTGCCGCTCGTCGTCCTCGCCGCCTGCGACGAACCCTTGCGTCCCAGCACGCTGACCCGCCTGGACGGCACGACGTCGGCGCATTTGCTGACCGACACGCGCATCGTATGGGGGAGCACGCGCGACGGCAACGCGGACATCTACTCAGCGTTGCACTCGGGGTCCGACCTGATGCGACTTACGACGCACGCGGCGCGCGACGAGAACCCGTCCGTCTCGCCCGACGGTCGCCATGTCGCGTTCATCAGCGACCGAAGCGGGAACGGCGACGTATACGTCATGAACGCGGACGGCACCGGCCTCCGCCTGTTCGCTTCCACCGAGGCCACGGAGATCGGGACGGCCTGGTCGCCCGACGGCACGACGCTGGCATTCGTGCAGGGAGGCGCGGCGGGTTTGGACATCTACACCCGGCGACTCGACGGCACTGGGCTTCGACGACTCACGACGGATGGCCTGTTCAAGGCCGGGTTGGACTGGTCGCCCGACGGTAAGCACATCGCCTTTCACAAGCAGCTCGGCGCGCACATCAACCTGTTCGTGGTGCACGTCGGCACGCTCACGGAAACCCGGCTGACGACGTTTGCCGGGATCGACGCACAGCCCTCCTGGTCTCCCGACGGCCGGACAATCGCGTTCGCCTCCACGCGCGACCTCGGCGACTGGCAGATCTATACGATGGACCCCACCGGCGCCGCCATTCGTCAGATCACGAACCACGCGACCACCGTCGCCGCGCCGGACTGGTCGCCCGACGGATCGGCCATCGTCTTCGAGCTGTATCCGGATCCGCTGGTGAACCGAGGCGCGATCTACCGTATGACCGCCGAGGGCTTGGGCATGACGCAGGTGACCAACGTGGGCGACAATCGCTCGCCCTCCTGGGCTCCGCTCCCGGCGTTACCCGGCAACGTGGGCGCCACAGGGTTGCAGGTGGTGCTCACGTACACGTCGCGCGACCGGGAAGCGACGGGCGAGCCAATGCCGCCCAGCTTCGCGGGCGCTCACTGGATCGAGGGCGAGTTGATCGGCGACCGGCGTGTGACGGCGCTGGGGCGCATCGAGGACGAGAAGCTGGTCTACTCGATCACCGCCGGCGACTACGACGTGCAGCTCGGCTACGCCATGCCGAGTACCGTGCTCCTCAGCCAAACGCGCGACCCGACGAACCTGCATTATCTGCTGCGCGACGCGCGGGGCGAGGTGCGGGTCCGGGACAACGAGACGGCGACCGTGACCGTGGAGCTGAACCGGGCGCTGGGTGTCATCGTGGGCGCGCTGACGATCAATCGCGTGGCGCCGGGCGACGGCTTCGTGGTGTGCACGTACGCCGCGGCCGACACACGCCGCCCACTGTTATTCTGGTGCACGCCGCTCGCGCCGGACGGCGCGTTCAGGCAATTGCTCCCCGTGGGTGACGGACTAGGACGTATCTGTCACGCGGCGGCCGCCGTCGAGACCACGGGATGTCCCGATCTCGCCACCAGCAGCAAGAAAGATCCTCGGCGGGATAGCGCGCCAGGCACGATCGCGACCTTCACGTATCGCGTGGAGGCGGGCCGCACCGTGCACCTCGATCCGTTGAACATCGAGCTGGGCGGGTTGCAGGTGGTGCTCACGTACACGTCGCGCGACCGGGAAGCGACGGGCGAGC
>JBBDXZ010000116.1:86149-87034 GCA_040902075.1 Gemmatimonadaceae bacterium
AATCGCGTGGCGCCGGGCGACGGCTTCGTGGTGTGCACGTACGCCGCGGCCGACAAACGCCGCCCACTGTTATTTTGGTGCACGCCGCTCGCGCCGGATGGCGTATTCAGGCAGCTCCTGCCCGTCGGCGACGGCATCGCCCGCATCTGTCACGCGGCCGCCGTCGAGACCACGGGATGTCCCGACGTCGCCACCAGCAGCAAGAAAGATCCCCGGCGGGATAGCGCGCCAGGCACGATCAGCACCTTTAACTACCGAGTGGAGGCGGGACGAACTGTTCAAGTGACGCCGAGCTCCTGATGGTATCGGTCGTCAGCAGCGTCTGGGGCATCGCGCGCAACACGGTAGACTGTCCGGAGTTCCAGATCACCGCCAGTCGGGCGACGCTCCGGCGTGCAGCCCGGCCCACCTGCATATAGTCACGGGCAAGACCGGACGTGTGATTGAGCAGCTGCTCGATGGTGATGGAATTCCACTCTGGCCGAAGGCCCTTCAAATAGCGGCCGACGGAATCCGTCAGTGACAACTTCCCGCGATCGACGAGCTTGAGCACCAGCGCGGCCGTGAATTGCTTGGCCACTGAACCGATGCGATAGGTCACGCCGTCCCGGATTATCACGATCCGATGCGGTAGTTGATTCCAGCAAAGACCCGAGTCCGAACAGCTCCGCGACGTGTTGTCGCCGCGGCCGCCTGAACCGCGCTGGCGGAATCGGTTCGGTCGAGTCGGAGGTCAAGGGTGCGCACGGCGGGACGCCCGACGCATCGGATCAAGCCCCCGAGTGGGAACGTCTGGGACGAAGCCTTTCGGTACCGTTCCTGCCGAGCGTATGTTGCAGGTTGAGCTCCCCCAATCAGGCGGGAGTGATGCCGGTGACAGCGCGG
>JBBDXZ010000117.1:0-17195 GCA_040902075.1 Gemmatimonadaceae bacterium
CCGATGATGATCGTCTCGCCTCCCCGAAGCCGCGCCATCGTGTCCGACTCGCGCGTGTCGATCACGGGGGCCTGGAACTGCGTGTTGTCGGGACCGGTGAACGTCGCGGTCCGGGCCACGCTCGTGACCACGGGCCGGATATTCATGGTGACGGTGTTGTCGGCGCCGATCTGCGGAAGCACGTCGAGCACGATACCCACGTTGACCTGCTGCGGCGTCACCTGGGAAACGAACGTGACCTGTCCCCCTGGATTCAGGATCGGCGTCTGCGAGACGTTGAACACGATCTCGCCGGTCGTGACGTCGAAGACGGCGCGCTGATTGTTCAGGGCGGAGACGCGAGGGCTCGAGAGCACGCGAACGTCACCCTGGGACGACAGCGCGTTGAGCACGGCGGTGATTTGTCCAGGGGCGCCAGAGAGCGTAAACTCGACGTTGCCGGTGGCGGACGAGCCGTTCACTCTGGGCAACCGCCCCGGAAGCGCGGACGCGACGTTGAGGCTCGCTGTTCCTGCTTTCGCCAACACGTTCCAATCGATGCCGAACTCGAAGCTTCGATCGAGGTTCACCTCGACGATCTTCGCCTCGATGAGAACCTGGCGCTGAATGGAGGCCTCGAAGGCGCGAATGAACAGCTCGAGCTGGTCGAGCTGAGCCGGAAACGCGCTGACGGTGATCGTCCCCGCCATCGGATTGATGATCACGCGACGTCCGTCCGCAGTAACCCGGCTAAACGCACGCCCCACGTTGCCAAGGCCCGAAGTGCCGCCGCTCGGTGCCTGGGCCGGCGGCGTTCCCGCGGGCGTTGCGTCGAAGATCAAAGCCTCCACCGCGACACGAATCTCCTCCCAGGCGTCCGCGATCGACACGGCGCTGATGACATCGGCTCCGCCCCCGATTCCTCCCGCGGCACCGATGCCGCCGAGACTCTGCGCTCCGCCGGCCAATCCGCCCGCACCGATTCCACCGGTGCCGACCGCCGAGGCGCCCAACCGACGCTGAATGATCGTCGACGCTGTTCCCACTCGCGAGATCGACACGTAGTCCATCGAGAAGATCCGAGTGACAATGCGCGTCGGCCCAACGCGAAGCACGCCGTTTTGAATCTCGTACGACACGCCCTGCGGAATGATCGCGGCAAGCGCCTCGGACAGTGTCGCGTTGCGCAGCGTCGTGTTGACGGTGCCCTGAACGCCCGGATCGATCTGATATTGCATTCCGAACTTTCCGGCGAGCTCTCGGACGACCAGAGCGACGGGCTGATTGTCCGCGGAAAACGTCGTGCGTCTCTCAGCGGCCGAACGATCAGCGATCGCCGGACTGCCTGCGAGTGATGGCAGTGCCGGTAGAGGCGCAGGGGCGGACTGGGGAGCCGCGGACCGTACCGGCTCGAGATGCACTTGCGTTCGCGGGGGGGGCGCCGCGGCGGGCGCGCTGGCGCAGGCACACGCGAAGACGACGATCGAGGGCCGGAGCCACGAGCACCCCCAGCCCCAGTCAAAACGCGACTGTGGTTGATTCATGCTACAGCCCCCGGTTCGTCAGAGTGAGCGTCCGCCACCGACCGTTCTTCTCGACCACGAACACCCGGTCCGGCTGAATCGCCGAGACCCGCGCACCGTCCCGCAGCACGTCCCCGACACTCACCGTCTTATCGTCAATCACGGCGACACGACGCTCGTCCGCGACGAGAATCGCCGTCAGGCGTCGGCCACCCGCGGCCGCGGACGATGAGGGAAGAGTAGGAACGCCCGCTTCGGACGCAACAGCGAATTGATCGGCCGAGCCCCGAAAACGGTTGAATGGGTCCACCCGTACCGGGATACGAAACTCGGGCAGCACCGAGTCGCGTCCAACGCGCGAAACGAAACTCGAGATGTCGCCGAGAGAAGCCCCACCTGCCGCGCCAGCGGAAACAGGACGCTGCTGCACGGACGTGAGACGATCAGCCGCCAATGCGACCGACGCCGACACGGCGAGGATTGCCACGTTCCAGAGGTGACTCGAAAGGTGATTGGCCATTGGAAAACTGAAGCTCGTACACCGCCAGTGTGAGCCGGTGCCTGGCACCATCCTGCCGCACGAGACTCAGACTGGTTGGCGCAACAGATGGTGGAAGCTCGCCGAGAAAGGTGACGACAGCCTGCAGGTTCCCTCGACACTCCACCAACAGGCCAAAAGGAGCCGATTGGCGCCGAACTCCCTCTGTAGAGAGACGCGCGTCGGAGCCAGTAGTATCAGGCGGTTGGGCGGTCACTCTGACGTCGCGCAGGCCGGCGGCCTCTGCCGCTTCGGTGATTGCGTGTGTCAGGGCGAGCCGTTCGTCCCCCCTCCCGGCGACGCCAAGCTCCTGCAACTCCATCCACGTGCGACGCCACGCTATGGATTCAGCCGCCACGGCGGGCTGGTAACGGCGTCGCAGGTCCGCAAAGGTCGCGAGAGTGGCTTGAGCCTGTCTCAGCTCCGATCGGCGGGTGGCGCCCGCGCGAGATGCGCGAAGACCTCCCCAAGCGAGAATAACGATTCCCAACAGGGCCGCGATCAATCGCGTGATCGCGGGATCGACTTTCAGGGAGGATGCGCTGAACGCCATCAGTCCTTCTTCGCCGCTGGGATTTCGAAGGACACCTGAAACCGCACTATGGACCCCAGCGTGCTCGCGCCGGAATCCGAGTACGCAAGCTGCTCGAGCCGGAGCGAGTCCACCGAAAGCCGCTGCGGGAGTTGGCGGTACATGTCGTGCAGCGCCTGAACCGCGCGAGCGTTGGTCGCCGCCTCGACCCTTCCGCCGAGGAGAGCACGCCAGCCAGTTTCGCCGAGCGCCAAGCTCAACGTGTCAATCCGGACCGGTGGCCGAACGGTTGCTGCGACGCCGGCGAGCGCTTCCTGCAGCGCGACGCGATCGGTCGCGACCGTGCGCATCGCGGCCGCTGCGTCCCGCACCATTCTGCGGCGCTCCGCCGTGGAGCGGATCGGCGCCAATCCGAAGGAATCCTGCTCGATTCGGCGCCGTGCCACCTGCAGCGCGTCGTCAGCCTGCTTCGTCCGGACGGTCTCGAGAATCGTCCAGGCACCCAGAAGCGCCAAAACGAACAACGTGGCGTATGAGAGCTGCCCCATCGAAGTAACGGACTGCGCCTCGGTGCGTGCACGACTCGCCCCACCGAGCGACAGCGGCTTCGGAGACTGATTGTCCAGAATCGCGCCTAACGCCGCGAATGCTTGAGGGCTGAGCTCGCGCGTGCCGACGTGCTTGAAGGGAATGTGCAGGCGCTCCGACACCATCGTGTCCGCGTCCGCGATCGACGCATTCGAGCCGACCAGGGCGATGTAGTCGATCGCGGCACCGTTAAACTGCTGGCGCACGAACGTCGCGCCGAGCTCGAGCTCCTCCGTAAGCGCCGCGGCGACGTGCTCCGCGTTTTCAGGCATCGGCGGCTCGGTGACCAATCGAATGCCCCCGTTGATACTGAAGCCGAGGAACGCGCCGTCCGGGAGGCCGACGAACAGCCCGGCCGTGCCGCCACCCATGTCGAGCTCCTCGAGCACGCGCTGCATCGACGCGGATAGCGCAGTGAGGTGCGCGAGCCGGTAACCCGCGCTTTGGAGACGCTCCTCGACGGCTCGAACGGTATTCCGTGGTGCCGCGGCAGAGAGTAATGAACGCTGCGGAGGTGCCCCAGAACCATTCGCGTCGAGCGCGGGGAGGGGAATCCAATTGATGATCGCGTCGCCGAGCTGCGGTTCCAGATGCCGCACCTCACGCTCGATGATGGGGCCAAGCACCTCGTCCTTCGCTGGCGGCATCTGCAACACGTGATGCACGACGCCGAAACCACGCATGGCGACCGAGATCTCCGCCTTGCGAATGCCCGCCCCGCGAAGAACGCGAATGAGATGCTCAGCCGCGTCGAATGCGCTCTCGATGAGGGCCGGAACCTCGAACGTGCGGGCGACCTCCAGGCCAGCACCGGTTCGCCGGCATTCGATGGCGAAAACTCCCCTCGGGCACAGGTACGCGCCCACGAGACGCGCTCCTCCGAAGCGCCTCAACGTCGCACTCCGATCGTGTTGTAGATGTTCAGGATCGGCAGCATGATCGCGAGCGCGACGAGCAATACGATGCCGCCGAGCGTGATGATCATAAGCGGCTGGATCAGCGTGATCATTCTGCGAACGGCGGCGGGAATCTCACGCGCGTAGTAGACCTTTGCCCGCTCGAGCGATTCCTCGAGTCGTCCGGTGGTTTCGCCCAGCGCGAGGCTGCGCATGACGACGATCGGGACCAGGGGGGATCGCCCGAAGGCAGACGCCATCGTCTCGCCAGCAGTGATCCGCTCGCGCGCATCCCGCACGACGCCGCCGATGATCTTGTTGGTCGCCATGTTCTCGACGAGCCTGAGCGACGACAACAGATCCACACCGGATCGATAGAACAGACCCAGATACGTGACGACGCGCGCCATGTACACCTCGAGAAGGAACGGTCCGAGGCCGGGAATCCTGAGAATCGCGGCATCGACAAACAGCCGCCCTCTCGGCGTGCGACGCAGCATTACGACCGCCACGACGGACAGGGCCAACGCCACGAGCAGTGCTACCCAATGGTTGTTGAGAAATCCCGACGACGTCATGATAATTTTCGTCGGAAGTGGCAAATCCACGTTGCGCAGCCGCAAGATCGGGAGAATGCGAGGGAACACGAAGCCCACGAGGCCCGCAACAAGCAGCCCGGCGGCTCCCAGCACCACGAGCGGGTACATCGTTGCCTGCCTGACCGACGACGAAATATTCTCCTGCCAGTCGAGGTATTCGACGAGCTGCTGTAGGGCGAACGCCAGCTGTCCGCTGGCTTCACCCGCCTGGATGGTGGCGATGAAGAGTTGCGGGAACGCCTTGGGATGCTGCGCCAAGGCGTCCGAAAGACTCTTTCCCTCCTCCGCGATGGAATGACGGACCTCGGCGAGGATGGCCTTGAGCTTCGGCGAGCGGAGTCTCCGCGGCACGTCGTCGAGCGTGGTGAGCAGCGGGAGCCCGGCGGTAACCGACCCGGACATGTACTCCAGAAATGCCAGCAGCTCCTTGCGGTCGATGCTGCCGTCGGTGACCCGGCTCGTCCGCGTTCGAGCTTCGGCGTTGATGAGGAACGCGCCCTTTTGGCGAAGCTGATCCTCCACCCCGATTTCGCTCGGCGCGTTGATCCAGCCTTCCTCGACGGCGCCGCTGCCGTTCAGCGCTTTATACCAGAAGTCGGGCATCGCTCTCCTCGCGTCAGGACGTCACGCGTAGGATTTCGTCGAGTGAGGTGACCCCCGCTCGGACTTTGCGCATTCCATCGTGCAGCAGTGTTGGCCGGCCCGAGTCTCGATGGATCTGCTCGGGCGCAGTCCGCTGGTCTATCGCCGTAATGATGTCAGCGGACATCGGCAGAATCTCGAAGATGCCGAGGCGTCCCTTGTAGCCCGTATTGCGACAGGACGCACATCCTCGCGGGCCGTACAGGACGGCGTCATCGAGCTCGAAGCGCCGCCGCACCGCCGTCGGAATTTCCATTTTCGCCTTGCACTGCTGGCACAACACGCGGATCAGACGCTGCGAGACGAACATCGACACCGCCGTCGCGAGGACGAACGGCTCAGCGCCCATATCGAGGAGTCGCGGGATCGTCCCGGCGGCGGTGGTCGTGTGCAGCGTGGTGAGCACCAAGTGGCCGGTGAGCGCGGCGCTCAAGGCAATCTGCATCGTCTCCTGATCGCGGATCTCGCCGACGAGAATGATGTTGGGATCGTGCCGCAGAATGGAGCGCAGCCCCGAGGCGAAGGTGAGGCCCGCGCGCACGTTCACCTGCGACTGGCGGATCTGCGGCATCTCGTATTCGATCGGATCCTCGAGTGTGATGATCGAGCGATCCCCGGTGTTCAGCTCCGTGAGCGCGGCGTACAGCGTTGTCGTCTTGCCCGAACCCGTGGGTCCGGTGACAGGAACGAGCCCGTGAGGGCGCTGCAGCGCCGTGCGAAGAACCATCAGGTCGTCGGACTCGATGCCGAGCCGCTCGAGCTGCAAGGCGACGCTACCGCGATCGAGAATTCGAAGCACGATGTCTTCGCCATGGAGCGTCGGGAACGTCGACACACGCAGGTCGACGTTCCGACCCGCGAAGCGCATCCGCACGCGGCCGTCCTGCGGAAGGCGCGAGTCCGCGATGTCCAGCGTCGAGAGAATCTTGATGCGGCTGATGAGCGAGGCCTGCGCCGTCTTCGGAAACGTCGGCCCCTCGGTCAGAAGGCCATCAATGCGATACCGAACCTTGATGACGTCGTCGGCCGGCTCGATGTGGATGTCCGTGGCGGACAGGTCCACGCCCCGTTGAATGATCCCGTCCACGACAGCGGCGGCATTGCCTTCCTCCCCAGAGGCGGGTGGGGTGGCTGTGGGCGCCGACCAGCCCGGCCGATTGAAGGAGCGAGCGGTGCCGGAGTCGGTGCCGCGCGAGAGCTCGAGCTTCGGAGCCGTGGACGGCACCCCTCCGACCATCGGTGCCGCGGCAGCGCCGGAAGCCATCGCGATTCTCGTGTCCACCGCCGCCGCGCCGGCAGAGCCGACGTAGGCCTGAACAATGGCTCGCACCACCGCTTCGCGCTGCGCTCCTACGATGCGCACCGAGCGGCCGGCTGCACGCGTGAGCGCGCGGATGCTCAGTAGATCGAAGGGATCCGCCATGACGAGCACGAGGTGACGGCTTTCGAGCTTGAGCGGGACGACACCGTGCGAGCGCGCGAGCTCCGCGGGGATGAGGGCGATCGCATCCGGCTGCGGCAGAACTTCTTCGTCGTTCAGAAATGGAATGCCGGCGTCCGCGCAAAGCGTGTGGAGCAGCGCCGTATCGGTCAGATACCCGAGCGACACGAGCGTGTGGCCGAGCTTCTGGCCGGTCGTGCTTTGAACGGCTAGCGCTTCGTCGAGCTGCTGGCGGGTGACCAGTCCGGCGTTCAGCAACGTGTCACCCAGCCATCGCCTCACTGCCATATGGGCTTCCTCGCCTCTCGCTTGGGCGAACCCGGTGATGATGGGTGAAGGTGGGGAACGATGCTACTACTAAAAAATTACAACCGGGCCCGGGTGGGGTAGGCTCGGCGTCAACTCAAATGA
This sequence comes from Gemmatimonadaceae bacterium, assembly GCA_040902075.1. Classification (GTDB taxonomy): domain Bacteria; phylum Gemmatimonadota; class Gemmatimonadetes; order Gemmatimonadales; family Gemmatimonadaceae; genus DASPMP01. Next base: position 7,150 of record JBBDXZ010000117.1, read on the forward strand.
CGAGCAACTTGGTCTGATGCAACAATATAGGCGGGTCGCCTCACCTGTCGGATCAGGGTGCCCAATCGGCGATAAAGATGTCGGTTCCGCCTGGATTCAGTGCGTTTCGGTTCGAGGCCCAAACCAGATGTTTACCGTCCGGGCTGAACATCGGAAAGCCGTCGAATTCCCCGTGAGTCGTCACCTGCTGAAGGCCCGAGCCGTCGAGATTCACGAGATACAGGTCGAAGTTCCTGCTGCGCGGAGTCCGGTGGTTGGACGAGAAAATGATCCGCTTCCCGTCCGGGGTGAAAAACGGAGCGAAGTTGGCGCCGCCCAAATTCGTGATCTGGCGCTGATCGCTGCCGTCCGAGTTCATCACGAACAACTCCATCCGATTGGGACGCACCATCCCCTGCTTCAGGAGATCCTGGTACGCTCGCAGCTCCTCACCCGTGGGGTGCCACGCGCGATACACGATCTGCCTTCCATCCGGCGAGAAGAATGCGCCGCCATCGTAGCCGGGAGTCGTGGTGAGCCGGCGGACATTGCTACCATCGACATTCATCGTGTAGAGCTCGAGATCACCGTCTTTCAGCGACGTGAACACGAGCGTCTTTCCATCGGGTGAAAGCGTGGCCTCGGCCGTATACACGCCGTACTTGGTCAGGCGGTTCCGGTCGGAGCCGTCGGGATTCGCCGTAAAAAGATCGAACGGATCGAGACCCCAGACATATCCCTTCGACGGATCCGGACGCGGGGGGCAGGCGCTGTCGGCCGCGTGCGTGGACGCGTACAGGATTCGGCGTCCCCCGTCGATGAAATAGCCGCACGTCGTCTTGCCGGTGCCATGCGACACTCGGCGCAGCGCCGATCCGTCCGTGCGCATGACGTACTGCTGGTCGCACGCGTGGCCGTCGCGCGTCGACTGAAACGTCAGCCAGCGGCCGTCGCCGCTGAAGTACGCTTCGGCGTTTTCACCGCCATAGGTGAGCTGGCGGATCTTCGTGAGGTGTGATTCACCGGGCGCCGCGGCGACCACTCTCGCCGCCGCCTGCGTCGTCGCCGAGCCGACGACCGCCTGCCGGCCGCCGCATGAAAGAACCGCCGTCGCGATGAGCGCGACGGCGGCGAAAGAGTATCGGTGCATCCGTGAAAAATAGTTCTATCGAGGCGGTCGTGCTGTGGCGCCCCCACCCTGCGCATTCTGGTTCTTCGGCGCGACTGCGCCATTGATCGGCTTTGCCGCCGCCGCTGATGCCAGCGTGAAGAGATCTTTCTGCGTCTGCCCCTTGTTCATCATGTCGATCGCCTTGCGCAGCGGCGCGTCGACCGGGAGCTGGCGTCGCCGTGCCGCCGAGTCGCCCTGGGCGTATCGCGTCACCCAGAACTCGAGCTGCTGGTCCATGTACCGGCTGCCGGCCTGCCAATGGGCAGGATCCACCTTGATGTCACGCGCTTCGATCCGCCGGCGCAGCTCCTCGCGCCACGCGGGCTGAGGCCGGAAGTCCTTGGGGACCACCTTGGAGAGCTCGAGTGCGTAGTCGAGCAGCACGGTCCGCACTTCTTGAGTTTTCGGTGCGAGTGCCTTAGCGAGTTGCTGTTCCGCCGTGGTCAGTGTGTCGTCGGGCACGATCACGTCCGGCGTGATGCCGCCGCCGCCGTACACGAGACGGCCACCGTCGGATCTGTACGCGGGACGACTCTTCTTGCTCGCGTTCGTCTCGAGCGAGTCACGCAGCGTGTCTTCGACGAACTCGCCGTCGACGAACTTCCTCTCGCGCTGGATGGACCGGCCGCTGGGCGTGAACCACTTCGCCGTCGTGAGCTTCAGGGCGTAGCCGCCGTCCAGATTGAACACGGACTGGACCAATCCCTTACCAAATGTCGTCTGCCCGACGATGACCGCGCGGTCATGGTCCTGAAGCGCCCCTGACACAATTTCACTGGCGGATGCAGAGCGCTCGTCCGTGAGAATGATTAGCGGAGTCGTCGGCAGCGCCGGCTGCGAACGAGCGACGTACGACTGCGTCTCGCCACTGCGCGACCGAACTGAAGCGATTTCGGCGCCGGGGCGGAGGAAGAGATTGCTGACGGTGAGCGATTGCTCGAGAATTCCGCCGGGATTTCCGCGCAAATCGATGATCACGCCCTTGGCGCCGCGCGCCGTGAGGTCGCGAATGGCCTTCTCGAGATCTGTCGTCGCGTGCTCGTTGAAGCTCTGGAGCGGGACATAGCCTACGGATCCGAACGTAATGTCAAATGGAACCGCGGGCACATTGACGATCGCTCGCGTGAACTCACCTTCGATCGGCTGCACCACGCCCGGACGGTTGAACTTCACCTTTACCTTCGTCCCGGGAGTCCCCGTGAGCATGTCGGCCGCCTTCTGCGTCGTCCAGCCGCGGGTGGACATCGTGTCCACCTGGATGATCCGGTCGCCCTCACGCACGCCTCCGCGTTCGGCAGGCGTGTTCGGAAACACGTTCGCCACGATGATCTGGTTGTCGCGCGGCTCGATGGTCATTCCGAGACCGCCGTACCGGCCCCCCGTTCGCGTCGAGAACAGCTTGAAGTCCTTCGGCGAAAGCAGCTCGGTGTACGGATCGTTCAGCTCGCGTACCAATCCGCGCGCGGCCTTCTCGTACATAGCGCCCTGGGACAACGTGTCGACAAAGCGCTCCGAGATGAGCGAAAGCACCTGGTCGAGCAGGACCGCGCCTCCCGCCCCAGCACCACCCCGCGACTGCAGCAGGAAGCCGCTCGCGAGAACGGGGATGAGGACGACGGCGAGGACAGCGAGTTTCCGAGGACGACGCATGATGATGATACCTATGCAGGATTGGACTTAAGGTAGCGAAAACGGATGGAGTAGGTGGTAGGTGGTAGGTGGTAGGTGGTAGGTGCTAGGTGCTAGGTGCGGTGGGCGACTCGCTTTTGCCCTCACGCTCCTCGTCGCTGCCGCTCTGCCAGAGCGCGCGCCAGCTCAATGCCCGCCCCGAACGAAAGCGCTTCCGCGTGAGCTTCACCCCGCTTGGCGAAATCGCGACCGTGAACGGCTCGCCATCGATCTCGATCTCGCGTCGAATTTCCTTCACGAGCTTTGTGGCCATGCCTTCTTATACTCCCGAACTAGGTCGAACGTTCACCTGGACCCCTACTTTCAAGCACTTACCGCGCCGCTCATTCCGCGCGCGATGCCAGGACATACTCAGCATTCCATTCTCGGCGGTGCTGGCGAAAGCCCGCGTCACGGACGAGACCGGCTTCAATCAGCATGACGTGCGCTGGTTGAAGGACGCGCTGAAGATGCGAGGGATACCGCTGTACCAGCGGCAGCATATCGCGAAGTCTGTCCAATGAGACACGCCAGCTGACCATTCCGTTAGCCCGGGCGATCTCGAGCAACCGATACAGGCGTCTGGCAACCGGGGATTGGAGGGCCAGGTATCGAGAAAGCGAAAGGGTCACGACGTGGCGCGCTACGATATTGTCGCGCACGATGGGGTGCAGGACGACACGCGCTACTCCCGGCTCCGCCGCCGGCACGGCGGCGAACAGACCGAGCTGCTCGCGGTCGACAATCCGGCGGCGCTCGATCGAAACCGACGACAGGACCGCGAACTGTCCGCTCATGATGGCGCCGGCGCTGGCGGAATAGTAGGCGTCGGACGACTCGAGAATGGTGCGCTCGAGACGGCCGAGGGCGGAGCGAAGCTGGTCGTAGGTCCGGCCGTCTACTCGGCGATCGATCGAGCGAAGGAAGCTATGCAGGGTAAAGCTGACTCCGCCGTCCGCGGGATGGTCGGCGTCGTGGAAGCGCCGGCAGAGCTCCACGTAGACGTCCTGATCGAACGTGCCGGGAAGACGGTCTCCTGGAGCGGGGAGGACCCGCCACCGGCCCCCATTGTCCGTGCCGTACGTAATCAAGGTGTCGTCGGCGGAATCGCTCAGACGAAACAGAGGCAACGCCTCGAGCGACCGGTCGAGCGCCACGAGCCTCATCGCAGCGCGGCGACGGACTGCGAGATTCATCCACAGAAGCTACGGCGGACACGAGACATGGGCGAGCACCGGGGTCATGCATCACGAGTCACCACGAGCCACCACGAGCCACCATGAGTCACGAGTCGTGTAACAGTATGGATCATCGATCATGCGTCACCGAAGGCGGATGATCTGACCGGTGATAGCCCGGGCCGCTGGTGAGCAGAGAAAGGCCACCGCGGAGGCGACGTCCTCACGCTCGACGTAGCGCGTGTTTGGGCCCATCGAAGCTTCGTTTGTGGTCGTGCGAATGGACGCGGGGGCGAGCGCATTTGCGCGAATGCCGGCCTCGCGTCCCTCATCCGCCGCCGATCGCATGAGCGCGACGATCGCCGACTTTGCCGCGACGTAGGCCGAAATCCCACTCGTGCGCGCGCCGTCGAGTACGGCCTCTGAGGCGAAGAAGACGATGGATCCGCTCGCCGAGCGCAACAATGGAAAGAATGCGCGCGTAGTGAGGTACGCTGTGCTAGCGTTGATCGCGAAGAGCCGGTCGAAAGTCGCGGGATCGCTCTGCGCCATCGGACCTGATAGCGCGAATCCACCAGCGAGATTCACCAGAGCATCGAGTCGGTCGCCGTGGTCGCCTCGAACCCGTTCCGCGAGCCGATCGACCTCCGCCGCCTTCGAGAGGTCGCAACCGTATCCCCGCGCAGCGAGCCCGGCGCTCACCAACTCGTCTGCGCGGTCGCGCACTTCGTGCTCCGACCGGGACACGAGGAGCACAGTATCCCCTCGTCTGGCGAGCGCGGCGGCGACCGCTTCACCGACCTGTCCCTTGCTGCCTACGCCAGTGATGAGTGAGATCATGGCGTCCGCTCCACGTTGAAGGGGTCGAGGCATGCACGAGTCTGGCATGCAACCGGCAAGAAGCTACTGCCAATGTCCAGTCTGAAACCACTAGCCAAGACCATCGGGATCATCATCGCCTCGGTGCTGGCGCTCATCGGACTTCTCTCGCTCACGCGCGGAACGCCCCTCCGCCGCGTCGTCTATTCAGTCGGCGAGCGGTCGCCCGCCGTTGGTGACACCACGTTTCGCGACCTCATGGCGATCTACTCAGGCATCCATCTCGAGTCGGGACACCGTGTCGAGCAACTCCTGAACGGCGACGGGACATTCCCGCGACTTTGGGCTGATCTCCGCAGCGCTCGACAGACCATCACCGTTCAGAACTACTACTCAAAGCCGGGCGTCGTCGCGGATTCGTTGGCGGCGGTCCTTTCTGAGCGCGCGCGAGCTGGAGTCCGTGTCCTGCTGCTGCTCGATGCGTTCGGATCCCAATCTCTGAAGAAATCCTGGGTCGAAGACCTGGAGCGCTCGGGCGTGGAAGCGGCGATCCTCCGCAAGCTGAAATGGTATTCGGTTCACAATGCGACCGAGCGCTCGCACGTACGCGCGTTCGTGGTCGACGGACGCGTCGGATATACCGGCGGATTCGGCCTTGCGGACTATTGGCTCGGGAACGGGCGCACAAAGAACCAGTGGCGTGAATCGAACGTTCGCTTCGAGGGGCCCGCGGTCATGGAGCTCCAGGCCGCGTTCGCCGCGGGATGGGTCGAAGCAACGGGAGAGCTGCTCGTCGACGAGCAGTTCTTTCCGCGACATGCCTTCCACGCCCCGGACGGAGCCAGCACGGCGGGAGTCCTGTTCACGTCTCCGACGCCGGGAAGCACTCCCGCCGAGCGTTTTCTCGCGCTCACGATCGCCGGCGCGACCCGCACCCTTTACATAGCCAATTCGTACTTTGTACCCAACGACGATTTCCGAAAGCTCCTCATCGCCGCCGCGCGCCGAGGCGTTGACGTGCGCATCTTGACCGCGAATCATCGCAGTGACGTTCTCATCACCTGGTACGGCGGTCGCGCCCGCTATGAGATGCTGCTCCGCGGCGGGGTAAAGATCTACGAATACCAGCCCACGATGATGCACTCCAAAACCATCGTGGCCGACGGCATATGGGGTACCATCGGCGCGCTGAACTTCGATAACCGTTCGCTCGCGTTCAACAACGAGTCGAACCTGGTGGTGTGGGATCGTCAGTTCGGCGCGGTCATGGATTCGACCTTCCTCGACGACTTGCGTCATTCGCGCGAGATCAAGCTCAACGAATTCACAGCGAGGCCCTGGATCGCGAGGATGTCCGAGCTTGGCGCGACGATGCTGTCACGGCTCCTTTGATGGTCAGCGAACGTCCTCGCGACCAAGGGCCGCTCTGACGGCTTCGCGCATCGCGACAACGGCTGATTCGCGCGCCGCCGGCACGTCCTCGCGAACGTGCAGCTCGATGCCGTCGGCGACGCTGACGCGCCGCCAGGACGGCGTCGCATCGTCATCATGCTTCTGAGCCGTATCGGCGCCCGAGCCAAGCGCAGGCGCGAGTGAGGTCGCGACTCGTCGCTCGAGCGCGTCGCCGGCGAACTCCTTCATTTCCTTTTTGATGGTCTCCAGCGTTGCGCCTTCGCGCTGCCGGATCTTGATCGCGAGAAGCTGCAGGAAATGCCGGTAGTTGTACGTCGCCGCCGTGCCGGCGCCTTCGGGGCGATCGAGGAGGCCGCTCGCCACATAAAACCGGACCGCACGCGCGCTGGGCGCGGCCTTGGCGGAGGCATTGGTGGGCCGCATCCCCGCCGCATCCACGAGCGCCGTAACGTGGGCCGCCAGACCCCGGGCATTCCACGGAGCGTGTCTCGAGTGCGTGCGCAACAGCGTGACGGGGGATTCCACGGCGTCGGGGGCGGCGTAAAAGAAACGGGAGGGGAAAGGATATTAGATCACCGCGCGGAGGAGCGAAACGGCGGAGCGAACGCATCGCCCCGCCGCTTCGGTCTGACTGACTTCCGCCTACCGACGGCCTTTCTTCCCGCCCTTCTTCCCGCTCTTCTTTCCGCCCTTTTTGGCGCCGCCCTTCTTGGCGCCGCCCTTCTTGGCCTTGGCCGGCTTTTTGGAGCCGCTCTTTTTCCCCGCCTTCCCGGCGCTCTTGGCGGCTTTCTTCCCGGACGATTTCTTGGCCGCCTTGTTCGCCCCCATCCCGGAATTGCCGGCCGACTTCGCAGCCGGTTTGGGTGGCAGTGGCGCAGCAGGCTTTGCCACGGGCTTGGCGACCGCACTTCCGCCAGTCCGTCCGGCCCCGCCTGCGCCACCGCCCCCACGAGGTGCAGGTGTGCGGCCAAACGCATCCTCGTCCTCTTCCTCGGTCTCGCCGACTACGGCTTCAGCGCCCTCGACGACTTCCTCCTCTTCATCCATGTCGTCGGTGCTGTCCCAGAGGTCGTCGGTCTCGCGGTGCGTGGCCCAGCCACCCTCGTCCTCGTCGTCGTCGTCGTACTTCCGACTCCCCCCGCCCGCGCCGCCGCCGTAGCCGAGATCTTCCGATTCGTCCTCGTCCGCGAATCGATACTCGCCTTGTAACCCGTCACCCCGCGGCATGACCCGCCTCCTCTTTCAGATAGTTCGTTGCACGCGTAACAACACACCCTAGTAAGGGGTTCGGGACGCTACGTCAAGGAGACAAAAAAGCAGCTTGCCGACTCGATGGGCTGTCAGCCAACGCGCACAGGCCGGCGACCCGCGGCCGCGCTTTTAGTCGCCGATTCCCGCGGTTTCGGGCACGGCGTGCGGACGAATATCGCCCGCGGCGACTGGCCGTTGGCGGCGACGCCCGCCGAACCAGGCAGCGGCGTCGTCCAGAAGCGTATACACGACCGGCACGACGAACAACGTGAGCAGCGTGGAGGTAATGAGCCCACCGATCACGGCGCGCGCCATCGGCGCTCGCTGCTCGGCTCCGGCGCCCAGCGCGAACGCCAGCGGCAACATGCCGAAGATCATCGCCACGGTTGTCATCACGATCGGACGCAAACGGATGCGGCCGGACATCAGCAGCGCCTCGCGCCGATCCATGCCGGCCGCGCGCTGCTGGTTCGCGAAATCCACCAAGAGAATCCCGTTCTTGGTGACCAGCCCCATTAGCATGATGATGCCGATCATCGACATGACGTTCAGGTTGCCGCCCGTCACCAGCAGCGCCAACGCCACGCCGATGAAGCTGAGCGGCAGCGCCAGCATGATGGACAGTGGCTGCAAAAATGACCCGAAGAGCGAAGCGAGGATCAGATAGATGAAGACGACGGCAAGGATGATCGCCTCGAGTACGTAGCCTTTCGTTTCCTCGAGGTTTTGCACGTCACCGGTGAACACGGCGCGGTAGCCGGGTGGCAGCCCGATCGCGTCGATCGCGCGCTTCACGCGGTCAGCCACTTCGCCGACGGCGAAGCCGGGCAGCACTCCGGCACTGACGGACACCTGCTGCTCCAGTTGGCGGCGCTCGATTTGCTGCGGCCCGACGCCGGCGCGCACTTCCGCGACTTGTGAGAGCTGCACGCTGTGCGAGCTTTCGCTGAGCAGTGAGATCTCCGACACGTCGGCGGCGGAAGACCGCATGGAGTCCGGGTACACGATCACGACGTCGTGCGAGTACCCTTGCGAGTCTTCCCAGCGCGTAGCGCGTTGGCCGGTGAAGAGCGGCTGCAGCGTGGACGCGATCGTGCTGATCCCCACTCCGGCACGCCACGCTTCCTGGCGGTCGACGCGGACGTCCAACTGCGGCAGGCTGCCCTCCTCGCTGGAGTTGGGCTCGGCGACGCCGCGCACCGAGCGAACCGCGTCCAGCACCCGGTCGGCCGCGAGCTTCAGGCGTGTCGGCTCGGGACCTTGGACGTTCACGATGATGGGCGGGCGGAATCCGCCTCCGAACACCGTTCGCTGGCCGGTGATCGATGGTCGGACGCCTGGAAGGTTGCGGAGCTTGCCGCGCAACTCCGTCTGGATTTCCTGGAGCGTGCGATCCCGCTGGCCCTTCGGCTTCAGCCGCACGCCGATGCGGCCGTTGTTCGCGGTCCCCATGAAGCCGCCGCCGACGGAGAGGTACGTCCGCTCGACCTCGGGCAGTGATTGCAGGAAGGTCGCGATCTCGCGTCCCTTTCCCATGGTGTACTCGGGGCGCGACCCCGGCGGTACGCGGTACTGGACGCTGAATTCGTTGGTGTCCGCGTCCGGCATCCAGGTGAATCCGATGCGTGGCACGAGCAGAATCGCGACCGCCACCGATACGAAACCCACGCCGACCACCGCCCAGCGCTTGCCCAGGGCGCGATCGAGCGCGCCGGGGTACCGGTCGGCGACGCGCTCGAACCATTGATTGAAGGCCAGAACGCCCCGCTTGACGGGATTGCGCGATCTTGAGCGCGCGTGGCCGTGCGCGCCTTCGATTTCCGGATCGAACCACACGCTCGACAGCATCGGGTCGAGCGTGAACGAGACGAACAGCGAGACCAACACCGCGAACGCAACGGTGACGCCGAACTGGAAGAAGATCTTCCCGATCATTCCGCCCATGAACGCGACAGGAATGAACACGGCGACGACCGCGAAGGTGGTGGACATCACGGCGAGGCCGATTTCGTCGGTGCCATCCTTCGCGGCGGTGTGGTGGTCTTTCCCCATCTCCACGTGCCGGACGATGTTCTCCCGCACGACGATCGCGTCGTCGATCAGCAATCCAATGGCGAGCGAGAGCGCCATGAGCGTCATGGTGTTCACGGTGAACCCGAACACCCACATGATGAAGAAGGCGGAAATGATCGAGACCGGCAGCGTGAGCCCGGTGATCACCGTCGAGCGCCACGAGTTCAAGAACAGATAGATGATCGCGATCGTGAGCGTCGCCCCCAGCACGATGGAGAGCTGCACATCGTGCAGCGCGTCGCGCACGCGTTCCGAGTCGTCCCTGATGACGGTGAGCCGGATGTCCGCGGGGACCTGGCGCTCGAGCTGGCCGAGCACGTGTCGCACCGAATCGGCCACCTGCACCGTGTTCGAGCCTGACACTTTGAGGATTTCGACCGACACCGCCGGCGTGCCCTGGATCTCCGCGCCGCCGCGCCGCTCCTCGGACCCATCAACAACGGTCGCGAGGTCACCCACGCGAACCGGCACGCCGTTGCGCACGGTGACGGCGA
>JBBDXZ010000118.1:0-17136 GCA_040902075.1 Gemmatimonadaceae bacterium
GAACACGTTCTCGGCGCCGAGAAAATCCGCGACGACGGGTGAAGCAGGGCGCCTGAACAGCTCCTCCGGTTTCCCCACCTGGAGCAGACGTCCGCGATCCAGGACGACTCCGACGTCACCCAGGAGGCCCGCTTCGTGGAAGTCGTGCGTCACCTGCAGCACCGTGAAGCGGCGCTCGAAATAAATCGTTCGGAGCTCGCGTCTGACGCTGAGACGCCGCCGTGGATCGAGCGCCGCAAACGGCTCGTCGAGCAGCAGCACCTCAGGCCGCCGCGCAATCGCCCGCGCGATCGCAACGAGCTGTCGCTCGCCGCCGCTCAGGACGCGCACGTTGCGGCCGGCGACCTCCCCGAGCCCGAAGCGCTCGAGCATTTCGACCGTGATCCTGCTGTTCGCGCTTCCATAGCCGACGTTCTCGCGTACCGTCAGATGTGGAAAGAGATACGCGTGCTGATATACGATCGAGAGCCGTCGCTGCTCGGGCGGCGCGTGTGTGAGCTCGGTGTCGCCGAGGAGCAAGCGCCCTTTGGTAATCGGCACGAGCCCCGCGATTGCCTCGACGAGGGTCGTCTTCCCCGCACCGGTTGGCCCGATGACGATGCCGTACGAGCCCTGGGGCACGGTGAAGCTGATGTCCTCCAGTCGGAAGTCGCCTACTTCAGCCGAGATGTTCGCCAGTGAAATCATCGCGTGCACTTCATCTGCGGCGAAACGGAAGCCGCTCATCGCCACGCAACGCCCGTAACGCTACCAGTGGGATCAACGCCAGGAGCACCAGAACCGCCGCAACCGGCAGCGCTTCCCGGAGTCCGAACGCCGTGAACCGCTCGTAACTCAGCACGCTCGCGACGCGCGGGTGATAGACGAGGATCACAATTGCACCGAATTCGCTTACCGCGCGCGCCCACATCACGATCGCGGCCGCAAGCAACCCGCGCCATGCCAGCGGCAAGGTGACGCGCCGCATGGCCTGCCAGCGCGAATCACCGAGCGTGCGCGCCACGCCTTCGAAGCGAGGGTCGACGCGGTCGAACGCCTCGCGCGCCGCGCTCACGTACAGCGGAGCCGAGACAAAGACCATCGCGCAGACGATGCCGGTCACGGACCCCGTGATCTGAAGGCCGAGCGCCCACAGCCCGGACCCGAGCGCGGTGTTGCGTCCCAATACGAGGAGGAGCGCGATGCCCGCCACCGGATGCGGAATCAGCAGCGGCAAGTCGATCATGGCGGCGAGGAGGGCCCGTCCGCGGAAGCGTCCGCGGGCGAGCGCATATGCAACCGGCGTCGCCCCGAGAATGCCCAAGAACGTGGCGAGCGTGGCCGTCCCGGTCGTCAACAGCAGCGAGCCGCGAAGCTCGGTGTCCGAGGCGAGCTGCCGCAGTCCGGCGACGCCGCCGCCACCGACAAGGCCGATCAGGGGGGCGACGAGGAACAACAGGAACAACGACGCGGCGAGCGCGACGACGATGTTCAGCACACTTTCGCCGCGGACGTTGGACGCCCTTGGTGCCTGGTCGAGCGTGAGCTCAGCGCCCAGCGGCGGCGGCAGTGGCGACGGTGCGGACAAGGGCTGAAAGCTCGGGTGGGACGTTGGTGCCGATGGCGACCGGCACGCTCAAGACGTTGATCTGGGCGTCCCGAAGAATGCGCTTTCCCTCGTCTGAGAGCACGAAGGCGGCGAACTGCACTCCTTCGTGCGAATGCGTCGCTTGTCGAGGGACGGAGATGGCGTACAGAATCGCGGACGCCAGGTCTTCGGGAAGTGTGACGAACTTGAATCCGTACTGTCTGGCGACCGACTCGTAATCGAGGATGTAATCCACCTCTCCCGTCTCCAGGAGCGCCGCGAGCTCGGTCGCGTTCGGCCGCACATACTTGAGGGACGCGCGCGAGAGAATGCTGTCGGCCAGCCCAAGACGCTGGTAATACGTCTCGGCGCGCTGCAGCAGCGCGAGCGCATGCTTCCCCGCCGGCGCGACGTTTGGATCCGCGCGCCCAACCCTGACCCCGGGACGAGACACGATGCGCCACCAGTTTTCGCTGGTGATCGAGTCGGCGTGCCTGGATTCGGGCGCGTACGCCACGACCACGCGGTTCGTCGCGAATCGCACATACCAGTCGAGATAGGTGGGCACCAACGCAGCGGCGACGTCGTCGTCCACCAGCATGAGCACGTCGGGTACTCGGCCAAGCTCCGTGATCTTTCGCGCCTGCTCGAGCGAGCCGCCGAGCTCCGCGAGCGCGGGAACGTTCTCCCGACGTTGGAACGAATCAGCGAGGACTTTCAGCGGGCGCGCGAGCGACGCCGCCGCAAAGACGGTGATCGGGGATTTGGGCTCCTCGCGAGGCTGGCCGCCACAGGCAACCAGGAGTGACGCGAGCAGAATCGGCGTAGGTCGCACTGACGGTTTATAATACCTCGCCCTCCCTCCCGACGAATTTCATGGCCGATCCGGCGATTCGAATCACGAACGTCACGAAACGCTTCGACGCGACCCTTGCCGTGCGTGATCTCACGTTGCTCGTGCCGCGGGGTGCCGTGTACGGGCTCCTTGGCCCGAACGGCGCCGGCAAAACGACCACGATCCGCATGATCCTCGACATCATCGTGCCGGACACGGGCACGATCGAGATCTTCGGCCGCCCGCATCTCGAAGCCGGCATCTCCGACCGGGTCGGCTACCTCCCGGAGGAGCGCGGCTTGTACAAGAAGATGCAAGTTCGTCGGGTCCTCCGCTTCCTGGCCGAACTGAAGGGAATCCCGCCGAAGGTCGCGGATCGCCGGATCGATGAATGGCTGGACCGGCTCAGCCTCAAGACCCCGGAGAAGGATTGGGGCAATGCGAAAGTGGACGAGCTGTCGCGCGGAATGCAGCAGAAGGTGCAGTTCATCGGGACATTGCTGCATGAGCCCGACCTCGTGATCCTCGACGAACCCTTCTCGGGCTTGGATCCGATCAACTCGCAGGCTCTCAAAGACACCATCGTCGAGCTGAAACGCGCGAACAAGACCGTGATCTTCAGTACGCATCTGATGGACAATGCCGAACGGCTGTGCGATTCCGTGTGCATCATCGCGCGAGGTGAAAAGGTGCTCGACGGCGAAGTCGCGGCGGTCAAGCAGTCGCACGGCATGCGCAATGTCGCGCTCGCCCTGGACGGCGAATCGCAGGACGGTATCCGCGCCATTCTGGAGGACCGACAGCTCGTCGCGCGCGCGGACGACCAGAACCGCTACTTCGAGATCGAGCTCGCTCCCGGCGCGAGTCCACAGGAGTTATTGCGACGCATCGTCTCGAGCGGCGCCGACGTCCGACGGTTCGAGCTCATCACTCCCTCGCTGCACCAGATCTTCCTCGAGCGCGTAGGCGCGACGGCTGTGGAGGAGGGAATGTCCGGCCATGGCTAAAATGTTCGTCGTCTTGAAGCGCGAGTATCTCGAGCGCGTGCGGTCGAAATGGTTCATCATCGTAACGATCCTCGGTCCAGTGCTACTCGGCGTCATCATGATCCTCCCGATCGCGCTGGCGATGAAGACCAAGACGTCGGGGCGGCTCTCCGACGTGGTCATCATCGACGCGACCGCAACCGACCTGGGGACCAGCGTCGCGAAGTCGCTCACGTCCATGAGCCCGAGCGCTCGCGCGCCTCGCGTACGCAAGGTCACAGCCGAGCAGATCCCGCCGGAGGAGGAGCGAGCGACGAGCGAGGTGATGCGGCAGGAAGCGCTCGGCTATCTGGTGCTCGACGCGAGCACGCTCGCGGGGAAGGAGATGCGCTATGCCGGTCGCAACGCCACGGCGCTGATCGACGTCGAGAACATCGAGCGTGCCGTGCGTCAGAGCCTTCTGAGCCAACGGCTCGAGCGCGAAGGCGTGGACGCGAGCCGCATCTCGGCGCTCACCAACATTCGCCTCGAGACCCGGACCGAGAAGATCACGGACCGCGGCAAGGAAGGCGCGAGCGGGATGGCGAGCTTTTTCTTCGGTTATGGCGTCGCGCTCGTGTTGTACATGATGATCGCGATCTACGGGCAGAGCATCATGCGGGGCGTGCTCGAGGAGAAGACGACGCGTGTCGCCGAAGTCGTGGTCTCCAGCGTAAAGCCCGACACGCTGCTGGCGGGCAAAATCATCGGATCGGGGATGGTCGCGCTGACGCAAATGACGGCGTGGCTCGTCGTGACGTATTTGATTTATCTGGCCCGCGGCCCGATCCTCGAGAAGCTGGGAGCGCCCGCCATGGCGGGCGGCGCGATGAGGGTCCCCTCCGTGGAACCGTTGGTGGGTGTCGCGCTCGTTCTCTTCTTCGTCCTCGGTTTCATTTTCTACGCGGCGCTGTTCGGCGCCGTGGGGGCCATGGTCAGCAATCAGGAGGACGTGCAGCAGGCGGCTACTCCGGTGATGATCCTGCTGATCTCGTCGATCGTGTTCATGCAGCCGATCCTGCTCAATCCATCGAGCACGCTCGCGGTCACCATGTCCGTGCTCCCCTTCTCCGCTCCGCTGATGATGCCATTGCGAATGGCTCTGATCGCGGTGCCATGGTATGAGATCGTGGGGGCGCTGCTGAGCGTAGCCGTCGGCTGCTGGATCGCGATCTGGTTATCCGCGCGGATCTATCGAGTCGGGCTGCTCATGTACGGCAAGCGCCCGAGCCTGCGGGAGCTGGCGCGCTGGATCCGCATGGCCTGAAACTGACTCGGCGCACCGGAGCGGATTCGCCTGCCGGATTTGCGCGGCAACTGCTTTGCCGCGGATGACGCGGAAAGAAAGCGGACACTAAGCGAATATTGCTCTTGATTGTTTGTGCGGCCCGAGAGGCTCTCACGCCAAGTCACAAAGCAATTGCAGTATCCGAGTAGTGTCCGCTCTGTTTCCGCCCTGATCCGCGGCGAAAAGGTTATCCGTTCTTATCCGTCGTTCAATCCGCGCGCGGGATATCTCGTACCGACACCGGACCCTTTTCCGGAACGATGTCGATGGGTCCAACCCCATAGCCTGCTCCGTCCGACTTGACTGTGGTCTTCGGCGCACCGATCGCAGTCTTGATCTCGCCAACCAGACTATCCACCTGGCCGCGGAGCGCGTCGCTCGCCGCGGTCATGAGGCTGGCCACTACATCGTCTAACACGTGCCCCAATTGCGAGCTGGCGCCCTTCGTCGCCGCGACGGTGGCAGCCGCCGCTTTGACGTCCGCGCGCGAGCCCGAAAGCAGAATGCCAGCTCCGACGGCGACGGCGAGCGCCGGCCACGGATGATCGCGCACCATCTGCTTCACGTTCAGTTTCTGCTCCAGTTCTTCGATCGTGCTCGACATCCGTTCGCGCGTCAGCTCGATGTCGCGCCGGACGTCAGCTGTTGTGTCAGCCATGCCTTGTCCTCCTTGAGAGTCTCCAGCGTCTGATCGGGCACGAGCTCCGACGGCGAGAGTTGTGCAGCACCCCGCTTTGCGATCCACGCGGCCAACGCGGCGGTAACCACCATCACGACAAGCGCCGCCAGCCAGTAGCGATCTCGGGACAACCACTGGTCGCCAGCCAACAAGACGATTCCCGTGGCAAGCGACAGGGTGCCGAGCAACAGCAGCACGACCCCGAGCGCCACCTGGACCGTACCGCGCGCTACGTTCGTCGCAATGTCAGCCAGCTCGATCCGAGCCAGCCGAAGCTCGCCGCGCAAGAGATCCGCGCTCCCATGCGCCAGGTCGCGCAGGAGCTCGCCCATGCTACGTGTTCCGTTGGGTGCGACGTTCACGACGGTCTATTGGTTGTTTTTGAACGCGCGACCGACCAGGTAGCCGAGGCCGAGGGCGATGAGCAGCGTACGGCCGGGATGCTCCTTCACCTGCGTCTCGATGCCTGCCTTGAGCCCATCGATGTCCGCCTGACGGAGCCAGTCGGCGGTCGCTTCCATGCCGCCGGCGACGCGATCGGATACCTGTGCGACTCTCCCGTCGCCCACCGCGGTGGTGCCATCGGCGGTGGTGCCATTGGCGGTCGCGCCCGCGAGCGCGGCGCCGCTGCCCGCACCGTGCGTCCGTTCGCGAAGGCGTTCGGCGCCGGACTCGAGCGCGTTGGCAAGCTTGTCCTTCGCGGCGCCGACTTTCTCGCGCGCGCCGGATCCTACGTCGGCGAGCTTGTCGCCCGCCGTACCGAACGCGCTCTTGGCGCGATCGCGGATCCCGGGTGCCTGGTCGCTGGATCCCGTGCCGGCGTAGTCGAACTGGCTCGCTTGGTTGGTCGGGCCATCCGCGCCCTGCGGCGTCGAGCCGCTTCCCGAAAATTCGTTGGCGTCGATCTGTGCATCGCGCGCCAAACCGTCCGTGCCTTCGTTGCGCTCCATGATGATTCCTCCGAGGGGTAGTCATCGGAGGGACTGCAGATTTTGCGCCTACTCGCTGCGCCACCCGTCGCGCGTCGCGAGCGTTCGACGATACGCGGGAAGTCCGATCACAAAAAGTGCGATCGCGCCCGTCATTCCAACGATGTTCACGATCGCGAGGGCATATGGGAGGGCGGCGTCGTCGTGAAACACGTAATCGGTGACAGCGGCGACGGATATGGGGCCGAGGGCAACCGAGATCAGGCTCACGACCAAGAAATACAACGCAACGCCTTGGGCGCGCATCGTAACCGGGACGATCTCCGCTGACGCGGCCGAGGCCGCTCCCCAAGGGAAGGCCGCGAAGAAATTGACTGCGACGAGCCACGCGACCGCTACGCCCGCGGAGGGAGCGAACGGATACGCGGTAGCGGACACGAGCATGCCGGCGGCTCCGATGATGCCCACTCTCAGCGCGCCATCCACGTGTCCGCGTCGCACGAAAGCGTCTGCCGTCCGTCCGCCCGAGACCACGCCGATAGTGCCAACCGTCATGGTGAGGAGGCCCATCACGATCCCCGCGCGCGAGGCGGGCCAGGCGTGCTTTTCGATGAGGAACGTCGCAAGCCACGCAGCGATACCGTAGTTGACGGTGGCGGAAAGCGCGAACCCGAAAGTGACGCACGCAAACGCGCGACGATTCACGCGCACGTATGCGAGGACCGCCGCTAGGGGAACCTTGCCGCGAGTGTGGTCGCGATGTGCCGGCTCGCGCACGGTGAGCATCAAGAGCGCGATCAGGAGCCCAGGCAGACCCACGATGAGAAACACGGACTGCCAGGGACGGATGGTACCGATCACTGGCCATGTCCAGATGTCCTGAGCGGAGACGATCCCGATGACCCATCCACCGATCAGATATGCGAATCCCGAGCCGATGAACACCGCCATGGAATACACGCTCATGGCGGTGCCGAGTCCCTCGCGAGGGAAGTAATCCGCGATCAGGGAGGTTCCCGGCGCCTGGAGCGCCGCTTCGCCCGTACCGACCCCGATGCGCGCCAGCAGGAGACGCGTATAGCTGCCCGCGAGCCCGCATAAGGCGGTCATCACGCTCCACACTGCTATTCCGATCGCGATGATGTTGCGGCGATTTCCTGAGTCGGCCATGCGCGCGATGGGAAGCCCCATCAGCGTGAAGAAGACCGCGAACGGAAGCCCGATCAAGTAGCTCATCTCGGTGAGCGACAGACCGAGGTCTCGCCGGATGGGCACTACGAGCAAGGAAAGAATCTGCCGGTCGACCCACCCCGAGACATTCGCGAGCGTCAGCACACCCACGACGTACCACGCGTAGCGGCGCTCGTTCACCGTGCGCGTCGTCTCGCTGTGATCAGGACCGCGATCTCGTCAGGGCGCGGATTGATGAAATCGAGACGAATACGGCCGTCGGGCAGCTCACTCACCGTCGCCGGTATGGAGCTGTTGGTGAGCACCCAACCTGCGGGCAGCACCACGGCGTTGGACGGGCGCCCGAACGCGCGGTTCCACACCAGCTCATCGCCAACGAGCTTGTAGCGCGCGGTGTCGGTGTACGTCTCGAACATTCTCAAGCGGACGGTCTCGCCAGCGCTGGCGGGAGGAAAGTGGAAAACCACCACCTCCGAATCGCCGCGCTGGACATCCCACCGCAGCTCCTCCCCGGTATCGAGCAGAATCGCTCTCGGTTTCGATACCGTGCTTCCGGCACGCACGACGTTGAAATAGCGGTCGACGCCCGGCCGCGTCTCCGTGTAGTCGTGATACAGGTCGAACGAATGTGTCTCGGGCTGCTGCAAATAGTAGACGATCTCGCGCGTCTGATGCGCCCGCTCCTCCAGCCGGCGGCGGAGATCGGGACCGAGCGCCGACGTCGCCGGACGGGCCACCGAGGCGCGGCGGGCACGAAGCCGGACCGGCGCTTCCGCGGGAGTGTTGTTCCAGAAGGAGACTTTGATTCGACCGTCGGACTCCTGGAGGATCTGAACCGGATAGTTGCCCGAGATCAGCTCGAAGCCGGGCGGTAGCACGATGGCGTTGCGTTTGATCCCGAGCGGGCGCGCAAAGACAATCGTGTCACCGTGCACGCGGTAGCTGACGGTGTCGAGATACGTCTTGTCGATGAGAATCCGAGTCTCGCCGTCGCGGGGCACCGGACGCGCCAGCGTGACGCGAATGTACTCACCCGTTGAATCCGCGTTGCGGACGCCGCCATCCCTGGCGACCCGTCCATTCACGATGTCGAATGCGAGGGGCCGGCCGGTCATCAGGTCGGTGACCCGCTCGTCGCTCGCGACACTGCCGCGCCGAATAGGGTTGAAGAACTGAGTGGCGCCTGGTGTCGTGGCGGTGACTTCGTAGAGGATGCGAAACTTGCCGGTCCCGGGTGCCAACAGCTCGTAGCGGGTGTAATCGTCCGCCTGCGTCTGGCGCACCGGCGGCTCCGACGCCCGGGATTGGGCCGCGATGGGTGCGAGAGGCAGCGACGCTAGAAGGACGCAGACGGTCGGGCGCATGGGTCGGTGCATGGCTGGATCAAGCGAGAATACACGCCCAGGGTCTGAAACGCGATTGCCACTCGCGAAGCCTGGGTTCACGTCCCAAATTGGCGGCATCCTCCCAGGGGATTCCCACCTCACGGCCATGCAGCACGCGTCGACCGCTACCTGTGCGAAATGCTCGAGTGAGCTGCCGTCCGGGGCCATCTTCTGCCCTCGATGCGGCACGCCGACGCCGCCCACTATATCGGGCGCTGGCGCCATGCAGTACACGGCCCAGTCGCCGGATTCCGACGCGGAGCACACACGGGAGCTCCAAAGACTTTTGGGTGACTCCTGCGAGCTCCGTGGATTGCTCGGGCGCGGTGGATTCGCGGAGGTCTTCGAGGCGTGGGATCCTCGGCTGAAGCGGTGGCTGGCGGTCAAGACACTTCGCACCGACCTCGTCGCGTCCGTGGCGCTCGTCGAGCGCTTCCGTCACGAGGCGGAAGCGATCGCGCAGCTTCGGCACCCCCATGTCATTCCGATTTACTCGGTCGGAGGCGAGGGCAGCATCGGCTATTTCGTGATGCCGAAGGTCGACGGCGAAAGTCTGGCGTCACTCTTGAGCCGCGAACGCCAACTCTCCGTTCCGGAGAGCTGCCGGATCGTTCGTGAGGCGGCGAGCGCGCTGTCGGTAGCGCACCGGGCCGGCATCATCCACCGCGACATCAAGCCCGAAAACATCCTGCTCGATGGTCCCGAGCGTCGCGTGCTCGTGATGGACTTCGGCATTGCGAAGAGTCTGGATTCCGGCGACAAGGGACTCACGGGCACGGGAATGCTCGTGGGGACGCCGCAGTACATGAGTCCCGAGCAGGCGGCTGGCGATCGCACCATCGATCACCGGTCGGACCAGTACGCGCTCGCGACCGTTGGCTATCGGATGCTCACGGGCCACCTTCCCTTCGACGGGGATTCCGTCCAGACGGTGATCTTCAAGCAGGTGACGGAGCCGCCGCGTCCCATCAGCGAGACGGCGCCGGCAGTCCCTGCGGCAGTCGCCGCCGTCATCGAGCGCGCGCTTTCGAAACGGCCCGAAGAGCGGTTCGAATCGATGGAGGCGTTCGGTAACGCGCTGGACAAGGCGCTCCAGGAAGCCACAACCACGAAATCGGGGCGCGTACGTGTCCCGAACATGGCCTCGCGCATCGAGACGATGCGTCGCGGTCTACCGCGGTGGAACCATCCGGTCGCGATTGCCGGCGTCCTTGCCGCCATTGCGGTGCTCGCGCTCGGGCCGCGCACGGTCTATCGCTCAGCGTATCAGCACGCGGCGTCCCGCGACGATGCGGTCTTCGCGGCCAAGTCATTTCTCGCCGGACGTGGAGTTACGGGCTCAATCGACCACTTCGCGGAATTCCGTACCCGCGACACGCTGTCGCTGCATCGCTTTCTGCTCGCCACTATCGGAGGCAGGGCGGTCGAGGCGCGCGTGGCGAAAGACCTTCCGTTCTGGACCTGGCGGGTGCACCTCAAAGGCGCCGGCGAGAACGTGCCGTGGAATGTGGACTTGGGCCTCGGGAACCGAGTCGTGGGATTCTCGCGCCAGCTTCCCGACACCGCATCCGCGCCGCGCGTCACCATGCAGGAGGCCGAACCGGTCGCATTGCGCGAGCTGGCCGCACGCGGCTGGAGCCCGGCCAGCCTTCGGCGGTTGTCCGACTCGACGATCACTCGTTCGAATCGCACCGACCACATTTTCCGCTGGGCTCGTCCCGAAAGCGCGATCCCATGGGGGAGCGACACGGCGTTCGCCAAGGTCAGCGTGCGAGTCACCGGCAACGACGTCACGGGGTATTCGGAGTATCTCGAGACGCCTCTGCGCTACCGTCAGCAGCACAACACGGCTCAGCAGACCGCGGCCTTGGGTTTGATGGTCATACTGTTGGTGCTCGCTGGAATCGCCATCGGCTTTGGGCTTCTCATCTCACGATCACGACGAGACGAGCTCCAATGGCGTCTTGGCTGGAGGCTCGGTCTCGGTGTGTGTGCCTTGTCCGCGCCGACATACTATCTGACGAATTTTGCCAAAGAGCTCATCGCGCCGTCCAACCCCGACGCGCCGCTCGCGTTTGGCATCGTCGGCGGTGTCGCAATCGGCGCATTCATTTTTGGGATCGTGTTTTTAGGATCGGTGCTCGCCGAGTCGCTGAGTGCGGAGCATCGGCCGGCAATGTTCGGGGGAGTGCCCGATCTCAGCAAAGGGCGACTCATGAATCCCGAGCTCGTTTCCGCCGTCGCATTCGGAGCCATCTGGGGATTCGTGCTGGCCGCGGCCGAGCAGGTCGTACGGTTTGCGGGCGTGTTGATCTCTGGAACACACGGATCTGCCGGCGCCTCTGAGTTGGTGACGGCCTCGATCCCCGCCCTGAAGGTTCTCGACAACTTCGCGAGCTCGGTCGCGCTGTGCGCGCTGCTGGCCTGCCTGCAGCTCGTGCTGTATCAATGGCGGCGCTCACCTGCCCTTGCGATCGGCGGAGGCGTTGTGATTGTCGCCGTCATCAACTTCCTCGTTCCCGATCAGTTGATGATCCTCCGCGTCAACACGCTGGTAGGGATCGTTCTGACCAGCTTTGTCTTGTGGCGGTACGGATTCCTGACCGCCCTTCTTGCCACGTTCATCAGCGAAACCGTGGCGCCGCTATGGGCACTATTCTGGAGCGGCTCGAGCTCGGGAACTGGCGGTGCGTTGCTGGCAGCGCTCGTGTTCGTCGCGCCGTTCGCGCTCGGCATCGTCGCCTATCGCCGGCTCGGCGCGAACCCTCAGGCGTCGCAGCTCAAGACGCCTTAGCTCTCGCGGGCGTTATGGCGTCGACGGAAGCCAGCGCTTCGCGATCTTGAGCGCGGCCGATCCCATGATCGTCACGATTTCATACTCGGCTTTCGCGCCGATGAGCATGTGCGCTGCCCACGGCTCCATCTTGTACTCGTCGGTGAGCCAGCGGATCATGTCGGATGTCGCGAGTTGCACGCCGCGATCGAGCGGGCTGATGAACTCCGCCTGGCTGCCGACCGAGATGATATACTCGGCGGTGATGACCCGGGGCCCGCTCAGTCGAGCGCGTTTTCGCAGATCGATGCTGAACTCGACGTCCATCGATGTCTCGATGCCAGCGCCAGTTGGCTCTCCGTCGCCCATGAGCGCGTGTCCGTCGGCGACGAACAGCAGCGCGCCAAGATGAAATACCGGGAGTAACACGGTCGAGCCTTCACGAATCTCGTTGAAGTCCATGTTGCCGCCGTACTCGCGCGACGGTCCCGATGTGGGCGCGTAATCGCCGGCGGGCGCGACACCCACGACGCCGAGCATCGGCTCCATCGGAAACTCGAGTTTGTGCCGCGCGCTCACCGGCTCTCGGAGCTTCACCGTGCCGCGGGTCGTGTCTACGTCCCAGATCAGCAGGTCCGAGCGGCCGGGGCGTACGAGATCCGCTTTGTATGCGTTCGGGTATAGTCCTTCGATCATCGCAGGGGTCAGCGCGAAAGCACCGAGCCGATAGAACGACCACGCCGTGCCTCGGTTCGGTCGAATCTTTCGAATGTTGACCGCGATGGCGTCACCCGGTTCGGCGCCTTCTATATAGATGGGACCGACCATCGGGTTGAACGGTTGCGCCCGCAGTACGTTGCGCTCGTCCCGTGCGCCCGCGTCGAGCGTCTTCGTGATCACGATGTCGCCGGGCTTGATGCGCGCGACGACAGGATGCCCGCGCCAGAGCGTGTTCCAGAACGTGTCCGGCGCGACACGGTGAATCGCCGTCTGCTGCGCGGACAATGAGAGGAATGGCGTTGCCGACAATACCGCGAGGAGAGCCGTCTTCATTTGCGTCCCTCATCTGCTGGCGTGAGTGGCCGTGAATCGCGGGTCGCGATCGCGCGTGCAGCGCCCTAAAAAGCCTTCAGCGGATAAACCTCACTTGAGGCCGGCGAGCCGCGCGCGCAGTTGATCGAGCCAGTTCGTCGTCACGATCAGGCGCACACGCGTATCGCTCTGCCGCAACATGAGCACTTGCTTGCCGTCCGGAGCGACATCGTAGACGCCTCCTGCGCCTAACGCGAAGAGACGCTCCCGCTTCACGACGTGCAACGCGTTTTGTGTCGCGCTCACATGAGCGACGACCAGCGAGCCCGATGCAAAACCGAAACCGCTTTCGGCGCGGCGATAGAAGAGGCGTCGTCCATCGCGCGACCAGAGTGGCGAATCGCCTCCGTCCATGGAAACCTGTACGCGGCCGCCGCGGCCGCGAAATGGTCGGACATAGACATTCGGTCTGCCGCCATCGCTGCCCACGTATGCGAGCCACTGGCTGTCCGGCGACACACGCGCCGAACAGGTGTCAGGAACGGCTCCGACGTCCAGCCGCTCGGGTTGTCGCGCGCCATGGAGCGACACGTAGAACAGATTTGTAGTTTTTCCGGAGATCGTGTAGTGGCAATAGAGCACGCCGCGACCGTCGGGCGTCGCGTTCGCCCAGTAAACGCCTTCGCCGTCACGGAACTGCACAAGCTTCTCCGGCGGCTGGCTGCCATCGGCCACTTGGCGCCAGATCGACGGAGCCCTGCTCTCCCGTGTTGAGAACACCAGGTGCTTTCCGTCCGGCGTCCACTCGGGTCCTAGAACATCACCGAGTGATGTGAGTCGAGTGAACGTTCGACTGCGTGTGTCAAAAGTCCATATGTCCGTGGACATCGTGTCGCCGCGCTGCATTACGAGGTTGACGGCGATGCGCCGGCCATCGGGTGAGAACGTCGGACGACCGGACGACCAATAGGGCGGTAAGAAGGTCCGATCTTCGGATGACAATTCATGCCGCGCCCCATCTCCGTCGATCAGAACCAACCGTTGCGTGGGCTGCCCGCGTTTGTACGCGAGAGTGCCGCGGCGGGAGAGGCTGGCTTCGCGGCCTCCAGTGATGGTAACGTCCTCCATGACGGGCACGGGATCGCCCGTCGTTCGTTTGCCGTCGCGATCGAACGGGACGACCATAATCGCGCCCGCGGCGTTGACGTACACGATTCTATTGTCCACCACGCCAATCGCTGCTGTAGCGATCAGAGGCGTTCTCGCATACTCGCCGGTCTTCAGCGATCCGATCGCAAGGAAGTCGTCCTCCGTAAACCCCGGCCCCCAGTCCATGAAGAGCAGAGTGTTGTGGTCGTTCAAAACGAACGGACGTCCGTGCTCCCATCCGATGCCGGTTGGTTGCGTCAACGGGCGCGGTGGCCCACCGGCAGCATCGATTCGCGCGATAGCGTTACCGGTGCCTGGCACGTTACCGGCGAGAATGCTGTTGTTGCTCTCCCAGGCAACGCCCCCCCAAGCCATCAGCCTTTCACCGATTGTCATAATCGAGCCGCCGTCCACACGTACCTTGAGCAGCTTTCCGCCATAGGTCACGACACTCAACCATTCCCCGTCCGGCGAGAATTCAACGTCAAAGGCGCCATTCGTCCCCGGCATCGGCCAAGACTCGAGCTCGGAGAGCCGGCGCAGATACACCTGGGAGCCCGAGTCGGAGTTGGAGACAAAAGCCACCATGCTGCCGTCCTGAGAGATCGCGAACCTGGCTATGTCTTCGGGTATGCCATTCGGAGCGGGGGGCTCGATTTCGAATGTCACGCTTTCGCGGTCGGCCGCGCGATCGGCGAATTGCCAGGCCAGGGCCACAGTGCCGCCGACAACGAATGCGAGAACCGTCGAGACGACGAGCGATCTCCTTGTCGCGTGGTGCCACTTCGCCTTTCCCGCGCGGGTATCGAGCGTTCCTGGCGTGCGCACGCCGGCGGGTATCGCCGCCGCGCCCGCGCGGCCGTGCAGCGCTTCGGCGAATGATTGAGCGGTGGGCCAGCGGTCCGCCGGGAGTTTCTCGAGCGCGCACTCTATCGCAGTCGCCACGTGATCCGGAACGTGCGGACGCATGACGCGCACGTCCCGCGGCGCGTCGGTAAGAACCTTGGCGATGAGTGCTTGCGCCGTGCTGGCCGTGTGCGGCGGATCTCCGGTGAGCATCTCATAGAGAACAGCGCCAAGCGAATAGATGTCCGTACGTCCGTCGATCGCCCGGTCGCCGGTTGCCTGCTCCGGTGACATGTAGTGCGGGGTGCCGAGCGAGACGCCGCTCTGCGTGATTCGCTCACCCCCGGCCTTCGAGACAGCCAGCGCGATACCAAAGTCGGCAACGAGTGGCTGGCTTTCGCTGAGCAGAATGTTCTCGGGTTTCAGATCGCGATGGATGACGCCATGCCGATGGGCGTAGTCGAGCGCGCCCGCAACCGCGCCCGCGATGTGGATCGCTCCGTCGATGGGAAACTGCTTCTCGCGCAGCAGGCGCTTACGCAGCGATTCGCCCTCAACGAAAGGCATGACGTAGAACAGCAGACCCTCGGCCTCACCGCTGTCGAAGAGCGGCAGCAGGTTGGGGTGCTGGAGATTGGCCGTAACCCGGATTTCGCTCAGGAACCGCTCGACGCCAAGCACGGCTCCGAGCTCAGGGTTCAACACCTTGACGGCGACGCTGCGCGAGTGCCGCAGGTCGCGCGCCAGATATACGGTCGCCATGCCACCGCGCCCGATCTCGCGGTCGATGGAATAGCGGCCGGTAAGGGAGGCGTTCAATTGGGCAAGAGCGTCCATTGACCGCGGGAGGGAAAGGCAACCCTAAGGTATCGGTCGCCCACGGTGCCGCCAGAGCAAGGACTGTCAGCTGGTCATGGCGACCGGGTAGTCACTCGCGACCTTTCAGTGATCGAGCTCAGAACCCGCTGCATAAGCCCATCGAGCGCGTTGCCCTGAATCCAGCGCGCCACCACGACGAGGTCGTGCTCGGGATCGCAGATGATCGCGTTTGTCCCGTTGCCCAGGTGCCAGTACACGATCTCCGGCGCGCTCGGCATCGGCCGCTTGCCGGTATTGAGAAAGAAGTTCATGAAACCGTACGTCGGCTGGGCGCTGGTTGGCGTACGCGACTGCTTGATCCACGCCTCCGAGATGAGCTGCTTGGTCCCCCATTTTCCGTTGCGCAACGTGAGCAGCCCAAAGCGCGCCTGGTCGTACGCGCTGATGAACATCCCGCCTCCCCAGTGTCCGCCGCCGCTCACCGACTGGATCATCTGCCCGTCAAGGACGATCCAGGAGTTGTCGTAGCCATACCAGCGCCAAGTGGGCGAGGCACCGATCGGGTCCATCACCATCTCGCGGAGTACCTCGGGGAGTGGCCGCCGCCACACGCTAAGCGCGGCAAGGGCCAGCGCGTTGACGCGCGTGTCGTTGTACTCGTACGCCGAGCCTGGCGCGACCCGTTCACGCGTCCACCATGTCGCCGGTGTTTGACCCGGCCGATCCGCCCACTCCGGCTTTCCCAGAGCGTGCCCTCGAAGTCGCTCGTCTGCTGGAGCAAGTGGCGCCACGTGATCCTGCGATTGTGCGGAGTGTTGAACGGCTCGACCGTGACGCGCGCGTCGAATCGTCCCCGCCCACCTTCGGGCCCGAGCGCGGGCGACGTGGCATGCAGTATCGGGCCCATGTACTGATACACCGTGTCGTCGACGCTTCGGATCAGCCCGCGATCCACCGCGAGCCCCACCACGGTCGAGACAAAGCTCTTCGTCACGCTGAACGTCATGTCCACACGCGCTGGCTCGCCCCACTCGGCGACGATGTACCCATTGCGAACGATCACACCGCTCGGCTCACCACGTGGTTTGAAGGGACCGACGGCGTTGCCGAATGGCTCGCGCCCGAAGCTCTGATAATGCGCTTCCTCGAGATCTCGAGCCGCGCGCGACTCGCGCTCCTTCGCGAACGCGATCGCCTCCTGGATCTTTGCCGCGTCCATCCCCACCTGATCGGGACGCCGCCGCTCCCACGTTGGTCCCGGCACATATGGCACGGCTGCCGCGCGTTGCGCTCCCGCGTCGGCAGCGAAAACCATCAGCGACGCTAGAGACGCGAGATGGATCACCGGGTGCCCGCGAAGCGGGCGGGCTGACTCAAGACGAACGACGAACGGCTTCATCTCACATCACCCCGTATGCAAGCATCGCGTCCGCGACTTTCACGAACCCGCCGATGTTCGCGCCCTTGACGTAGTTGACGTAGCCGTTGCCGTCGCCCCCGTGCTTCAGGCACGTCTCGTGGATGCCGAGCATGATCTGCTTCAGGCGGTCATCGACTTCTTCCGCGGTCCAACTCAGGCGCATCGAGTTCTGCGTCTGCTCCAACCCTGCCACCGCGA
>JBBDXZ010000119.1:0-16832 GCA_040902075.1 Gemmatimonadaceae bacterium
ATCGACAGTGGCAGGTGCGGATGTATGCCGCGCGGGCCGCGGCGGTGCTGTCCGACACCGTGAGACTGCGCGCGCTTGCGCGCGATGCGGATGACAACGTGAAGGAAGCCGCGATCGAGCCGCTCGCCAAGCTCACGGGGCACGACGACGACGACGTATACCTCGCCGCGCTCGAGGCACGCGGAGCGCAGGCGGTACGAGCGGCGGCCCTCGCGCTCAAAGGATCGCCGCGCGCCGGCGTGCCTGCCGCCGCCAACGCGGCGTTCGAGCGGTGGGTGGCTCGACGTAATGCGTCGGAACGCGATGCGCGCGTCGCGCTGCTCGAAGCCGCGGGGCGTCCGGCGAGCGACGATCGGCCGCCACGGGTGCGATCCGCGCTTCCCCCGCGGGCGGTCGCGCTGGCGCTTGGCGCCGACGTGCGCCTGCGAGTCACCATGTCGCCGTCGAGCGGCGGCGGGTCGTTCGTGGTGCGACTGCGCGGTGACGTCGCCCCGATCATGGCAGCGCGGGTCCTCCAGCTGGCGCTGGCCGGTCACTATGACGGCGGCAGCTGGCACCGTCTGGAACCCGATTTCGTCATCCAAGGTGCGGGTCCCGGCTCGAACGAGTACGTCGGCTACTCACAGTATTTTCGCGACGAGTTGGGCACCGTCCCTCATACGCGCGGCACGGTCGGGATGAGCACACGCGGGCACGATACCGGGGACGCGCAGTGGTTCGTGAACCTGAAGGACAACCTGCGGCTCGGACGTGATTACACGGTGTTCGCCGAGGTCCTCGAAGGCATTGATGTCGTAGACGGGATCCTCGAGGGCGATGTCATCTCGTCAATCTCTAATTCGCCGCAGCCGCTACGGCAGTCGCGCTGAAGGCCGCTGACACCGGGCGTCCTACCCAAGCCATCGGCGCGTCGACGCCGAGCATCCAGAGCGCGGTGGCGGCGGTATCCATGGTGCGGATACCGGTGGGAAGCGCCGCGCCTGCCTGCACGCCTTTTCCCCACACAATCCATGGGATGGTTGTGTCGCGCGGATCGCTGCTCCCGTGATCCCTGCCATGGCCGCCATGGTCGGCGGTCACGATCACCGTGTAGTTGCCGGCACCGAACCGGTCGTTCGCTTCGTCGAGCACGTCGGCCACAGCCTCGTCGGCCTGGCGAACCGCTCTGCCGTACATGCCACTCATCCAGCCGAAGATGTGACCGGCATAATCCGGCTCACCGATGTGAACGAAGATCAGGTTCGGATCGATGGGCGTGCTCTCGAGATAGTCCTCGACGTACTGTGACGTCCGCTCCGCGCTAAATCGGCCCGTGAGCAGTCCGCCTTTCGGCGACTTGACGTAGTCGAGCGTCATCGGCCTCTCGAGATGGTGGAACTTGGTCTTGCTGAAGAACGCGGCGGTATGCAGACCCGCTGCCTTCGCCAGCCCGAAGACCGTCGGCACGTCCACGTGACCATGCTCGTCGGTCTCGTCGGAGTTCCATGTGATGCCATGCTGGTCCGCGTCCACGCCCGTCAACATGGACGTGTGCGAGGGAAGGGTCTTGCTGGGCAGAATGGTCTGCGCCTTCAACGTATAACTCCCCTCGCGCATCAGACGAAGAATGTGCTTCGCCCCGAACTTCTCGATTGCGTCAGGACGCAGGCCATCCAGCGAGATGATGACGACGTGATCCGTTACCCGGCTCGAGGGCGGTTCCGTCGCGCTCGCTACCATTGGAAAAGCGAGCACAGCTGCAACGACGCTTCGAGTGATCAAACGCATATGAGACATCCCGGTGCACTCCTCCATTGACTCCTAGAGTTTAGTGGGAGGCAGGACCTGCGAGGGTGGTGCTGCACGCCCGCGTCACAAACCGCACACTCGTGTCACGGAATGCACCGTGGCCAAGGGCTTGCCGGGTTCGGCATCGGTCGCCAGACGCGATCTTTACCAAACCCGGAGCAATAGATGAGAACGACACGATGGATTGGTGCAGCGCTACTGCCACTGACGTTGGGCGCGCTGCTTACGAGCGTTCAAGCGCAGGGAAAGGGCTACGGCGCCGAACGCAAGGCCGCGAAAAGCCAGAGCGCAACCAAGCAGGACAAACAGGAGAAGCAGGCCAAGGAATCGAAGGGCGTTGCGAGAGGCAACGTCCGGGGCGCGGAGCGCCCGGAAAAACTCCAGGCCAACCCCGGCAGTGCTCGAGGAAGGGCAGCCCGAGAACTGGCTGGCGGGAATGCCGCGGTAAAGGGAAACAAGAGCAACACGGTCCTCGAAGCCGGCGGCTCCGTCGAGCGGCCGGGGTTTCGTGTGCTTGCCGCGAGCGACAAAAAGGGCCGTCGCCTCGCCGGACAGGCGATCGCGCGGGCGCACAAGCGCGGCGTCTCCGAGGACGACTTCATCATTACCCCGGAGGTCCAGCGCGTCCTCGTGCTCAACCGCGCCGGCGTTCTGCTCGTGGATCTCGACAACGATCGCGAGGTGGGGAACTGGAGGGCCATCACGGAGAGAGACCGTGACGTAAAAGGAGCGCCAAGCTTCTGCAGGTCAGGCGAAGGCCATCCGGTCTGGGGACGCCAGTGGTGCATCGACAAGGGATTCGGACTGGGCGAGTTTCAGGAGGTGCGTTGGGCCCGCGTGATCAATCCTGGCAACGTCGTGCTCCGTCGCACGACGACCGGTCCGCTGTCCCGCGACGTCTTGCTCGACGTCCTCGGGGACGTGGTGTTCAACCGTTTGGCGACGCAGGCGATCACGCTCGGTTACGTCGATCCGCTGACTGGTCGGTGGATCGGTGAGCCCACGGGCGGACCGCGCGTGCTGCTGCTCACGGCGGGCGATCGACCCATCGCGGAGATCGTGGACGTCAACCACGATGATCGCGCCGATCTGCTCGTCGTGGCGGTGCGTCCCTAGGCGACCAACGACTGGCCGTGATTTACGCGGACATTCCGGAACCAACGCGGATCTCTGGTTGGTTGCGTGGCGAGACGGACTCGTTTTGCCGCACAACAAAAAGCCAGCCGTATCTGCGTCGGTTCCGCTTGGTCCGCGTAAATCCGCGGCAAGTTGTTAGGTCTGTCAGCGTTTATCCTGTAGTGGCCGCGCGTATTCCAGCGGCGGCAGCCCGGCCTCGATCTCGCCTCGCATCGGCTCCAGCCACGGGGGCAGCACCAGTTTCTCGCCCAGCGTGGCGAGATCTTCATCCGCGGTGAAGCCGGGGCCGTCGGTCGCGAGCTCGAACAACACGCCGCCCGGCTCGAGAAAGTAGACCGACTTGAACCAGAAGCGGTCGATCACCTCGGTCGGGCGGCGACGCGCCTCCGCCACCCGCGCCCGCACGGCGAGTTGCGCGTCCTCGTCGGGAACGCGCCAGGCCACGTGATGAATGGAGCCGACCCTCCACGCGCCGCGCCGTTCGCTCTTCAACTCGCGAATGTCCAGATGAGCGCCCGATCCACCGCGGCCGATGGCGAATCGATGCCATCCGTCCTCTTGGCCGATCGCGCGAAACCCGAGCGTGTCTGTGAGAAATCCGGCGGTGAGGGCGAGATCGTGCTCCCACAGCCGCACGGAGTGGAGTCCGAGAATCTGCTTCTCGGCAGGGACGGGACTCTTCTCCCATGGAGTGAACTCACGCGCATCGGCCGTCTCCACCAGAACGATCTCGAGCCCATGCGGGTCCGTCATCGCCAGCCGCTGCTCGCCGAATCGTGTCTCGCTTCCACGAACGGCGGCCCTGTGCTGGTCTAACCGTTCGGTCCAAAAGCGCAGTGTCCCGGCCGGGATGGCCAGTGACACTTCCATGCTGAGACCGATGCCAGGCTTGCCCTTCGGCATTTTCGGCCACGGGAAGAACGTGAGGTCGGCGCCAGGATGACCTTCCGCGTCGGCGAAGAAAAGATGGTACGTGTCCGGCGCATCCTGATTCACGCTCTTCTTCACCATGCGCATGCCGAGGACGCCGGTGTAAAAGTCGAGATTTTCCTGCGCGTCGCCGGCGATACACGTTACGTGATGAATTCCGGTGATCTCTTTCATGCTCAGCTCTCTCCGACAAGTTCGGCTTGTTGCGGCTTCGGCTCGATTGGGAGCCCTGACTCCAGCCATGCGCTCCACCCGCCCACCAGCGCACGCGCGTTGTGCCAACCGGCCTGTCTCAGTTGCCGCGCCACACGGGCGCTGGTTGCTTCATCGTGTCAAGCACAGTAGACCACGAGCGTCGAGCGCTGCGAGAGCCGCTGCTCCGTGGCGTTCCGCACCGGATCCTCCGGGGGAATGCGGACGCTCCCGGCGATCTGACGATCGTCGGCGTCGTAACTCCGCGCGGCGCGCGCGTCCACGAACACCACCGGTTCTCCGCGCTTCTGCAGCTCGCGGACTTCGTCGATCGTAATGCGCTCGGCTGGCTGTGCGGCACTCCGCGCCGCGTCCTCGCTGTTGTCGACTGAATCCGGCACTACCGATGTTGCGGCACCACGGATGGTCGGCTCGCGGCGCAAGAAGATCCCGATGATGACGCCATGGATCACGAGCGACAGCAACACGACCAGACAGGTGATCGTGAGCCACCTCTCCGCCCCCGGCACAGCGGCGAACACCGGCAGCAACACGAGCAGCAACGAGCTCAATCCTCGCGGACCGAAGAGCGCGATGAGCTTGCGATCCCGACCGCGGACACCGATTTGCGTGAGCACGGGATAGAGCACGGCGGTGCGAGCGCCGAGCGCGATCACGGCGAATAGCAGCGTCGGCACGTCAGCGACCGACAAGCCAGTCCAGATCAGCGACGTGCCGAATGCCACGAAGGTGAGCAGGAGCAGCATCTCGGCGGTCGCTTCGCCGTACTCGAGAAAGCAGTCACACAGCTCGACGTCGAGCGCCGCGATCGCGAGTCCGGCGGCGAACGCCGCGAGAAAGCCGCTGCCGCCCACGGCCTCGGCCGCCGCATATGCAGTGAAGCCCAGCCCCAGAGCGTAGAGCGATTCGTAGTCTCTGCGGACTCCGATGCGAGACCGGATAGTCGCGAGCATCGTGATTCCCACCCATCCGATCAGCGCGCCGAGTGCCGGCCCGAGCAGGAACAAGCCGATCAAGTGACGTCCGAGATCCGGGCTCGAAATCACCGTACCTTGCAGCAAGGCGACGGTCGCGATGGTCACAACCGGCAGCAGCACCACGTCGTTCATTCCGCTCTCGAGGCGCAGCGCGACACGGGTGGTGGTGGGGAGACCCGGAGCGCGCAGGACGGTGCGGAGCAACACTGGATCGGTGGACGCGAGCGCGGCACCGAGAATCGCCGCTGCCGGGACGGGAACACCAAGAATCCAGTACGCCGCGGCCGCGATTACCAATGCGGGGAGAATCGTGCCGGGCCCAAGGACTACCCACGACAGAAGACGCCGTTCGCGAACCTCTCGCAGGTTTACACCGACTGCGTCGGAAAAAAGTACGAGGGCGAGTCCGAGTGTGGCGAGGACACGCAGCTCGGGCGATTGCAGGTGAATGTCGATCAGGTTGAAGCCGAGGGGCCCGAGGGCGGCGCCGAGCAGCAGAAATGCGCCGACCAGCGGAATCCCGATTCGCTCGATGATGCCCGAGAGAAGGGAGGCGACGACGATGACGATGCCGATCAGCGCGATCGTCGCGACGAACTGCTCCACGGCCGCCTTATTTCTCGCGAGAGGTTTCGAAGACCGAGTTGTTCGACGCCATGCGGAGAATTTGCGCGCCGCTCTCGGTGGGCGCTACTGGACTGACGGGCTCACTTCTCGGCCATACCAGTCGAGGCCAGAGAAAAGAGTTCTAAGGGCCGCCTAGTTTTCTGTTGACGGGTGTAGAGTATCGAGATAGGGGTAGAGGAAAACACAGTGGGGCGACGGTGACGCACTCCATTCTTCGGTGCCGCTGCTAACCCCTACACCTATCTGGCCTCTCTCCACCTGCTCACAGAAAACTAGGAGGTCCTCAGTGCTGGAGTTCTCAGAACTTGCCGGTCCGGATAGCTTCCGCGCATGACTTGGATTCAGACTCGCGACCCTAATGCCGACGACGGCGCGCTTCACGTAGCGCATCTCAAACAGCGCGCGCTCTACCCCAAGGAGTACGCGACGCCAACGGCGCCGGCCAACAGCGGCGCGGCCGGGATCGTCGCGTCGCACTCGCTCTTTCCGGACACGCTGTATCACGCCTTCGCCACCTACGGGACGCTCCTCAGCCCCGATCTGCCCCTGGAGCGGCGACATCACGAGATGATCGCGACCGTCGTGTCGGTGACGAACCGGTGCCGGTATTGACTCCAGTCGCACGCAGAGTTTCTGCGTCGGGTCACGCTGGACGAAGCGCTGGTAGAGCAGCTGCGCGCGGACTATCGCAACGCCCCTATCTGCGCGGCGGAGCGGGCCATGCTCGATTTTGTCGCGCAGATCACGGAAGACGCCACAGGCATCACGCGCCAGGACGTGGACGGCCTGCGGCAACACGGCTTCGACGACAGAGCCATCCTCCAAATCACGTTGATCGCGAGCTGGTTCAACTACATCAATCGCGTTGCCGACGCGTTGGGCGTAGGAAGGGACGACCCGGCGGGCACTCCGCTACCGCTTCCACCCTCTGCGCCGTGGAGTCCGGCCTAGCCGCGCCCACTGCGCAACGCCGCCTATTTAGAAACGCGCGCGGCCTCGGCCGCCCCGACACCGATGGCCGGGCGATGCGGTTCGCTGAGGATCCTCGTCACGAAGCGCTGTCCTTCCGAGATCCGCTCCACCTCGATGGCGATGGTATCCACCGCCTGCTGGAGCTGCTCGAGCCGCTGCTGCGTGACTTGATCGGAGACCGCCGGCCGCGGTGCCGAGACTGAGCGTTTCCAGATGAAGCGCGACAGCGCGATCATGAGAGGCGCGAAGACGAAGACCGAGAGAATCGCCACGATCGGCACAATGTCGCCCGCGATCTGACTCGCGATGCGAGCCGCCTCGTCCTGACCCATATGAGGCGGCTCAACGGTTGCCGCCAAGAGATGCGGCGGCACATTCCGCAGCTCGACCCCCGTCGCGGTAATCGCCTTCTCGAGCTCGAGTATCCGGGCATCGAGCACGCCAAGGCGCGCCTCATAGCCAGGGCGGGCACTCAGGTCCGCTTCTTTGAGCCGCCCCGCGATGGAATTCCGCCGTTCCGCCGCGTCCTGAAGCTCGGTTCTGAGGTCGTCGAGGCGAACGCGTAACCCTTGGACGTCCTGAGTGGTAAGCTCCCCGCCCGGCTGGACGTGGACGACCACGGGCGCGTTGGCTTCGGAGGGGACTCTCGGTGGCTGCTGCACGTCAGAGATTACGCGTAAGAGACATCAGAAGTTACAATCCGCTCAAGCGTTTTTAGTACTTCGCGCGTAAGCACTTATGACATGCTTTTAATACATCGGATACGCGAGCACGGGCGGCTTCTGTCGCTCGTCCTTGCTTCTATTGTGTTGGCGAGCTGCAGCTCTGGCGAGAGCGCGCCCTCGACTCAGCAGGGTGGCGGCCAGCGTGGCGGCGGCCCCAATGGTGGAGCGGGCGGTGGAGGCGGCGGTCCACGTGGTCCGGGCGGCCCCGGCAGCCCCGGCAGTCGCCCGACCGGCCCGACCGCGGTCGAAGTCCAGCCGGTGCGCCGAGGCTCCGTCGCCCGAGAAGCGACGATGGCGGGTGTCCTATCGCCCATCCGAAGCATAGGTGTCAATGCGCAGCTCGGTGGCGCATTGCTCTCGATGCGGGTCGAGGAGGGCGACGTCGTCCGCGAAGGGCAGGTGCTGGCCGAAATTGATTCGCGCGAGCTTCGGGCCCAGGTACGCAGCGCCGAGGCAGGGCTGGCGCTAGCCAAGTCCACGGCGGAGCGCTCGGCAGTTCTGTTCAAGGACCGCATCGTCACCGCGGCCGAGCACGAACGCGACCAGGCCGCGCTCGCCGCCGCGCAGGCGTCGTTGGACGCGCTTCGTACGCGCTTGGGTTACGCGCGGGTGCGCGCGCCCACCGGCGGGATCATCACCGACAAGCGTGCTGAGGCGGGTGACGTCGTCGGGGCGCAGGCGCGTCTCTTCACCATAGCGGACATCTCGATGCTGGTCGTGCGGGTCCAGGTATCCGAGCTGGACATCACGGGCATCTCGGTCGGGCAGTCCGCGGACGTAACGGTGGACGCGCTTGGCGACGCCCGATTCAAGGGGACGATTCGCAGAGTCTTCCCAGCGGCGGACAGCGTGACGCGCATGGTGCCTGTTGAAGTGGCGCTGGCCGGTGCCGCGGTCGCGCGATTGAAGCCCGGTTATCTCGCGCGCGTCACGGTGAAGCTGGGTGAGCGGCCCGGCGTCCTGCTCACGCCGGTGAGCTCGGTGGTCGGGTCGCGTGACGCGCGGGCGGTCTTTCTGGTCCGGGGCGGCAAAGCCGAGCGCCGGCTTGTGCGCATTGGACAGGCGAGCGGCGACGTCGTCGAGATCCTCGAGGGCATTGCCGAAGGCGACTCCGTGGTCGTGGCGGGCGCGGAGCGACTGCAGGACGGCGCCGAGGTTCGGATCGTCCGACCGGTAGGCGTCCAGCCGGCTCGGACGACGCCACAGCGGGGACAGACGAAGACGCCATGAGCCTGGATCGCGACGAGAAGCACACGGGGATTGCGAGCTGGGCGATCAGCCGCCCGATCGGGACCATCATGCTCACCGCGACGCTCCTGATCCTGGGTGGCGTGTTTGTGGGACGCTTGCCGGTCGATCTATTGCCGCAGATCACCTACCCGACGGTTCGGGTCAACGTCTCGAGCCCCGGCGTGGAGCCGGTGGTGCTGGAAGAGACGATCGCCAAGCCCCTCGAGGCCGCGCTGGCGGTCACCGAGAAGCTGACGCGCATGGAGACGGACGTGAACGAGGGCTCGGTCGGGGTGACGCTGCACTTCGCTCTCGGCACGAACGTGGATTTCGCGCTTCAGGATGCCGCCAAGAATCTCGAACGCGTCCGATCGCGGTTGCCCGAAGAGGCCGATCCGCCCAACATCTGGAAGTTCGATCCGTCGCAGCAGCCGATCTACAGCGTGGGCTTCTCCTCGACGGCGCGCGACCGCATCTCCTTGCGGCACTGGGTGGATCAGCGTCTCCGGCCGCAGCTGCTGTCGGTGCCCGGCGTGGCCGCGGTTGAGATTTCAGGCGGGCTGGTGCGGGAGATCCAGGTCGAGATCGACCAGGAGCGCCTGCGCAGTCACGGGCTTTCGCTCTCGCAGATCATCGCGACTCTCCGCAACGAGAACCAGGACGTCGCCGCCGGCCGCATCAGCTCCGACGCGCGAGAGATGGTGGGCAAAACGGCGGGGAAGTTCAGAAGCGTCGAGGATATTCGGGCCGTCCTGCTGAGCAGCCCCAGCGGCGCGCGGATCGCGCTGACCCAGCTCGCGACGATCCGCGACACGAGCGCGGAGCAGCGGTCGTGGGCACGACTGGATGGCGCGCCGGCGGTTCGCATGTCGATTCGCAAACAGCCGGACGCGAACACGGTGCAGGTCATCGACGGCGTCGCGCGCACCATCACCCGGCTGCAGGCGAGCGGCTTCATTCCCGACGACATCAAGCACGCCGTCACGTTCGACCAATCGGGGTTCATCCGCGACGCGCTGGCGTCCGTGCGGAACGCGGCGCTGGGCGGCGCGCTGCTCGCGATGCTTGTCGTGCTGCTGTTCCTCAAATCGCTGCGCAAGACGTTCATCATCGGCGTGTCCATCCCACTGGCGATTTTGGCGACGTTCATCGCGATGGGCTTCGGCGGCCTGACGCTGAACATCATGTCGCTCGGAGGTCTGGCGCTCGGCACGGGCATCTTGCTGGACAACGCGATCGTGATGCTGGAGAACATCTACCGGCGCCGCGAGGAGGAGGGACTGGATTCGGAGGTCGGCGCGCACGTCGGCGCGGCCGAGGTGACGAGCGCGGTCGTCGCGTCGACGACCACGAATCTCGCGGCGGTGGCGCCCTTTCTTCTCATGACCGGGCTCTCGGCGCTGATCTTCAAGGAGCTCATTCTCACCATCTCGTTCGCGATTCTCGCCTCGCTCCCGCTCGCGCTCACGCTGGTGCCGATGCTGGCCGCGCAGCTCGGCAAGATCCGCTTCAAGAGCGGCATGGATCAGTGGCGACCGCTCGTCGCGTTCGAGCGCGGGCTGGACCGGCTCGGCAGCGGGTATCGGCGCGTCGCCACCGCGGCGGTGCACCGGCGCGGCTGGGTCCTGGGCGGCTCCATCGCGTTGTGCGCGCTTGCCCTCTTCGGAGTGAGGGCGTTGAACTCCACGTTCCTCCCGACCGTCGACGATGGCACCGTTGGAGTGGGCTTCCGGTTTCCGTCCGGGACGGCGCCGCGTCAAGCGAATCAGATGGCGCTGGAGCTGGAGCAGCTGGTCCGCGAGATGCCGAATGTCGCCAGCGTCTTCGCGACCGCGGGCGGCGGCGGCGGAGGGTTTGGCGGTGGCAGTGGCCGCGGGAATCTCGATGTCCGCCTGGTTTCCGTTTCCGATCGCGGCGGCATGACTGCCGATGCGTGGGTGCGCGCCATGCAGGCGAAGGTGGATCAGCGCGGATTCGCCGGCGCCCGCGTCTTCGTGCGGCCGCCCCGCATTCGCGGTCTGCGGACCAACAACGCCGGCGCGGACATCGCGCTCACGATTACGGGCGATGACCTGATCGAGCTCGAGCGGCTGGGCGGCGAAGTCGAGCAGCGGGTCGAAGGCATTCCTGGCCTCGCGAACCTGGAGCTGCAAATGCAGGAGGGATCGACGCAGCTCGGCATCTTCATCGATCGCGAGCGTCTACGGTCGTTAGGCCTCGACGCCGCCACGGTGGGTCAGACCGTGCGCACGGCGCTCGACGGCAGCATCGCGACGCGGTACGCCGAAGGCAACATGGAGTTCGACGTCCGCGTCATGCTGCCGAAGGGACAGTTCAGGAGCCAGGACGAGCTGGCGAACATCGCCATGTTTCCCGGGTCTCGGGGTGGGCCGCCGGTGTATCTGCGCGACGTCGCCGATGTACGCGAGATCATGGGACCCACCGAAATCCGGCGCGAGAATCAGAGCCGCATCCTGCGCATGAACGGCGACGTCATCACCGAGGTGACCTCGATCAGCGAAGTCACCGACAGTGTGCGCGCGCGGCTCAGGGAGATGACGTTCCCCAACGGGTACGGCGTCATCATCGGCGGCGAGAGCGACGCGATCCGCGAGACCAACCGGCAGATGCTCCTGATCATCGCGCTGGCGATCTTCCTGGTCTTCGTTGTGCTCGCGGTTCAGTACGAGAGCGTGGTGGATCCGCTGGTCATCCTGCTGGCGATTCCGCTCGGGCTCATCGGCGTCGTCGCGACGTTGTGGGTGACCGGGACGCCGCTGAGCGCCCCGGTCTTCCTGGGGATGATTTTGCTCGCGGGCATCGTCGTGAACAATTCCATCCTGCTGGTGGAATTCGTGGAGGACTTCCGGCATCGCCAGGGCGTGCCGATCGAGGCAGCCGTCGTTGAAGCGGGGTTCGTGCGCATGCGTCCCATTCTGATGACGACTCTGACCTCCATGGTGGGATCGCTCCCGCTCGCGCTGGGGATTGGCGAGGGCTCCGAGCTCATGCGGCCGCTGGCCATCGCGGTGGTCGGTGGCATCGCGTTCTCGACGCTCCTGACGCTCTTCGTCGTGCCGAGCGCCTACGTCGTCATGCATAAGGCATCCGAACGCGTCCGGGGCTTCGTTTTGACACCCCAGGCTGCGAAGGCGAGTGCGGAGGGAGACTAGGTGCTAGGTGCTAGGTGCTAGGTGCTAGGTGCTAGCACCTAGCCCCTAGCACCCAGCCCCGATGTAGTTTTCCCTCGATGCCCAAAAAACGAAAAACGCCTGTCCGCAGAGACACGGCCGAGACGAGAAGTCCGGTCCACGCCGTTCGCGACGCGGCCGACGCCCTGTTCCGCGCGGCGATGGAGTGCTGCCACCAGCACGATCGCGTTTCACGCGTCCATGAGAAGTCCGCTGTGCCCGAAGAGCTGCAGTCGGCACAGGAGGCATGCACGCATTGCGACGAGGCGCTCGAGCGGCTCGCGTCGGCCTATGAGGAGACCGCCGCCGATGTGCATCCCACTGGTGACGACGAAGGCTGGTGGCATCGCGCCAACGCGCTCTGGCTCGCGAGTCGCGAGTACTTGCGTCGCAACGGCGGATGTAACGCGGCCAGTCGTGAGTTCAAGGATCACAGCCCCGAGCGGCTCGAAGCGATTCACACCGAGTACGAGCTCGAGAAGTCCGCGCTCCTGGCGCTGAAACACGCCTCCGAGGCGTACAAGCGTGATCGTCCAGCGGCCGCATGATCCATGGTCCGACGCACAACCAAGCGCGTCCCCAAGCGCGTCACCAAGCGCGTCCCCAAGCGCGTCCGCAAGCGCGCTGCGCGCAATCCATGGCTCGTGCTGCGGAACTCGAAGATCCACGGTCGTGGCGTCTACGCGCGAACCGCCATTCCAAAAGGCACACGGCTGATCGAATACGCGGGTGAACACATCGACAATGCCGAGGCCGACCGTCGCTACGAAGACGAGAAAATGTCCCGGCATCACACGTTTCTGTTCATTCTCAACAGTCGCACGTGCATCGATGCGGCGGTCGGCGGGAACATATCGCGGTTCATCAATCACTCGTGCGACCCCAACTGCGTCGCGTGGATCGAGGGCCGGCACATCTGGATCGATGCCCTCCGCGACATTCGCGCGGGTGAAGAGTTGGCGTACGACTACGAGTATGATTTTCTCCCCGAGTATACCGTCGAGGATCTCGAGTTCTACGGCTGCAAATGCGGCAGTCGCAAGTGCCGTGGAACGATCGTCGACGTTCCCGCCGGCAAGCGTCATCTCATCGATCAGCTCAAGCGGCGCCGCCGAGCGAGAGCGCGAAAGTCATGAGTGAGACGGCGGCGGCGACTCCGGTTCAGCCCGCGTTGCGCGTGCTGTTGCACTCGGTCGTCGACTACGCCGGCCTGTTCCCACCCGCGTCGCTGCGCATGGCGGACGCCGTGGCGGAGTATGCGGACCAGCGAGAGGGACCGGACGCCTGGGCGCTCGGCCGATTTGTGCTCCCGGCGGCGCGGCTCGACGAATTTCACGATGCCGCGGCCAGCGTCCTCCCGCGAGAGAGCGCCCACTCGTGGGCGCTGTCCGCGCTGTTGGGCAGCGATATCGAGGAAGACGTCGATCGCACCGAGCGCTTCAATGCACGTCACCAGGACGCGCGCTCGGGTGCCGTGCTCGTGGACACGGTGGAGCTGAAAACGCACACGACGAGAGACGTGGCGCGAGCCAGCGAGCTACTCGATCGGCGCTTCGACACCTACATGGAAATTCCGGTCGTGGACGATCCCGCCGAGCTCGTGGAGGCGATCTCGCGCACGACCGCGAAAGCGAAGATCCGCACTGGAGGAGTCACCGCGGACGCGTTTCCCACGAGCGCGCAGGTGGCGCGCTTCGCGGCGCGTTGCGTGGGGCACGACGTCGCATTCAAGGCGACGGCGGGGCTGCATCACCCGTGGCGCGCCGAGTACCGGCTGACCTACGCGACCGACGCGCCCACCGGGCTCATGTTCGGATTCCTGAACGTGCTTCTGGGGGTGGCGGCGCTGCACGCGAAGCTGACCGCGGATCAGGCGATCGCGCTGCTCGAGGAGCGCGATCCGGCGTCGGTGGAATTCGACCAGGCCGGTGCCCGCTGGCGTGGACACCAGTTTCCACTCGAGCTGCTGTCGCGCGCGCGGGACACGATGCGGGCGTTCGGGTCGTGTTCCTTTCGCGAGCCGGTCGGCGACATGCGAGCGATGCATCTGCTGTGAGCACCACGCTCGATGCGACGCACGACGCCTCGCTTCGGTCCTGGGTCAGCGGCGCCAACGACCCCAACGCAGACTATCCGATTCAGAACCTGCCCGCCGGCATGTTCCAGAGTCGCCGCGACAGCCTGGTGCAAGTGGGCATCGCGATCGGCGACCGCATCCTGAATCTGAGCGCGTGCGCGGAGACCGGACTCCTGCCTCGGGAGATCGCGGCCTCGGTGCGGGTGGCGACGTCGGACGAATCGCTGAACTGGTTGATGTCATCCGGACGCGAGCTGGCCGCGGCGCTTCGCGTCGCGCTGGTGGAGCTGCTGCAGGAAGACAACGCCGCCGCCAGGCGCCGCGCGTCCGAGCTGTCGATTCCGCTGAAGGACGCGGAGATGCGATT
The DNA here is from genome assembly GCA_040902075.1 of Gemmatimonadaceae bacterium. GTDB lineage: Bacteria > Gemmatimonadota > Gemmatimonadetes > Gemmatimonadales > Gemmatimonadaceae > DASPMP01. The sequence goes on from JBBDXZ010000119.1 coordinate 14,235, forward strand.
GCCCGCGAAGATCGGTGACTACTCGGATTTCTACGCGTCGATGCATCACGCGATGAACGTCGGGAGCATGTTCCGGCCCGACAATCCGTTGCTGCCGAACTACAAGTATGTGCCCGTTGGCTATCATGGTCGGGCCTCGTCCATCGTCGTGAGCGGAACGCCGATTCGTCGTCCCATGGGCCAGACGCGCGATGACGCAAACGCGGCGCCGGTGTACGGACCGTCGCGGCGGTTGGATTACGAGATCGAGGTGGGTGCGTTCGTCGGCGCCGGCAATCCGCAGGGCGAGACGATCCCGATCTCGCGCGCCGAGGACCACCTCTGGGGGTTGTGTTTGGTCAACGATTGGTCGGCTCGCGACATCCAAAGTTGGGAGTATCAGCCACTCGGGCCCTTTCTCGCGAAGAGCTTCGCCACGAGCGTGTCGCCGTGGGTCGTGACGCTCGACGCGCTCGCGCCGTTCCGCGTTCCGGCCGTGCCGCGACCAGCCGGTGACCCGGCGCCGCTCCCATATCTCTCGGACGCCGCCGATCAACAGCGGGGCGGAATCGATCTCACGCTCGAGGTGTGGTTGCGAAGCGCGGCCATGCGAGCCAACGACGCGGCGCCGATGCTCGTGAGTCGCGGCAGGTTTCGCGACATGTATTGGACCGTCGGACAAATGGTCGCGCAGCACGCGAGCAACGGCTGCAATCTGCAGCCGGGCGACTTGATCGCGAGCGGAACCGTGTCGGGTCCGTCGAAGGAATCGCGGGGATGTCTGCTCGAGCGAACCTGGCGCGGCAGCGAGGCGCTCGAGCTGCCAACGGGCGAACGCCGCGCGTTTCTGGAGGAGGGCGACGAGGTGATCATGCGCGGCTACGCCGAGCGTGAAGGGTTCCGCCGCATCGGGTTGGGTGAGTGCGTGGGAGTCGTCAGCTCCCCGAGCGAATGAGCAGCCGCTGGCCCACCTTGATCTTGGTGCCGACGATGCCGTTCAGTTGCGCGATGGAATCGGGCGACGTCTCGTACCACGAGGCGATGGAGGAAATGGCGTCGCCGGCCCGCACGACGTGATAGACGGGCTGACGCCGATATTCCTCGAGCTCCTTCTGCAACTGCGCCCGCGCTGCACGGACGCGCGCTCCCCAGACGCCGATCGCGTACAACTTCTTGTGGCGAACGTCCCACATCTGCCGCAGGAGCTCCGCTTGCGGCCACGCGCCCGACGGGATGCCGACGTTGAGCTTGCCGTCGGGCGATTCGACGTCAAGCGCTCGGGCGACGCCCAGGAGTGTGAACGACCGATCGAGTCGCACGAGCGTATCGATCCGGAACTCCTGCTGATCGAACGTCGGGGGCCCGTCGCTCGCGCCGGTGATGTCGCGTGGTGGCGCGCCGAGGTAGACGAGTCGCCGGTCCGTGAGGACGAGGAGGCCGCGCGTCTGACGGAAGTAGTCGCTGGCGTTGCGGCGAAACACCGGTACGCTGCGAAGCACGCGCTCGCCAGGCTGCAGCGTGTTCATCCGGAGCTCGCGCTCGACGATGGCGCGCGCGTCGCGCGGCTCGCTGCGCCGCGTATACAGAGCGAGCTGGACGAGGACGATGACGAGCGCGAATCCGAAGGCCGCCAGCGCGAACCACACCGCGGACGGCATGCGCCGGCGCGGACGACGGAGCAGCGGCTCTCGCGCTGGGTCGTGGTCGCGCCCGCTCTGGTCGACGGGTGATGATGAAACGGAAGTGGCCATCAGTAGGTACGCGGAAGGAAATGGAAGTTCAGTGCCGTTGTTCCGCGCCAGTCGTCTGACTAGCGTTCTTCCTCGCATTTTTCGTCGCGCGCCCGCAGACGCCAGATGTAGAGCCCGCCACTCGACTGCGCGATCGTGACCCGTCGTTCGGAGGACCGCATTCCTTCCAAGTCGTCGTTGATCCGGCTCAGTACCGTCGGTGCCGTTGCCGCTGCCGCGCTGTTCTCGACCGCGGCGCTCGTGAGGCCGGTGTTTCTCGACAAGTCGGTGGCCACGCGGATCTCGATTCCCGCGGCGACGTCGGACGAGAAGGCCATGCTCCTCGCGCCCTGGAGCCGGCTGCCTTTCAGCGACGCGCTGGCGACGTCCACCTTTCTGCGCGACCGAAATGCGTTCGCGCTGGATCTCGTGGCGACGGGGAAGGTGAAATTCGCTCGTGCGATTCAGTTGGCGGATGTCGCGGTGCGCGAGGCGTATCGGCGACAGGTGCCGCCCGCGTTGGTCCTCGGCGTGATGCTCACCGAGAATGACGAGATCAAGTCCACCGCGCGGTCGCGTCAAGGCGCGCTGGGCTTGATGCAGATTCATCCCGGTCCGTGGCGGCCCGCGCTCGGAGAGCTGTTCGGGCGCAATCTCCGCAACGACACCACGAATCTGCGGTACGGCGTTTACATCCTCGGCCATTTGGCGAGACGTACGGCCAGCCGGTCGACCGACACGAGTGCGCACTGGCGCACGGCGTTGCTCCGGTATAACGGCTGCCGGAACGGAACGAACACGCCCGATTGTCACGCCTATCCCGAAGTGGTGCGGCGCAACGTGCAGCGATCCGCGCAGACCATTTGCGCGGGAAGGGACTTCGACCGCT
>JBBDXZ010000120.1:0-16806 GCA_040902075.1 Gemmatimonadaceae bacterium
CACCAACCACCAACCACCTACCACCTACCACCTACCACCTACCACCTACCACCTAGCCCCCATGGCAACACTCTCCTCGCGTCGCGTCTACACCGGTCGCGTCATCAACGTCGACATAGACACGGTGCGCTTCCCCAACGGCACCGTGGGCGAGCTCGAGATAGTGCGGCATCCCGGCGCGAGTGCGGTAATTCCCTTCCTCAGCGATCCAAGCTCAGGCGATCCGCAGATACTCCTGATCAAGCAGTACAGGCACGCCGCCGACGACTTCATCTATGAGATTCCCGCCGGCAAGCTCGACGGCAATGAAGATCCGGCCGAATGCGCGCGTCGCGAGTTGAAGGAGGAGACGGGATGTACGGCGGAGCGCATCGAGCACCTGTACACGTTCTACACGACCCCGGGATTCACTGACGAGCGGATCCACGCCTACATGGCCAACGGCCTCACCCGGGGGCACTTCAGTCACGAGAAGGACGAGTTCTTGTCCCTCGAAACCGTGACCCTTTCCCAGGCGTTGGAGTTGATAAAGACAGGTGAGCTCCAAGACGCCAAAACGGCCTTGGCTATTCTATATGTAGCCGGTTTCCGCCTCGGCCATTGATCATCAAGGCAACCCTTTAGCGGACCCCCGTGTCTCAATTCGTCCTGCTCGCACGTCTCATATTGTAGACAGAATCGGGCTGGGCCAAAGTTGCGTGGTTTGCCGTAAGTCGTTAAGAGAATAGGCCTTAACACAGTGTGAGAAGCAGCGTCATACGGGGCATACCACCTGCTTTACAGATGGGCGCGTAAGCTGAGAAGGGCCAAAGTCGGAGGCCAACCCCGGTCCACCGAACCAGTAACCCGTATCAGCTGATTAAGAGGGTGACGACATGGCTAAGCTTGCGATGAAGCGTGCGATTTCGGCCAACCAGTCGGGTTTGACCGTTCGTGAGCAACTTCGGGAATCTGACGACTCTGCTGTCGTAACCGCCTACCTGGCCGGCGAGGAGCGAGCGTTCCAGGAGCTGGTCGAACGGTATCAGACGCGGCTGCTCAACTTCATATATAGAACGATCGGCGATCGCGACCGCGCCGAGGACCTCGTGCAGGAAGTATTCATCCGGGTCTACCGGCACCTGCACCGCTTTGACCGATCCAAGAAGTTCTCGACCTGGGTCTACACGATCGCGTCCAACCTGGCGAAGAACGAGCTGCGCAATCGGTCGCGCAATCCGCTCGTGCTCTTCCAGACGCTGCAGGGATCGAGCGACGACGAGGATCGTCCCATCCAGTTCGAGGATACGACTGCGCGCCCCGACGATCTGTACCGCAAGCGCCATCTGCGCGAGCTGGTCGAACAGACGGTGGCGCAGCTGCCGGAGCACCACCGGCAGGTGTTCGTGCTGCGCGAGCTCGAGGGCAAGTCGTACGAGGAGATCGCGGACATCACGGCCTGCAACCTCGGCACCGTGAAGTCTCGGCTCAACCGCGCGAGGACTGCTTTCGCGGCGATCATCGAGCCGTTCATCGACTAACCTCCCCTCCCGCCGGGCCACGAATACGAAGAGTGAATTGTTGTAACGATTCGCCTTGTTCGTGTCATTCGGGTGATTCGAGTTCAGCAGTACATGACCCGGGGACTTAAAGTCCTTGTCGGCGCCCTCAATCGTGCGTAATACTCCAGTCCCCGGAACCCGACCCACGGGCCGGGGTACCGGAACCCGCATGATTACGGACTGGGAATGGACTGCCGAGAGTTTCTAGACAAGCACGCGCTGTACGTGGACCTGATGTGCTCCTCCGTCGAAGAGCGCGAAATGCGGGAGCACGTCCGCTCGTGTCCCAAGTGTTCGCGTCACGACACCGTGGTCCGCAGAAGCCTGCTTCTCGTCCGGAATCTTCCCACGATCCTGCCCTCGCCGGATTTCCACGCTCGTCTTCAAGCCCGACTTCGCGCGTCCGCCCCTCCGGATATGGGAATGCCGCGACCAATGCGGGCCTCGTTTGGCACCTTCGCCGCACTTGCGGCGGGCGTCGCATTTGTGACGTATCTCGCGGCAGGCATGTTGACACGGGGCAGCGCCGAAATCCGCATGCCGCCGGTAGTCGCGACGATGCCCGAGATCGAATCGCACATGGCCACGCCGGCGCTCGTCGCCACGGTGCCGACGGGAATGTCCATTTGGCCCGCCATCATGGTCGCAAGCCAGGCGCAGATGCATTTCGTAGCCGCGGAGTTGGCGAGCGCGCGCTAAATTGGGGCCATGAAGGCGCTCCTCCGTCCGGCCCTCCAGGACAAGCAGTTTTCGCCCGCGTACTACCTCTTCGGCGAAGATGAATTCCTCAAAGAAGAAGCGCTCCGCCACCTGATCGACGCCGCCGTCGATCCGGGGACTCGGGACTTCAACCTCGATCAGCGAAAGGGGGCGGACCTCGACGCCGAATCACTGGCGTCGGTACTGGCCATGCCCCCGATGATGGCGGAGCGCCGCGTCGTCGTCATTCGCGATGTGCCTGGACTTCGCAAGGATGCCAGGGCGTCGCTCGAGCAGTACCTGCGGTCGCCAGCGCCGGACATGTTGGTCGTGCTGACCGCACCGGCGGACGCGAAAGCGGACAAGACGTTGTCCGCGCTGACTGTCGCCGTGGAATGCGAGCCGCTCAGCGGCGTGCAGGTGCCCAAGTGGATCGTCGCGCGCGTCGAGAAGCATCTCGGAATGCACATCATCCCCGAGGCGGTCGAGCTGTTGCAGGACGCCGTCGGACCGGATCTGTCGCAGCTGGCGATCGAGTTGGACAAACTGGCCGCATACTGCGCCGGCCGCCAAATTGATGAAGCCGCGGTCGCCGACGTCGTGGGTGTTCGGCGGGACGAAACGCCGGGCCATCTGCTCGATGCCGTGGCGATGCGCGACGCCGCGCTGGCGCTGTCGCTCGTTCCAGGAGTGCTGCAGCAGCCAAAGACGGGCGCGGTGCCACTGATCATGGCGCTGACGACCCAAACGCTCGCGCTCGCGATCGCAAAGGCACGCGGCGTCCCGGCTGCCCGTCAGTCCAACGAGTACTACATGCTGCTGCGATCGGGCAGCTCGAATATGACCGGGCGTGCGTGGGGCGAAGCCGTTTCGTCATGGGCGCGTGCGAATGGTAAGTGGAGCGTCGCCGATCTGGACCATGCTCTAGCCGTGCTGCTTCAAACGGACCTCGCGCTGAAAACCAGCCGGGTGTCGTCCGACGAGCAAATCCTCTCCACCGCCATTCTCGCGATCTGCGGCGGTGCCGAGTCCCGTTACGCCGCCTAACATGAATCGCATCGCCGTTCTGTTTTTCGTTTTGCCTGTTCTCGTACAGGCGCAGACATCCGACACCACCGCGCGGACCGCCGCCGACTCCGTGATCCTCCGCGCCCGCAAGCTGGGCTCGGACGGACGCGAGGCGGAGGGCCGCCGGCTCATCGACTCGTTGCTGAAGGTTACGCCCCCCGAGGGTAACCTGTACGCCGAAGCACTCTACGCGCGGGCATCGCTCGCCACGACCGCGGCCGATGCGGAGCGGGACTACCGGCGCCTGCTCATTGAAGCTCCGCTCGCGGCGCGAGCCGAAGATGCGCTGCTGCAGCTCGCGCAGTTGCTGCAAGCGCGCGGCGATCGACGAGGCGCGAGCGATCATTTGCAGCGGTTCATGCTGTCGTACGGCAACAGCCCGGCGCGGCCGCGCGTGGCGCTCGCGCTCGTGCGTCTGCTGTTCGATCAGGGCCCGCAGCAGCAAGCGCGCGCGTGTGAAGCGCTGCGCATGGGGCGCGAGGCGATTCCTTCCGAGAATCTGGAGCTGCGGAACCAACTCGAGTTCTATGCGCCGCGATGTGCCATGATGGTGGTCGAGGCGCCGCCACCGGCCGACTCGACCGCGGCAACCACACCGCCGCCGACTTCTCCTTCGCCCGATACCACGCATCGCCGAACGCCTTCGGCCGAGCCCTCTCCACGTTCGGCTGGCGCGCCCACGGCTTCGTCGTACTACAGCGTGCAGATTGCGGCGTACAACTCGCGCGAGCCCGCCGCCAACCTCGCCAGCGTGCTCAAGGAGCGGGGGATCGAAGCGCGTGTGGACGGCACGTCGGCGCCCTTTCGCGTTCGCGTCGGTAAGTACACGACGCGTGCGGACGCCGTGAAAGCGGCCGCGACGCTGAAGTCGCAGGGTCACAATGGGTTTATCACGTTGGTACAGGGGTCAAAATAGGTGGTAGGTGGTAGGTGATAGGTGGTAGGTGATAGGTGTGATTGCTCGTCACATCGAGTACGCTCGTAGCACCTACCACCAATCACCTATCACCAATCACTATCACCTATCACCTATCACCTATCACCTATCACCTATCACCTATCACCTATTCACCTATTCACCTATTCACCTATCACCCATGTCCCCCACCCCGCTCATGCAGCAGTACCAGGAGATCAAGTCGCGGCACCAGGACGCGATCTTGTTCTTTCGCATGGGCGAGTTTTATGAAATGTTCTACGGCGACGCGGAGACCGCGTCTCGCACGCTTGGCCTGACCCTCACGGCGCGCAACAACGGCGGCGCGGCCGACGTCCCGCTGGCCGGCGTGCCCGTGAAAGCAGCGGCTGACTACGTCCGCCGCCTCGTGGAGCACGGCTTCCGGGTGGCGATCTGCGAGCAGATGGAAGACCCGAAAGTCGCGAAAGGAATCGTGCGTCGCGAAGTGATCGAAACGGTCACGCCCGGCGCCGCGATCGCGGATGATCTGCTGGATGGGTCGCGCAGCAATTACGTGTGCGCGCTTGCGGAGGGAGGAGCGAGGAGGGAGGAGGGAGGAGAAGCACGCATCGGCGTAGCCGCGGCGGACATCTCCACAGGCGAGCTTCGACTCGCCGTGGTACGAACGTCAGAGCTGGAGCCTCTGTTTGCGCGCCTTTCGCCTCGCGAAATCGTTGTCGTTGCGAACTCCTCCCTCCTCCCTCCTCCCTCCTCCCTCGTTACGGAACGCGAATCCTGGGAATTCGACCCGCAACTTGCCGCAGACGACATCGCCCGCCACTTCGGCGTTCTGACGCTCGACGGTCTTGGCATCGGCACCGACGACGGGCCGGCGGTCGGCGCGGCCGGCGCGCTGCTCCGGTACCTCAAGGAATTGCAACCCGGCGGCGTGTCGCTCGCGCGTCCGATCGTTGACCGCGCGGATGGCATTCTGCCGATCGACGAAATGACGCGTCGCAATCTCGAGCTCGTCGAGTCGCTGCGCGGCACGGCCGGGCAAAGCACCGCCGGAACGTTGATCGACGTTCTCGATCGCACCGTGACGCCGATGGGGTGCCGGCTCCTGCGCCAGTATCTGCTTGCGCCGCTGGCCACCAAGGCGTCGATAGACGCGCGGCTCGATGCCGTGGAATGCTTCACTCGCGCGCCGATGGCGCGCGAGGCGCTCCGCTCGGCGCTCGACGGCGTGCGCGATCTGGAGCGGCTCGCAACAAAGGCGGGGCTTGGACGGAGCACGCCTCGCGAGCTCGCGGCGCTTGGTGCCTCCCTGACTCGGCTGCCCGCCGTGCGAGCCGCGCTGAGCGACGCCGCAGCGACGAAAAATGGCGGCGTCATCCTGCAAACGCTGTTGAGTGGTTGGGACGACTGCGAGGATATCGCGTCCGAGATTCGACGCGTGCTGGTTCAAGACGCCCCGATCGCCGTCGGTGATGATCCCACGATCGCGACGGGCGTGGACGCCGAGCTGGATGAGCTCCGGTCCCTTCGCGACGGCGGACGCGATTCGATCGCGCGAATCCAGGCAGACGAACGGGGTCGCACGGGAATTCAATCGCTGAAAGTCGGGTTCAACAAAGTCTTCGGCTATTACATCGAAGTCACCAGGTCGAACCTGCACCTCGTGCCGCCGGACTATCAACGCCGCCAAACCATCACCAACGGCGAGCGGTTCGTGACGCCGGCGCTGAAGGAGTACGAAGAGCGTGTGCTCACGGCGACCGAGCGGATCGAGCAGCGTGAGCGCGAGCTCTTCGACTCGCTGCGCGCCCGCGTCGGCAAGCAGGTCGCCCGGCTCCATGCGATGGCGCGCGCCACCGCGGGGACCGACGTGCTCGCCGCGCTGGCGGAAGTCGCGATGCGCGAAGGGTACACGCGTCCGCGCATGACCGGCGGCTTCGAGCTTCGCATCACGGCCGGGCGGCATCCCGTGGTCGAGCGGATGATGCCGCGCGACAAATTCGTCCCCAACGACCTGCGGCTCACGGAAGACGCCCGCGTGATCGTGTTGACGGGGCCGAACATGGCCGGCAAATCCACCATCCTGCGCCAGGTCGGGCTCATCGCGCTGATGGCGCACGTGGGGAGCTTCGTGCCGGCCTCGGACGCCGAGATCGGCGTGATGGATCGGATCTTCACCCGCGTGGGGGCGAGCGACAATCTCGCCCGCGGCCAGTCCACGTTCATGGTCGAGATGGCCGAGACGAGCGCGATCCTCCACACGGCGACGGCGCGCAGCCTCATCCTGCTCGACGAGATCGGCCGCGGAACGTCCACCTACGACGGTGTCTCGATTGCGTGGGCGGTGACGGAGCATCTGCACGACGTCACGGGATGCAAAACGATCTTCGCGACACACTACCACGAGCTGACGCAGTTGGCCGATGAGCTCTCCGCGGTGCGCAACTTCAACGTGGCGGTGCGGGAGATCGGGGATCGCATTCTGTTCGTCCACCGTCTGGAGCCGGGCGGCGCCGACCGGTCCTATGGCATAGAAGTCGGTCGCCTCGCCGGCTTGCCGGACGCCGTGTTAAAGCGAGCGCGGCATCTGCTGCGACTGCTCGAGAGCGAGCAGCTCGCGCGCGGCATGAGCGAGCCGGTCGCCACCGACGCCGCCCATCAACTGGGTCTCTTCGCTGCCTCGCCGGATCCTATCGTGGAGAAGCTCGCTGGTGTTGATGTCAACTCGCTCACACCAATCCAGGCGCTAGCGCTCCTCGACGAGCTCGCGCGTGATGCTCAGGCGCGGAAGATGTCATCCTGAGCACGTGAGGGCTCCTCGGGATGACGTGTTCTGAGCCGGATCAGTAGATTTTCTCCAATGCTCGGCCGTCTTCTGACCGTCTCGATCGTGATCGGGCTAGCTGCATGTAGGGATGGCCGGGGCGAGCGCGGAATCCGCGTGGGCGACCGTCCCGACGAGATGCCGGTGATGGTCAACAGGGACCTGCCATTCCGCTACCCCGTGGCTCTGTATGCACGGAAGGTCCAAGGGAACGTGATGCTGCGGCTCTTCGTGGATCGCGACGGCCGGATTCTCCCCGACTCTACCCGCGTCGAGGAATCGAGTGGTCACAGCTCGCTGGATTCAGCGGCCGTCATGGGCTCGCAGGAGCTTTATTTCATTCCCGCCAAACTTCATGGAGAGCCGTTGGCGGTTTCCGTCCTGTTTCCCGTGTACTTTCGCCATCCGGAAGCGGCACCGCTGCCGGGGGACACAGTGATAGGGAAGAGGGAGGAGGGAGGAGGGAGGACACCGGCAACTCCTCCCTCCTCCCCCCTCTCTCCTCCCTCGAAACGTCCATGACGATGCGCCATACCCGTCCCTACGACTCCGTCCTCGATACGATCGGATGGACGCCGATGATTCGCCTTTCGCGCATCACGCGCGACCTGCGCACGCCGATTCTCGTTAAAGCCGAGTTCTTCAATCCTGGCGGCTCGGTCAAGGACCGCATCGGGTTGCCCATCATCGAGCAGGCGGAGCGCGACGGAACGCTCCAGCCGGGCGGCATCATCGTCGAGGCGACGAGTGGCAACACGGGTATCGGACTCGCGATCGCGGCCGCGCTGCGCGGGTACAAGTGCGTCTTCACGATGCCGGACAAGATGTCGCAGGAAAAGGTGCGGTTGCTGAAAGCGTTCGGTGCCGAGGTCATCATTACGCCGACCGCCGTGCCACCGGACCATCCCGACCACTACTTGATGACCGCGAAGCGAATCGCGGAAGAGACACCGGGCGCGATCTTCGCCAACCAGTTCTACAACGACGCGAATCCGGACGCGCACTACAAGACGACGGGTCCCGAGATCTGGGAGCAGACGGAGGGGAAGGTCACGCACTTCGTCTATGCCGCGGGCACCGGCGGCACCATGACCGGTGTCGGGAGATACCTCAAGGAGCGGAACAAGAAAGTTCAGATCGTCGCCGGCGATCCGGTCGGCTCAATTCTCGCTGAGATGTGGCGCACAAAGGGGAAAGCCAAAGTGGAAGGTGTTCCGTACAAGGTCGAGGGTATTGGACAGGACAAGATTCCCGGGACGCTCGACATGAATGTGGTGGACGACTTTGTCCCGGTGACCGACAAGGAATCGTTCTCCATGGCGCGTCGGCTCACGCGCGAAGAGGGACTGTTCGTCGGCGGCTCGAGCGGGTTGATCGTGCACGTGGCGGTTCAGCTCGCGAAACGGCTGGACGACCCGAACGCCTTGATCGTCGCGATTCTTCCGGACACCGGCGAGCGCTACCTGTCAAAGCTCTACAGCGACGAATGGATGCGGGAGAATCAGATGCTCGAGGCGGACCGCACGTCGCTGGGTCACGTCTTGCGCAGTAAGCCTGACCATAAAGGGGATATCGTGTCCGTCACCGGTGGCCAAACCGTTCGCCAGGCCATTCGGCTGATGCACCTGCACGACGTATCCCAATTGCCCGTCATGGACGGCACGAACTGCATCGGCTCGGTGAGTGACTGGTCGCTTTCCACGAAGAGTTTGGAAGACACCAAGATGCTCGACGTCACCTTGTCGGAGGTCATGGATCCGCCCTTCCCGACCGTCGACGAACAGCAAACCGCGGACAGCGTCGCGAAGCTGCTGTCGAAGTCGAATCCCGCGGTGCTGGTCCGCACGAACGGAAAAGTCACGGGTATAGTGACGCGCTCAGATTTACTCTCTTATCTGATGTCGAGATAAGGGCAGGGAAGAGGGAATAGGGAATGGGGAATGGGGCAACTACAACAACGGGAATGGGAAAGGGAAAGGGAAAGGGAAGGATCAAGGAGCGGGTCCCAGTTGGTTCCCGGTTCTCTTTCCCCTTCCCATTCCCGCCGTTGTAGTTGCCCCATTCCCCATTCCGCATTCCCTATTCCCTTAGGTTTTTTCGGATGCGAATCACGGTTCTGATGGGCGGCACCTCCGCCGAGCGCGACGTCTCACTTGCGAGCGGATTACGAATCGCAGGCGCGCTGCGCGAGCGGAGCCATGACGTCGTTACGCTGGACACCGCCCGAGGGACGCTGAGCCTGAAGGAAGAGAAGCAGCTGCTCAAAGGCACAGTCGTAAAGACGACGCCGCCGTCGCAGCAAGAGTTGGCGCGCATGGCGACTGAGACGCTGCCGCAGATGTTGCGCGCGCTGCCGTCGCTCGAGGAAGCCGACGTCGTCTTCCTCGGCCTTCACGGCGGCTACGGCGAGGATGGGACGATCCAGGCGCTGCTCGACATGGCGGGCATTCGCTACACGGGCAGCGGACATCTGGCGAGCGCCCTGGCTATGGACAAGGATCTTTCCAAGCATCTCTTTCGGCGCGCCGGCGTCCAGACGGGCAACTGGACGATGGCCAGGCGGGAAGAGGCGGGCGACGACCAGCTTCGGGGGCTGGGTCTCCCTGTCGTCGTCAAGCCGTCGAAGCAGGGCTCCACCGTCGGCCTATCCATAGTAAAGCGGCGCGAAGATCTCAGCGGCGCGATCGCGGAGGCCTTCCAGTACGACGACGAAGTGATGATCGAGCAGTTCATCGCGGGACGGGAATTGACCGTCGGGATACTCGGCGACGATGCGCTGCCGGTGGGGGAGATCATCCCGAAGCACGAGATCTATGATTACGAATGCAAGTACACGCCGGGTATGGCCGAGGAGGTGTTTCCGGCGCAGATTTCTTCCGACCGGGCGCGCGAGGCGCAGGATCTGGCGCGTCGCGCGTTCCAGGCGCTCAAGCTTCGCGGCTGTGCGCGCATTGATTTCCGCATGACTGAAGACGGCAGTCTGTTCTGTCTCGAGGCTAATACCCTTCCCGGAATGACGAACACGAGTCTGATCCCGCAGGCAGCAGCGGCAGCTGGAATCCCGTTTCCCGAGCTGTGCGAGAAGATCGCGCTCTTGGCTACGGCGGACACGAGCACGGCGAGGCCTGCCTAATGGCGCAGACCGCCGGCCCTACCGCCGCGCTCGCGGGCGTGCCGACCGGACTGCAGTCGCAGGGCGTCTGGATCGGCCGCCGGCAACTCTTCGTCCGGTTCGCCGCCGAAGCGGAGACCGCGACGATGTACACCGCGGGCGCGATCGCGCAGGAGCTGAAGAAGGCCGCCACGCGATCGGCCTTCCACTCGATCTCGGTCGGGGGACGCGATCCGCTGGCGAACGTGGATTTTCTCGAGGCGGCGTTCGAAACGAGCAAGCCTCCGCTTCCTGTGATGCTCGACATTGACGGGCAGCGTCCCGAGAGTATTGGGGCGCTGAAGAAGCACTTAGCCCTGGTTCAGATCACGCTCGAGGGCCAGGCGATGGATTCCTCGGCGGAACGGGCCATGGAATCGCTGAGGGTGTCCGCCAGCGCCGGCCTCGAGCACGCCATCGTCCTCGCGCCGGGCGACCAAGCGAGTGACGCGCAACTCCTGAGAATCGTCGAGCAATCACACGCCGCGAGCCCCAAGACTGTGGTTGTGATTCACCCGCCGTACAACACGCCGATCGATCGGGACCGGCGCTGGGTCACGCTCATCGAGCGGTCGGCGGCCCTTCATCCGGACGTGCGGCTTTCGCTGCGGCTGCCGCCGCCAACGGGAACGAGATGAGCTGGCAAGCGACTGACGAGCAGGACCATCCGCGCATGACGCGCGTCGTGCAGGTGCTGATCGCGATCAACGTCGCGATCGCGTTCCTGGGCGCGACCATCGTGCAGGAATCCGAGCTCGTATCGCTCTTCGCGTTCCGGAGCGGGCCGCTCTCCGAGACATGGTGGACGGCGTTCACCTACATGTTCCTGCACGCGGGGCTGCTGCACCTCGCGTTCAATCTGTACACGCTGTGGATCTTCGGCCCGCGCCTCGAGCATCTCTGGGGATCGCGGAGCTTCGCCCTGTTCTTCGTGTGGTGCGGGCTGGGCGGCGCGGTGTTTCATGCATTGTTCGGTGGCCTGGCGCCCATGATCGGTGCGTCCGCCGCCGTGTACGGCGTGATGCTCGCCTACGCGATGCACTGGCCCAAGGACGAGATCTATTTCTTCGGCGTGATCCCGATGCGCGTCGTCACCATGGTGGGCATTTTCGTGGCGATCGATCTCGTGCGGGGCTTCACCGGTGGCAGCGGCGTGGCGTACTTCGCGCACCTCGGCGGCGTCGCGTTCGCCTTCCTGTATCTGAAGAAGCCGCAGCACGTGAGCATCGATCAGTTGCGGCAGCGGGTGTCGCAGGCGCCCGACGTCGGCGACGACCTGAGCCCGCGCGCCGCGCCGCGCCAACCGTCGCGCTCGCGTCACCGCGACGAAGTGGACGAGATCGTCGCGCAGAGCAAAGCCGCGGTCGCCAAGCGCCCCGTGCGGCTCGGTCCTGGGAAGAAGCTGGGTCCGCGCGACGCGAAGGCCGAAGAGCTGGATCGGGTGCTCGACAAGATCTCGCGCGACGGCCTTGGCAGCCTGACGCCAGGCGAGCGCAAGCTGTTGGACGAGATGTCCAAGCAGCTCCGGGATCAGTAGCCGGTCTGATCAGTCATCCCGAGCGCAGCGAGGGATCTGGAGCTCGTTCAACTTCAAGCTTGAAACCTCCAACGTCGAACTTCGAACGCAGTTCAGCTAAAGGCGTTTGACGTTTGACGTTTGACGTTGCAGGCTTGAGGTCGCTAAAAAAAGAGCCCCCGGGGAGATCCCCGGGGGCGATGGCGTCAGGCCGTTCTCCCGACGCCAATGGTCGCCGCAGAGAGCGAACGACCTGTCTAATCATACGTATGGTACGCGTCGGACGCTAGCGAGCAGAACTTTCTCCTGAGGCGGACACGAGCACAACGCATGCCACGGCCTGATCTGTTGGAGACGTTCGAAAACCCGTATCCCGGTCGGGATTACGAGATTCACATGGAATCCGATGAGTTTACTTCGCTGTGCCCAGTTGGCGGAATCGAAAGCGACGCAGAGGAGCTCGAGCAATTGCAGGGCGGGGCGCCGGATTTCGGAACGATCCTCATCACGTACACGCCCGACAAGAAATGTCTCGAGCTCAAGAGTTTGAAGTTGTATCTGTGGAGCTTTCGCAACGAAGGCATCTTTTATGAGCGCGCGGTGAATCGGATTCTCGACGACCTAGCGGCGGCGTGTAAGCCCCGTTCGATGGAAGTGATTGGAGATTTCAACGTGCGCGGCGGGATCAAATCGATCGTCACCGCTCGTTTTACGGCGCAAATGAAGAGTGCGGTCAGGAGGCGTTGAGTGCATGATGGCGCAGGCCAGCTTCAGGGTTGCGCGCACTCTCTGCGCCACATCGACCGTGATGCTGGGCGCGTTGGTGGGCTGCGCCCCTCCCGCCGTTGCTCCGCCAGCTCCTCAACCCGTTTTCTTTCTTCTCGCGATTCCCGCGTCCGTGGACAGCGCAATAGTGCTGGCACGGTCGGCGCTGCGTGAAATCAACGGATCACTGCAGACGCCGAGATTTGCGAATGGCGTCACCAGCGTGACAACACACTATGTTCGCACGCGTCAGGACGGTGGCGACACGCGAGTCGCGGTGGTGCTCGAGGTCTCGCACAAAATCGTGGATCCATCCGTGACGATCACCGCCGTCCGACTCAGCGCCTGGGCGCTGGACTACGCGGGCGACTTCTTGAATCGTCCGAGCAATCCCCCGCCAAACCGGCGCTCGCCATCCCCGTCCGCTGCCGCAATCTCGAGCCAAACGGCTCCGCTCAACTCTCGACCGCGTGGCATCACCGACTCGGACGAATACGACCTACAAGAACTGCTGCATGTCCTCGAAGCGCTCATGAAATACGGCGCGCGCCGCATGCCCTGACGTAGTCCTCCACCAGAGGACGCGCGCAACACAAAAAAAAACCCTCGGCGAGTTCCGCCGAGGGTTTTTTCTCGTCTCAAAGAGATCGGCTCAGTTGAAGTTGTATCGCACGGTCATCTGAATGCGATAGACGTCAGAAAGCCCTGCGGACTGCTCGCGGGAACTCGTTATCAGCTGATTGTTGATGACGCGAAGCCGGTAAGCCAGGGCGCCGCCGGCATCCACAGCGCCGTTGGTGAGCGGCTGAAGGGTCACGGACCGTTGTCCAACGCCCCAATTGTGATTGAGCAAGTTGGTGAAGTTCAGAAAGTCCAGCCGCACCTGCAAGCTGTTGCGGTTGCCCATCCAGGCTCTCTCCACGTCCTGCGAGAAGCTCAGGTCCGCGCGATGCAAGAACGGGAGGAAGACGGCGCCGCGCTCTGCATACTGACCTCTATGTGAGCTCAGGTAATCGTCTTGCTGGATGAACGCTTCCCACGCGTCCGCCTGTTCCGCCGCCGTGAACGTGCGGCCGCTGGCGGTGAATGTGGCAAAGTTCATCTCCGACTTGTCCTTCGGAACGTAGATCAAGTCGTTGAGGCTGCCGCCGTCGCCATTCACGTCGTTCGCAAACACATAGCTGGCGTTCCCGCCCGTGCGCGACTCCCAGAAAACGGCAGCCGTTGTGGCGCCGAACCGGAAGAAGTTCTTGCGATAGGACGTCGCCGCAAAGAACCGGTGTCCTGGAGACGTGGCCGAGTAGGCAAGCGTCGGATTGTTGGGATCGCCAGAGATCTGGTTCCCGGTCCAACTCCCCGAGGCAATCGACCCGGGGTCGACGAGCGTTTTCGCTATCCCGTACGCATAGCCGGCCTTCAAGAAGGTGCCGAGCGCGAACGGCTTTTCCAGCGACGCGGACAGGTTCCAGGAGTACCCGTCGTTGGCGTTCTTGAGCACAATGGCGTTGGAAACGTTGCAATTCACTTGATTCGCCTGTGTTCCACCTGCCGGACACTTGTCCGTGAACCAGCGCGGACGCTGGTCGACACCGGAGAAACTCCCATCGGGCGCGGGCAGGTTCGCGTTGATGTAGTAGAGTCCGTTCACATCACGGTTGTAGAGAATCTCACCGGTACCAACGAGTCCCCACCATGGCAGCTTCTTGTCCGCGGCCAGATTCGTTCTCCACAGCTGCGGGAACTTGAATTCCTCGTCCGTGAGCGCCAACGCATAACTCGCGGCCGGCGTGCCGTTCACGGTCGCGGGCTTGTAGTGATCCGGATCAGGATGGAACGGCCGTGCAGTGGTATTTGTGAGCCGCTCGAATCCCGTCAGGATACCATTGTTGCCAATCTGGTTCGAGATCCAGACGTATGCCGGACGGCCGGTGAACACACCACTGCCACCGCGAAGCTGGAAGCTGCGGTCGCCGCTCACGTCCCAATTGAAACCAAGACGCGGCGAGAGCAGGAACTTGGGATCGGGCAACTTCGATGTGGAGTACTTGACCGTGGCGCCATTCTCGTCGCGGAAGTTCATCGCGTCGACTTGGGCATTCACGAACCCGTTGTCCCCGAACTTGGGGCGGTCGAACCGCAATCCGAGCGTCAGCCGGAGCTTGTCGTTGATGCGCCATTGGTCTTGCGCGTAAGCCCCGAGGGACACGACGTCCAGTGGCTGAAGCGGCTTCTCCTGCCCTGGCACGTTAGCCCAACCCACCTCGAACTTGTTCAGCGTGACCGGCGAGACGGTCCGTGTCGGATTTGCGAGATAATCATCGGCATCGGTGTAGAAATCCGCGAGCGAGTTGTACACGTACACGCTCTGCGCGCCCTGGAAGAAGACGTTCTCGGAGCGATACTTCTCGCCGCTCACCCCGAACGTCAACTCGTGGTTGCGCCCGTAAATCGAGAAGTTGTTCTGAATCTGTGTGCTGCCGTAGCGCAGTTCGTTGTTCGGGGTGAACGGCTCGAACCCGAACGAGGTGTACGTCGTTCCACCCGGGGCGAACAAGACGTCGACTAACGGGAAGCAGCCGGGGCCCGAGCCGCCACCACTGAACGAAGAACAGGGGGTCTTGTACACACGACTCTCATCGTGAGCCGAGTAGCCGATGATGAGGTTGTTTGCCATTCTCGAGCCGATGATCGAGTTCCATTCGGCGGCCCAGGAATCGATGTACTCGCCCATCTTGTAATTCGAATTCTGGAAATTCAGCGCGTCGGTGCTGGTTCGCCTGTTGCCGGAGCCCAACGAGAACGAGTTCGACAAGAGAATGTCGGTGAACGAGTCGAGCTGGTTGTAGCGCACGCTGAGCTTGTTGGTCTCGTTGAGATTGTAGTCCAGCTTGGCCAGATACCGCGCCGCCGGAGTGGCGTGGTCGTAGTCCTGATACGGGCCCGTCTCGTAGCCGAAGTTCGTGCGCAGGTAATCGCTGAGCGTGTTGAGGTCGGACTCCTGCACTCGGGTAATGTTGCCGCCAACCTGTTGGGTGCCCGTATTTGCCCTGAAGGTGGTTCCGGGCGAGAGCAGCTCGTCGTCCTCGTAGCTCAGGAAGAAGAAGAGCTTGTTCTTGATGATCGGGCCGCCAAGCGTGATGCCAAGCTTGCTGAACTCGAAGTTGCCCGTGCTGACCTTCAGCGCCCGAGCCTGGTCCCCGTGCAGGGCTCTCTGGTTGTCGCGGAATGCGTAGTACAATGAGCCGCGGAACTCGTTGGTACCGCTTCTTGTGACGGTGTTCACGCCGGCGCCGATGAAATTCCCTTGACGCACGTCGTATGGAGCGATGTTCACCTGCACCTGCTCGATCGCATCCATGGAGATCGGAGCGACGTTCGTTCGATCACCGGGCTGGCCGGCGAGACCAAATGAATTGTTGAAGTACGAGCCGTCGATCGTGATGTTGTTCATGCGGTTGTCGACGCCCCCGAACGAAGCGCCTCCGCTGTACTGCGGCGTTATGCGAACGAAATCCTCGATCCGGCCCGATATCGACGGTAGAGTCTGGATTGCCTCGCGCGCGACTGATGTGGCCGCGCCGGTGCGGTGCGAGCTGAAGACCGTTTCGCTCTGGCCAGTGACCGTCACTTCGCCGAGTAAGACCGGAACAGACTTCAAGGCAAACTCGATTTCCGTCGCAACGCCCAGCGAGATGAAGATCGCTTCCTTGACGTCCGGCTGCGTGCCAATGGCGCTCGCCGTTACACGGTACGGGCCACCGACTCGCATGCCGGGCAGTGTCGTTCGGCCGTCCTGGCGGGTCTGGGCCTGATAAGTCGTTCCGGACGGCTGGTGAACGGCAACGACCCTTGCGCCCTGGCGAGGAACGCCATTCGGATCTGTCACTCGCGCGTTAATCGCCGAAGTCGTGACGCCTTGTGCCGACAACGTCGCCGCGACGAACAGCGGGAGTGCGGGCGTGGCCACGCGGAGCATCCAACGTGGAATCATCATGTGAAGTGGGTCCCGGGTGGGAGGCTGAACGTCGATGCTGGGAATGGGGAATGATCGACGTCTAACTTTTTGAGACGGCTCTAATGTAGACCCGTGCCAGCATCGCCGCGAGCACGGAATTGTCGCAGTTTGACCGCCAATGCGTCGCGGTCCGTAGGCCCACCAATCACAACCACGCCGTGAGTTCAGGCGTCACCTGTTCGGCCGCGTAGCTTCGCATGGCCGCAGCCTTCGGGTTGAGTTTGGGTGCGCGTTTCCGCTAGATTTTACGGCTCCTGCCGGCCAGGTAGCTCAGTTGGTAGAGCAGCGGACTGAAAATCCGCGTGTCGGCA
>JBBDXZ010000121.1:0-16699 GCA_040902075.1 Gemmatimonadaceae bacterium
CGAAGCGGAGCGGATCCGCAACGCACTCGACCGCGGCTCCATCCGCTCTCTCGCCTCGGTGGCGTCGCGGTTCGGCATCGGTGACGACGTTTGCGGACCGTTACTCATGAAACGCATTCCCAGGAAGGACCGCGAAAAGCTCGTTAAGCGAGCGGACACGCTCGCGAGCAAGGTGGACGCGTGGCTCGACACCTTTCCCAAGGGGAAGATGTCCGCCGAAGCCGCCGCCTACATGTATCTGATGAGCGGCGTCGACGAGATCCGCTGATTCGGATTCTGTCACAGCGTGCCTAGCGGGCTTCGCGACGCCGGGAGTGGGCAAAGCGGCGACCGCGGAATACCCGGCGAGCGCTGCTGCTCCAGCCGGTCACCCGAGCCGGAGCCAACCCTATCCGGACGCAGTGAGCGCGCGCACGGGCTCGACGCGCGCGGCCCTGCGCGCGGGCAGCAGCGATGCCCCGAGCGCGACGAGCAGCAGCACCGCCGCGCCCGCGGCGAACGCGATCGGATCCCGCGCGTCCACCTCGAACAACATCGAGCCGAGCACCTTGGTCGCCCACAGGGCGGTGACGCCGCCGACGATGATCCCGAGCACCGCGAGCGCCAACGCCTGGCGCACCACCATCCGAACGACGCTGCCCGTCGTCGCGCCGAGCGCGATGCGAACGCCGATCTCGTGCGTCCGCTGGCTGACGAAGAACGCGATCACGCCGTAGATCCCGATCGCGGCCAGAATCAATCCCGTCAATCCGAGCAGTGTCAGCAGCATCGTGTTGAACCGACGAAGGGCGGTTGACTGCGACAGGACGTCGTCCATCGTCTGGAGATCGAACAGCGGTAGCTGTGGGTCGAACCGCTTGAGCGCCGCGCGCATGGCCGGCGCGACCGTCGCGCCAGGACGGGATTTCACCACAATGGTCATGTTGCGTTGGTGGGCGTTCCACCAACTTTGGGGCGCCTGTGAGTGTGGCACGTAGACCTCGGGCGGAATCTCCTGCTCCTGCCCAAACGCGCGCACGTCGCCGATCACGCCGACGACCTCGCGCCATTCGGGCTCGGGCCCCGACGTCCAACCCGATATGCGCTGGCCGATCGGATCGCTCGTGCCAAACGTCGTCTTCGCAAACGTCTCGTTCACGACAATGACGAGCGGTGCACCGGCTACGATGTCGGACTCCCGAAGCGTACGGCCACGTTTGAGCGGCATGCCCACTGTCTCGGAGAAGCTCGGCGTGGCGAGCCGCAAGTGACCGATTTTCATCGCGCCGCCTTCGTTGGACCGTCCGTCTACTCGCACGCCCATGTCGATGCTCATGCCCCACATCGGCACGCGCGTGCCGGCACCAACTGATTGCACGCCGGGAATCGCGCGCATGGACTCGACGATGTTGGTGAACGCACGATGTATGGTCGCGGCGCTTTCATAGCGGCCTGCCGGAAGCGCGACGCGCATCATGGTCACGCCGCTCGGCTCGAACCCGAGCGACACCTGCTGCAGACGATCGGCACTGCGGATGAAGAGCGCGGCGCTCACCAGCAGCACCAGCGCCACGGCGATCTCCGTGACGATCAAGCCGGCGCGCACGTGGTCGCGCATCACGCCGCGCGACCCGCGTCCACCGTCCCGAAGCTCGCTCTGAAGATCCACCCCCGTTGCGCGCAAAGCGGGAGCCAGGCCGAAAAGCACGCCACACAGAAGCGTTGCTCCGGCCGCGAAGACCAACACGTCGAGCTGCAGGCCGGCATCGGCCAAACGCGGCACCCAACTTGGTCCCATCCCAACGAGGAATCGAATGCCGAGCTTGGCGATCAGCAGGCCCAGCGCCCCGCCGATGACCGCGAGCAACAGGCTCTCCGTGAGCAGCTGGCGCACCAGCCGCGACCGAGCTCCGCCAAGCGCGCCGCGGATGGCGATCTCCGTTCGACGCGTCGTGGCGCGGGCGAGCAGCAGGCTCGCGACGTTGCCGCAGCCGATCAGCAGCACGAACGTCACCGCCCCGAGCAGAACCCAGAGCTGCGTGTCGAGGTCGTCGATGCGCGCCTCGCGGTAGGTGATGACCGACACTCCGCGCTCCTTCATCTCGTCGGGCACGCGCGCGCGAATGCCCTCAGTGACGCGCTCGAGATCCTGCTGCGCCTGCTGCACAGTCACGCCAGGCTTGAGCCTGGCGTACACCTGAAACGAGTGCGATCCGTAGTTGCCGCGCCGTTCTGGTGGAAAGCTGAGGATGGTCCAGAGCCGCGCATCGAATTGCGTGAGCGCGTGCGCCGCCGGCGTGACGCCGACGACGGTGTGCTTCTCGCCATTCAGCGTGATCTCCTTGCCGACGATGGACGAATCGCCGTTGAATCGCGACTGCCAGAGGCCGTGGCTGAGGACCGTCACGCGCGACGCGTCTGTCTCGCTGCGCAGAAAGTATCGTCCCACGGCCGGCGGCATGTGCAGCACCTCGAAATATCCGGACGTCACGACTGCCCCAGAGAATCGTGCGGGGTCGCCGTCGGTCAGGTTGAACGTGCGCCCCTGCCCGGCCGCCGTGGCGACGAAGGATTTTGACTGCTCTGTCCAGTCGAAGAAATGGCCCGTCGAAGCGCTGCCGAACAAGTCGCGCCAGCTTTCCCGGATCATGACGATGCGGTCGGCGTCCGTGTACGGGAGCGGTCGCAGCAGCACGGCGTTGACCACGCTGAAGATCGCGGTCGTCGCGCCGATGCCGAGCGCGATCGTCAGAACGATCGCCGCGGTGAAGGAGAGGTTCGCGCGCATCGTGCGCAGCGCGTACACCACGTCCTGTTTCATCACGCCAAGCAACTCCGAGCGTCGCACACCAGTCTCCTGCTGTTCAGCCAGAGTTCTGCAGGTGCCTTTCACCTGCTCGATGTCTCCGAACCTTCTCAACGCTTCCTCACGCGCCGCGCGCGGGTCCATGCCGAGGATGACGAGATCGTCGATGCGCTCCTGCACGTGAAACTGGAGCTCCTCGTTCACGTCCGCTGCGACGTTCGAGCGCCAGAAGCGGACGTACCGGCGCCATCGCGGCGAGTCAGGCTTCATGGGTGGTCAGATATCAGCAGGAACATTTTCACCACAGAAAACATTTTGACCGCAGAGGACGCAGAGGACGCAGAGGACGCAGAGGCCTTCTTTGGCTGCATCATGTCGAGGCCTAGCCTAGGACTGGGAAACAAATTCATTGCTTTTTCTCCGCGTCCTCTGCGTCCTCTGCGGTTAAATGTCTTTGTCCCTAAGCCCGCGCCGGCGCGTCCGTCGAGGTCAGTACGTTCCCCACGGCCTGCGCGAAGTTCGTCCAGAGCGAGGCGTTGGCCCGCAGCGCGGCCCTGCCCTGCGGCGTGAGCCGGTAGTACTTGGCGCGGCGATTCTTCTCGGAGAGTCCCCACTCCGCGTCGATCCATCCTTTGCGCTCCAGCCGATAGAGCGCGGGGTACAGGGAGCCCTCCTCTATATGTAGGGCATCGCCCCCCTGCTGCTCGATCCAGCGGCCGATGCCGTAGCCATGCATGCGTCCCCAGGACAGCGTCTTGAGGACGAGGACTTCGAGGGTGCCGTGCAGGAGCTCTGTCTTCATATGGAAGGGCGTGTGGTCGCGGTCATACCCTATGACTATCTAGGGATAGCACCAACTTGGCGCGCTTCCCTTAGATAGTCAAGGGGTAAGTGGCTGGCGCCCCTTCCTGGTTATTGCCGCGTCTCCTGTGGCCTGCGCCTTCGGGGACATGCCGGTGCGCGCGCCTTGGAGCTTCCCGAGGCACTTTTGACCGCGCGGCGCGCTCGCGCGTCTCTATGAGGGCCTCCCTCCCTCCGAAATGCCGAGACTCTCGTCCGTTCTCCTGCTCGCGTTGTGCGCTGCCCTTCCCCACTCCAGCGTAGCGCAGCAGCCGCCGCAGCTCACGCAGTTTCTGAAGCAGAGCATCCGCCTCGACGCGGCGCAGCTCGCCGCGGTGGAAACCGGACAGCCCGTCGTGCGCGTCCTCGAGACGCAGAACCCGCGCGACGTGGCGCTGTTCGGTATCATCACGACGGGTGCGTCCTGCGAATCGTTCGTGCGGGCTCTGCGCGACTTTCGCACGTCCCTCGCCGCTCCCACGCGGGTGCGGTTCGGCATCCTGAGCAATCCTCCGGTGCCGGCCGACGTCCAGACGCTCGTGATCGACAAGGACGACGCGAAGGACGCCAGGAAGTGCAAGCCTGGAGACTGCAAGTTCAAGCTGCCGGCGACGGAGATGGCGAAGATCAAGCAGGACGTCGACTGGAAAGCGCGCGACGTCGAGGCGGAGCTCAGCAAGTACGCGCGCATGCGGATGCTGGCGTACGTCACGGATTATCGCGCGCGAGGCGACTCGGCGCTCGCTGTGTACGACGATCGCGGCGGCGTGGACGCGAGCAATGCCTTCGGCTCGCTGCTCGGTGAGTCGCCATACGTCTACCAGTACGCCCCGGAGCTCGCTGCCTACCTCAAGTCCTATCCCCGGGGCACACTACCCGGCGCCGACGAAGTCATCTTCTGGGCGGAGGACGCGCCACCGCACCTGCGCAACACGATTACCGTGAACCACCTCGTGGTATACACGCCGCCGGAGCTCCCCGGGATGACGCTCGTCGCGACGAAGCAGCTTTATGCCAAGCACTACTTCGAGGCGGCGTTCGACCTCATGAGCGTCATCGACCGCGGCTCGAGCGGGAGCTACCTCGTCGTGCTGCGCCGCTATCGGTTCGATAACCTGCCGAGCGGCGGGCTGCTGAACATCAAGGAGCGGGTGGTGA
This sequence comes from Gemmatimonadaceae bacterium, assembly GCA_040902075.1. Taxonomy (GTDB): domain Bacteria; phylum Gemmatimonadota; class Gemmatimonadetes; order Gemmatimonadales; family Gemmatimonadaceae; genus DASPMP01. The sequence goes on from JBBDXZ010000121.1 coordinate 4,784, forward strand.
ACAGCCTGCGCGACAACATGACGGCGGACCTGAAGCGGCAGAAAGCGCAGGCGGAGCGCGCGCCGCGTTGAGCTGTGCCGCTGTCAGCTAACCGCCAGTCCGAGCGCGGCCAGCGGTGTGAGTGCCGGCTTGATGCGTGTGAGCGAGGGCAGCAGGAGTCCGATCGCTCCCGCCAGCTCGGCGAAACCGATGAAGCGGACGAGCGCCACCGGAACGTCGGCGGCCCATGGAACGGTCTGCGCCAGCTGCGCGATGGGCGTGAAGAGCGTGAGAGTCCCCGCGAACGCGAACAGTGTGAAGAGCAATACCTGCGCGATCCAGAGTCCGACGTGAAGGACCGTACTCCGCGGCTTGATCGCCTGAGATGCAGAAGCCTGTGCGAGCATCAGAGTGCCCTCACGGCGGCGATGAGAAGACTGAGGACGAGGAGCAGGCCGAACAGCGCGATCCGTCCCGACCCGTCATCTCCTTCCTGGACCCGAGTGGTTTCCCGACGATTCCTGTTCATAGAAAGCTGCCTCCTTGGGACAGCACTGCACTTGTTAGTACTGTACGTTGCACATATGAACTACCAGGGCAAAACCAAACGCCCGTCACTTCAGCGCGGATAGCATCCGGGCGACCGCGGCCCGATCCGGCGCGGACACCAGGCTCGCGAACTCCCGCTGCAGCGCGGCCAGCGCTTTGGCTCCGGCCGCCGCCTTCTCCTTCCCCGATGGGGTCAGCGAAGCGCGAATGGTCCGCCGATCGGCTGGATCATCTACGCGCTTCACCAAGCCCTCGGCTTCGAGGCGGTCCACAAGCTGTGTGATGTTGGAGCGCACGCAGCGTTGTCCGGCCGCAAGTTCTGTCAGCGTCAACGGCTCGCCGGCTTCGGCGAGCGCCTGCAGGACGCCGTACTTCGCCATCGAAAGCCCTGCCTCACCCATCGCACGCTCGACCCGCTGGTAGAGCGCATCCGCCGCGCCGAGGAGCGCGAACATCGCGTCCGGCGCGTCAGGCGCATTCGTGCGTGGCGAGCGGCGGGTGCCGGCAGATTGCTTCATGGCTGAACAATATAGGCCTGTCGGATCCTGTCAAGCCCGTGCGACTGCATCTTTCTCCGGAGCGTGACACACGGGGGACGGAGAGGGGTGCCATGAACTGCTGCCCGCGCGAGGCGTACGACGCGCAATTCGACGACAAGCACGCGAGTAAGGACGTCGAACGCTTCCACAAAGAAGGGGCGGATCACACCACGCGCGCGCTTATCGACGCTCTGCGCGCCGCCGGCGTCCAGGGCGCCACGCTGCTCGACATCGGCGGCGGGATTGGCGTGATCCACCACGAGCTGTTGGACGTCGGCGTGACCGGCGCGACGCATGTGGACGTTTCCGCCGCCTATGTGCGCGCGGCCCGCCGCGACGCCGTGCTGCACGGACACGCCGAGCGCGTACGGTTCGTCGTCGGTGACTTCGTCGCGCTGGCGCGGGAGATTCCCGCCGCGGACGTCGTGACGCTCGACCGGGTGATCTGTTGTTATGCGGACATGGAAGCCCTCGTCGCCGCGTCCGCATCGCGCGCAAAGCGATTGTATGGCGCCGTGTTCCCGCGCGATCGATGGTTCCTGAAGATCGCGTTTGCCGCGGAGAACCTGTTCAAGCGCCTGACGCGCTGCGACTTTCGCACGTATGTCCATCCGGTACGCGCGATCGACGCCGCGATCCGCCGGCAGGGGCTCGAGCCGCGCAAGCAGCTCAAGACGTTTGTGTGGAACGTCGTGGTGTACGCCCGTACCAGCACCCCGGCACAGTGAGCGGCAGCAGCGCGGATAGACCGCGTCCATCCGTGGTCTATCCGCGCACATCCGTCACGGCTGGATGCCCGCCAGCTCCCGCGCCGTCGTCGCCAGCTTGCCGATCTTCGGCGCGTCGCACGACCCGCGCGCGTCGTTCTGAAGGTCCGCCGCAAGCCTGAGCAATCCTTCACGACGCTGCGCACCCGACGACGTCTCCGCGCTCGCCAGTCCCTGCCTCACGGACGCGAGCCGGTCCTTCCCAAGACACTTCGACCGCTCGAGCTGATCGGCGTACGCGCGCGCCAACGAGAAGCTCGGCGGCCACACGAACTTTGGCTGTCCCTGCGCGTTGAAGTAATCCTGGTGCACCGTCTTGGCCGCGTCGATCTCGTTCTGGGTCACGAATTCGCTCGGCGTCAGCTCGACGACGTCGAGGCCGCGGGCGATCTCGGAGCTGAAAACCGCGCCGTTGTACCAGTAGGCGGACCACGTCCCGCCGCTTCCCTGCCGCGTCGAGTCCACGGGACCACGATCGAAGAAAGCGATCTCCTGCGGATGCTTGGGGTCGGTCCAGTCGAAGACCGAGATGCCACCTTGATACCACGCCTGCGCCATGACGTCGCGCCCCGGAATCGGGATCAGCGAGCCATTGTGCGCCACGCAATTCTCGAGCGACGTCTGTGGCGCCGGCAGCTTGTAGTAGCTCTGGAAATTCATTTTGCGGCCTTCGATCGTGAAGATCGCGTCCGCGCCCCATTCCTTCTTGTCGGTGACGCGGCACTTGGGCGATCCACCGCCGCCCCATTCATCGCTGAATAGAATCTTGGTGCCGTCGTTGTTGAACGTCGCCGAGTGCCAGAAGGCGAAGTTCGAGTCGGCAACCTCGGCGATGCGCCTCGGATTCGTGACGTCGCTGATATCGAGCAGGAAGCCGTAGCCCGCGCACGCGCCGCCGGCCAGGCCGATCGCGGGATAGACGGTAATGTCGTGGCACTGCGTCGGGCCCGGACGCGGGCCGGTTCTCCGCGGCTGCGCCGCGGCTCTGGCGTCCATGATGCTCTGGATCGACGCACGCAGCGCGGCGCTATCCGTGGCCGTGGCCGCACCCGTTCCGCCGCGAGCCACGACGATGCTGTCCAGCAACTGTCGCGTGGTTTGCTGTCGAGCGATCTGCTCGGTGCCGTCCACGATGACGACGAATCCGCCACTGGCCTTCGCGTCGGCGACCGCTTTTTTCCGGGCGGCGATGTCCTCCGGCGCGTCGCCATGACGCGGCGGCGCCACCAGGTTATTGAAGAATCGTGGCGAGGAGGCGATGGCCGCGTTCGTGGGCGTAGCCAGCGGCACACGAATGACCTCGATGCGGAAGAGCGACGAGTTGGGGTCCTGGTCGGGCGTCAACGCCGAGCAGCCGGGCAGCTCGCGCGGCGAGCGCACACCGGCCGATCCCGAGATGTAGACGTAGATGTTCTCCCGGTCCTTGGGATCTTCCACCACCGTGTGCGTGTGCGAGCCGCGGCAGGTCTGCACGTTGGCGATGTATTTCGGATTCGCGATGTCGCTGATGTCGAAGATGCGGAGTCCGCGCAGCCGCTCCGCGCTCACGGTGTCACGCACGCCTTGCGCGCCACAGTCGAGGCGTCCGCTGGTTCCTTCCCCCGAGACAAAGAGCAGGTTCTTGTAGACGGAGACATCGCTCTGCGACGCCGGGCAGAAGTACGACGTCTTCAGCACAGGCCGGCCGGGATTGGTGATGTCCCACACCTGGAAGCCATTGTAGTTGCCCTGAATCGCGTAATTGCCGGTGAAGGCCAGGTCGGAGTTCGTGCTCCCCACGAATCTCTCCGGCGGCGGCACGTTGGCGAGAATCTTCAGGTTGGACACGGCCTCCCCGGCATCCATCAGCCCGGCCTTGAGACCGACGCGCGGATCCGGCGTCGTCGTCGCCTGGCGGGCGCACGCCGCCATGGTCAACAGCCCCAAGGCGAGCGACAGCTTCAACGCTCTCATAGTCATTCCTCGCTAAGGTTTGAGCGCCTGGACCATGATCTCCATGCGCGCGATTTCCGTGGACTGATCGACGTTGACGTCCGAGGCAAACTTGAACACGGTCTCGTCCTGTCCGGCGCCGTACGAGCCGAACAGGTCATTCACCATCTCGACGGCACCGCGGTGGTGCTGGATCATGAAAGTAAGGAACAGGCGGTCGAACTCTTCGCCCCTCGCCTGGTCGAGCTGCTTCATCTGGGCTTCGGTGAGCATGCCGGGCATAAGATGTACGTGCTCCACCCCGCCGACGTTCATTTTCATCCCGGCGGGATTCGCCTCGGGCACCGGCTGCAGTCGATCCGCCAGCCACTGTTGCATGATGACGATCTCATCTTCCTGCGCATTGATGATGCGCTCCGCGAGTCGCTGCACCGAAGCGCTGGCGCCGTGGGTCGGCGCCCACCGAGCCATGACGATCGCCTGAGCATGGTGCCCGATCATGCCTGACATGAAGTGGACATCCGCGGCGGTATATGGAAGGCGGGCGCTGTCGGCTTTCGCTTTCGCGATCCCGCCTGGGTCGCCATGGACGACGCGGGATGTTTGCGGGGCCGGGGCCGGCGGCGTTACGCGCGTAGCGCGGCTGCACGCGGTCACGCCTGCACCGAGCGTCAGTGACGCGACCACCGCTACCAGGTGTGATGCGGTCATTTCGAAAGTTTCTCCCTGATCTGATCGCCTACGGCTGGATGCCCGCCAGCTCTCGCGCCGTCGTCGCCACCTTGCCGATCTTCGCTGCATCGCACGACCCGCGCGCGTCGTTCTGAAGATCCGCCGCAAGCCGGAGCAACCCTTCACGACGCTGCGCACCCGACGACGTCTCCGCGCTCGCCAGCCCCTGTCTCACGGCCGCGATCCTGTCCTTTGATAAGCACTTCGACCGCTCGAGCTGATCCACGTACGCGCGCGCCAACGAGAAGCTCGGCGGCCACACGAACTTGGGCTGTCCCTGCGCGTTGAAGTAATCCAGGTGCACTGTCTTTGCCGCGTCGATCTCGTTCTGGGTGACGAACTCGCTCGGCGTCAGCTCGGCGATGTCGAGCCCGCGGGCAATCTCCGAGCTGACGATCGCGCCGTTGTACCAGTACGCGGACCACGTCCCACCCACTTCCATCCTGGTCGAATCCACGGGACCGCGATCGAAGTAGGCGATCTCTGTGGGGTTCTTCGCGTCGGTCCAGTCGAAGACCGAGATGCCACCCTGATACCACGCCTGCACCATCACGTCGCGTCCCGGGATGGGGATCAGCGAGCCGTTGTGCGCGACGCAATTCTCGAGCGCTGTCTGTGGCGCGGGCAGCTTGTAATAGCTCTGGAACTTCATCTTGCGGTCTTCGATCGTGAAGATCGCGTCCGCGCCCCATTCCTTTTTGTCCGTGACGCGGCACTTGGGCGCCGTACCGCCGCCCCATTCGTCCGAGAAAAGGATCTTGGTGCCATCGTTGTTCAATGTCGCCGAGTGCCAGTAGGCGAAGTTCGAGTCGGCGACCTCGGCGATGCGCTTCGGGTTCGTGACGTCGCTGATGTCGAGGAGGAAGCCGTAGCCCTCACAGGCCCCGCCGGCCAAACCGATCGCGGGATAGACGGTAATGTCGTGGCACTGCGTCGGACCGCGGCCCGCGAACGGGTCCGGGCCCTGGGCCGCGATCCGCGCGTCAATGAGCCGTTGCGCATTCGCGCGCAGCGTAGCGCTGTCCGCGGCCGTGGGCGCGCCGGTGCCGCCGCGCGCCGTCACGATGCCCTCCAGCAACGCCGCTGTGGTGCGAGGTCCAATGATGATCTCCTGGCCCATTACCACCGCAGTGAACGCGCCCTTCGCCTTCGCTTCGGCGACTTCCTTTGCATACGCGGCGATGTCCGCCGGCGACTCGCCGTGACTTGGGGCCTGCACCAGGTCTTCGAAGATCCGCGCTGTGGCGATGACTGCCGCTTTTTCAGGAGCGGCCACCGGGATGCGAACGACCTCGATCCGGAAATACGCGGAGTTGGGATCCTGCTCCGGGAACAATGTCGAACAGCCCGGCAGCTCCCTGGGCGAGCGCACGTCGGCTGAGCCCGAGATGTAGACGTACACGTTCTCCCGGTCCTTGGGATCTTCCACCACCGTGTGCGTGTGCGAGCCGCGGCAGGTCTGTACGTTGGCGATGTATTTCGGATTCGCGATGTCGCTGATGTCGAAGATGCGAAGCCCGCGCAGCCGCTCCGCGCTGACCGTGTCCTGCACGCCCTGCGCGCCGCAGTCGAGCCGCGCGCCATGTGACTCGCCGGAGACGAAGAGCAGGTTCTTGTAGACGGAGACATCGCTCTGCGACGCCGGGCAGAAATACGACGTCTTCAGCACAGGCCGGCTGGGATTGGTGATGTCCCAGACCTGGAAGCCGTTGAAGTTGCCCTGGATCGCGTAATTGCCGGTGAAGGCCAGGTCCGAGTTCCAGCTCCCGGCGAACTTCCCCGCCGGCGCGGTTCTCGAGAGGATCTTGAGATTCGACGCGGCCTCAGCCGCGTCCATGTTTCCCGCACGGAGACCGACGCGCGGATCGGGCCTCGTCGCCGCCTGCCGGACGCACGCCGCGACCGACAACAGTCCGATGGCGAACATCAACTTCAGCAGATTCATGGTCATCTCTCTCGAAGGTTTGCGCGCCGCTGTCCGGAGTCAGGCAAATTAAAGATAGGGGGCAGGGCTGCATCAACAGCAGAGGTAAAGCATGCCGGAAACGGGAGGCCGCGAATGAAGACCGTGCTGATCGTGCTCGGCGTCGTCGTCGGCCTCATAGCCCTCGTCGTCGTTTTGCTCGTGCTCAAGGCTATCGCCGGTGGCAAGCGAGCCTACGCGAAGCTCCTCTCGCGCATTGCGCCGGTTACCGGCGCCTTGGCGGCTGGGCGCGAGCCGGCGGCCGCGGACCTTCAGAGCTTTGCCAGCGATCGAACGACGCGCGCGGTGCTGCATGACGTCCTCACGGAGGCCGGAAAGGTCAGTCTCTTTCCAAGTGTGTTCATGACGTGGGAGGCGATGGCCGAGGCACATCTCGTGAGGTGGTTGTGTCACCCGAACGAGCTCGGCGCTCCGCCCGACGAGATCGAGCTGATGGCGAAGCTGCCTGCGCCGGGGCAGCCGAGTCTCCACTGTTTCGTCTTTCGGTACCGCGTGCAACCGCCGCACTGGGGTGCGTCAAATGGTTGGATGGCCGGTGTAGCGGGACCGTTCGATCTTGCGCAGACGCCCGTGCCTTATGGCAGCGGTACCTTCAGTCGATTCGAAGCGTTCGACTCGCGGACACCGGAAGAGCATGCCGCCGTGACACTCGCGAAACAGAGCTAGGTTTTTGGCATGGGAAGCTTTTCCACCAACATCACGCTCCGCACCACTCAGCAGATATCCGTGACCGCCCTGCGCTCCGCCGGACGGGAGGCGTACGTCTCGCAGCCGATGAATGGCTGCACCGTCGTCTACGATCGCGAGTGCGACGATCAGGACATCGAAGTCCTGAAGAAGCTTGCGAGCTCGCTCTCCGCGAAGCTGAAATGCGCCGCCCCTGCCGTGCTCATTCATGACGACGACGTGCTGATCTACACGCGGAGGCGAACGTCGAGCTGGTCGAGTCGGCACTTCGGGAGCAGAGCGCGCCCGGAACGGGCGACGGATTCGTGTTCGAGACCGAGCGGCACGAGAAGCCTGTCACCTCGTTGGGCATTCCCTCCGTCGCCGTGAGCGCCGGGTTCACCTACATCGAACAGGGCGAGCTTCCTGAAGGAACAACCGAGGCGTCGTTCACGCACGTCACCACACGCCGCGCAGCTCAACCGTAAACAGAACCGACGCTTCGCTCGGATTGTCGGCGTCCGCCACGACGTGAAGATGATTCCTGCTCTGCGGGACAGGCGCCAACCCTTCCACTTTACCCGGAAAGATCTCGCCTGACTCCTGGACGAGTGGCGCCCAACGTGTCTCTCCTGCAACGCCAATGATGCCAATCGCCGATCCGGCGACGCGGCCGTCGCGAACGGCGTCCGGCGAATCCTCGGCGGCCGCCGAATAGAGCACGGCATCGCCGCCCGCGCCCCAGACTGCGGCGTCGGTGAAGCTCAACGGAACTCCGTCGAGGGCGCCGAGCTCGTAACGAACAATGGCGGACGGCCCCGGCGGCGCGTTGTGCCAAGGGTCGCGCAGATGGGCGCGCAGCTTGGTCCAGTCGAGATCGCACGACGCGTTGACCGGCCTCACGCCGCCGCGAATCGCGCCATTGCCGCGGCCGAACAGCCGCAACCGGGCGCCAAGGTAGACGGCGCCTTCAATGTTGAGCTCACTTCCGGCGAAGGCATGCTCGCGCCGAAGCGCCTCATAGAGAAGGGGCGCATACACCGCCGAGACGTCCGGGCTCTCGGAGTCCAGCCCCTGCATCAGCACAACCCACTCGCGCCGGGACGTCGACCCCGATCCGAACGCGAGCAGCAGCTCGTCGCCCTCGTCTTCGACCACGACGCACGCCTCGAGATCGAGCTTGTGCGCCTTGTTTCCGCGGGTGTCGTCGAACTGGCGCATTCCTCCTTCCCCGGCGGGAAGCGGCATCGCGCGCACGAGCGCGCCGTCGTCACTGACTATCGCGATGAAGTTGGCGTCGTCCTGAACGAGCGCGAGTCCGGCGCGCGTACGTGCGAGCCCCGATGCGGCGCGCACGTGCGCCGGCCGGTCGAGCGCCGCGTCGGCTCCCTGGGTGTAGCGCAGCGACACGCGGGACACGATGACCGCTGCGCGCGCTGGCGATTCCGTCAGTCGGTCTCGGGAATCTGCTCGATGTCGTCGCGGTTCTGTTCCACGAGCTGCTCGATCCGCTTGCCTCGCTCGCCGGCGCCGGGCCCGGTATCCTCGACTGCGCCCGCAAGCCGCACGTCGTCGCGCACAAAATCCTCGCCGTCCGGCTGCGAGCGCAACTCGTCGACATCCTCGCGTTTGACCTTGAAGTGTCCCGACCGGTCGCGTCCGTTGTGCGGCTTGTTTCGCTCTGACATTCCGTCGCTCCCTTTTTCACGAATTGACCCGCAAGGAGCACACCGTCCTCTGCCAAACCGAGCGCATGCGTGCACCATGGGCTATCCTTCATCATAAGCAGAAGCAGTAGATAGTTCATGCACGTTGCCGGAGAGACAATGCCTTCATCACGTACCGTAAAGGACGCCGAGGGCCGTACCTGGGCGTGCCGACAGGACGACAAGGAACACGGAAAGGCAAGGGAGGGACAGGACGTGAGTATCCTCTGCACTACCGCCTCCGTTCACGTACCCGTGCGGCTCACGGTGGGTTGGCAGTGGACGCAAATGGCCGACAACGGGTTAGCGCGTCTCATCGCCGAGGCTTCGCCGGTGCCGCGCAACACCTAACGAGCGAATGGATCCGGCGCCCGAAGACATTGGTGGCTTCGAGGTGATCTGCTGGACGATCCTCGACGACCGGCACGAAGCGAGCGGGCGTGCCGCCCATTCGGTGCGCGGCGGCAGGATGTCTCCGCCGTCAGGCCTGGCGATCTGCAAGGACGATCGCGGCGGCGCGTTCTACCTCTTCCAATGCGATGACGACTGGGAGCCGATGTCCGACAGCTGGCACCAGACGCTGGACGACGCGAAGAATCAGGCGGAGCTGGAATTCACGGGCTCGTCCGATACCTGGGAAACGCCGGAATAGCGCGGCGCGAATGATCGCCAGGGTCTTCGTCGTGCTCGTCGGCGTGCCCGCGTCGATTGCCGCGCAGCAGCCTCTGGCGGTCGAGCAGACCGCGCCCGGCACCAAGCCACGGGCGACGCTCGCCGCACGCTTCGACGGACTCGGCGTCGGGTTCGTCGGCCCGCAGGGCTCCGCCAATCTGCGCAATCCGTCCGACAATTCGATCGCCGTGGGACCAGATCACATCGTGCAGACCGTGAACTCGCGCATGGCGATCTTCACCAAGAAAGGGCGGACGTTCGACACGACCGGCAAGGTGCTCTACGGACCCGTGTCGACGAACAACGTGTTCAGAGAATTCGGCGGGCCGTGCGAGCGGCGTAACAACGGTGACGCCGTCGTGCGCTACGACCAGCTCGCCAACCGCTGGCTGATCGTGATGCCGATCTTTTCGCGTAACAGACCAGGTCTTCGTCAGGGAGTTCCCGGCGACGCAATGCGTCTCTACGAGCCGCCGCCGCAGCCTCTACCACGTCCAACGCCGTCCACCGACTCGGCACGTCCCCCGCCGGCCACTGCCCGCCCACCCGCGCAGCCTCCACCGCCGTCGACCGACCCGTACGCGATGTGTTACGCGATCAGCGTCGGATCGGATCCCTTCGGCCCGTATTACCGGTACGAGTTCAGCCGGCACCTTTTCCCGGACTATCCCCGCCCCGCGGTCTGGCCCGACGGCTACTACGTGCCCACGAGCACGGGCGACGACGTGATCCAGAAGCACGCATGTGTGGTGGAGCGCGCCAAAATGCTGAAGGGCGAGCCTGCCGCCGAACAGTGCATCATCATGGAGGGCGTGAACTTCCTCAACAACGCGGACCTCGACGGCACAGCGCTGCCGCCGCCAGGCGCGCCGAACGTCATGCTTGCCGCCGGAGGGACACAGCTCCGCGGTGTCTACGGCGACAGCGTCATTTACGCTTGGACCTTTCACGTCGACTGGCGGGACGAGACGATGACGAAGATCGACGGGCCCTTGAGGATTGCGGTCGCGCCGTATCAGTACCTCTGCGGCGGGCAGCTCACGAGCTGCGTGCCGCAGCCCGGCACGGACCGGCGACTGGACGCGCAGGGCGACAAGATCATGGCGCGCGTGGTGTACCGTCGCATCGGAAACCAGGAGTCACTTGTCGCGGTGCACTCCGTCAACACGACGTCCGGCGGCGGCGGCGTGCGGTGGTACGAGCTCCGACTCGACAGCGCGCGCAACGTCGTCGTGCATCAGCAGGGCACCTTCGCGCCGGACAGCTTCTACCGCTGGATGGCCAGTCCGGCGATGGATGGCAGAGGCAACATCGCAATTGGCTACTCGTTCGGCGGCACGCCCCACTTTACCGGGCAACGCTTCGCGGGACGATTGGCCGGCGACCCCCTGGGGATCCTGACGCTGCGCGAGACGGTGCTCGTGGATGGAGAAGCGTCGCAGACGAATACGATGCGTTGGGAGGACTACACCCAGACCGCCGTCGATCCCAGCGACGACTGCACTATCTGGTACGTGGGCGATTACCTGAGGAAAGGCGCGACGAGCTACTCCACGCGGATCGGTGCGTTCCGGATGCCGGGATGTAGCTGAGACCGAATGGGGAACAGGGAGAAGGGGAAATCATTTCCTCTTCGCCTTCCCCTCGTCCTTCCCTAATCCCGCGGTTGGAGTTGCTCTTTTCCCCGTTCCCTGTTCCTCGTTCCCTTAATTGGTGACCGGTGCCCCCAACACGCGATTAGCTTCGGCGACCAGCGCGTCAAGCTCCCTGCGCAACACCGCGTATCGCTCCAGCACGTCGCGTCCGATTTTCTGATCCGCCTGGTTCGTGAGACTGTAGAGGTACGTGATGTGCGTCTGGAGCTCGGGCTTGCTGTAGCGGACCGGCGGCGTCACGAGCTTCGCCTCGATCGCGGTCACCATCTTCAACGTGTCCGCGCCGGCGCCGGTGGCGTCGCGCAAGCGGGCTTTCGTCTCGCGCACGCGGGCGACGAGCTGATTCACCTCACTCACCATGTCGCGTACGCGCGTGCCGATGTCGTGTTGCGCGCGCATATCGGCAATCGTGACGCCGTCTTTGGTCACGCGAGGATCGGCCCGGAGAGTGAACCCGCGCGTGACTCCGAACGTGCCAACGGATAGCTCAGCGGTGTACTGTCCCGGAACCGCCATCGGTCCGCCACCTGGAGCAGGTGCGCGAGTCTGTGCGGACCATGGACCCGGATAACGCAAATCCCATGTGAAGCGGTTGAGACCGGCGCTCTTGGTGAGACGCGCCCCGCCGCCACCTCCGCCGCTCGGCCGCATGTCTTCGTCCGGATCGCCGCCAGCGCCTCCACCACCGCCACCACCGCCACCACCGCCACCACCGCCTGTCTGCGCGCGTTCACT
>JBBDXZ010000122.1:0-16586 GCA_040902075.1 Gemmatimonadaceae bacterium
CACGATCACGAACGCGTCGCCGAGGGTTCGGCCGCGCATGAACGCCAGGGGCGCGATCTCGATGGTGCGCGTCTCGAGCGCGCGCTGAATGCGCTCGAATGGCATCATCTCGTCGAGCGCGTCGTACAATGGCCGCAGGTACGGATCGACCTTGGCCTGCAAGTCGCCGGGCAGAAAGCCGAGGTTTTCACCCGCCTCGACGGCCGGCCGCGCGAGCACGATGCGCCGCACGCGCTTCTTCGTGAGCGCGTCGACGGCCGCGGCCACGGCGAGATAGGTCTTCCCCGTGCCGGCCGGTCCGATCCCGACGACGATGTCGTTGTCGGCGATTTTCTGGAGGTACTCCGCCTGTCCGGCGGTTTTCGCCTGGATGACTTTGCGCGTGCCGGGCAACGCGATGCGGGTGACGCTGTCGCCGCCGCCGGCTCCGCCGCCGGGGCCAGCCTCGCCATTGTCGCGTTCCAGGTCGTCGCCGAGTCGCAGGACGTCGTCCGGCGTGAGCACATCGCGCTGGCGCGCGATTTCCACCATCCGGCGGCCGACGGCCGTCGCACGGTGCACGAAATCGGACGGGCCCGAGATGACCATGGCGTCACCGCGGAGCGACACTTTCACGCCGAACAGGCGCGACAGCTCGAGGAGATTCGCGTCGTTCACGCCAGCGAGCGTCAGCAGGTCCGCGCCTTCCGTGGACACTTTTTGGGTGACGTTCTCGTCGCCCACAACCGCGGTTCTTCCTTCGCTCACGATCTCTCCCCCTCCCCCTCTCTCTGAGGTCCCGTGGCCACGCTGATGTGCAGCTCCGCGAGCTCGTCGTCGCGCACCGGACTCGGAGCGCCCTCGAACAACGCTCGCGCAGCGGTCGTCTTCGGAAACGCGATAACGTCGCGCAGAGAGGTCGCTCCCGCGAGCACCATCGCGATCCGGTCGAAGCCAAATGCAATCCCACCGTGCGGCGGCGCTCCGGCGCGCAGCCCCTCGAGCAGAAACCCAAACCGGGCCTGCGCGGCATCTGCGTCGATCCCCAGCAGAGAAAATACCGTGGACTGGAGCGCGGGGTCGCCGATGCGAATGCTCCCGCCCCCCAGCTCCAACCCATCTCTCACCACGTCGTATGCCAGCGCGCGCACGCGCTCCGGCGAGCTGTGCAGCAGGCCAAGATCGTCGGGATGGGGCGCGGTGAATGGATGATGCACCGACGAGAGCCGCCCGCTCGCCGGGTCCTTTTCGAGGAGCGGAAAATCGATGACCCAGAGGAAGTCGTGTCGGCCTTCCGGAATGAGATGCAGACGAGCCGCCAGATCTTGTCGAACCCGATCCAGGGCCGGATTGGTGACGTGGTCCGGGGCCGCCACGAACAAGCCCAGCGCGCCTTCGGGAATGCGCAGCGTTGCAGCGGCGTCCTCTCCGAGGAACTTCGCGACTGGGCCTTCGAGCGACGCACCGGACCGTTTGAGCCGAATCAGACCAGCGGCGCCGGCCGACTTGGCCTCCGCCTCGATCTCGTCAACCTGCTTGCGGGAGAGCGCGGCGCCGTGTGGGACGACGATGCCGCGCACCCGGCCGCCGTTCGCGATCGCCTGCTTGGCGATGCCGAACTCCGAGGCCGCAAACACCTGGGTCGCGTCCTGGATCTCGAGACCATAGCGCGTATCCGGGCGATCGCTGCCGAAGCGCTCCAGGGCGTCGGCGTGCGTCATCGTCGGAAACGACGGGGCGACCGACTGTCCCGCTACTGTCCACAGCGCCGCGATCAGCCCCTCGGATAGCCGCATGATGTCGTCGCGCGTGATGAAGGACGCTTCGATGTCGATCTGCGTGAACTCGGGCTGCCGGTCGGCCCGTAGATCTTCGTCCCGGAAGCACCGCGCGACCTGAAAGTACCGGTCATAGCCCGCGACCATCATGAGCTGTTTGTAGATCTGCGGCGACTGCGGGAGCGCGTAGAACTCGCCGGGATGGACGCGACTCGGTACCAGATAGTCGCGCGCGCCCTCGGGGGTCGGCTTCGTGAGGATCGGGGTCTCGATCTCGAGATACCCCTCTTTGGTGAGGTGCCCGCGCGTCGCCTGCAGCAGCTTGTGCCGCAAGACGAGATTCTCCTGCAGTTCGGGGCGCCGCAGATCGAGATAGCGATGACGCAGGCGCAGCTCTTCGGCCGGCAGCTTCTCGCCCTTGCCCCGCGCGACGGGAATCGCGGGCGTCTCCGCCGGCCCCACGACTCGGACGGACGTCGCGACGACCTCGATGTCGCCGGTCTCCATGTCCGCGTTGCGCATCGCTTCGGGGCGAAGTGCCACTTCGCCCTCGATCAGGACGACGCTTTCGTTTCCCAGCGAAGGCGCCGCCGCCAGCACGTCGGGCGGCGTGCGCTTCGGGTCGAACGATATCTGGACGATGCCGGTCCGGTCTCTCAGGTCGACGAAGACCAGCCCGCCGAGATTGCGGGTGCGATGGACCCAGCCGCCCAATTGTACGCGGGTGCCGGCATGAGTTGCGCGCAAGGCCCCGCACATATGCGTGCGCAGCCCTGTGGCCTGAACGCTCATTCTGAGGTTATTGCCCTCGAGCGATCACCGCGACGAAGCGCGACGAACGCCAGCGCGCCGACCGAGGCCCCGATGCAATCGGCCACCCAATCGGCGAATTCGGTACTCCGTCCGGGGATAAAACGCTGGTGCCATTCATCGGCGGCGCCGAACGCGGCGGCGATAACGATTGCCAGGGCTGCGGCGCGCCAGCGGTCGCTGCCTTCCGAGATTTGCCTGGACAGTAAGAAGGCAAAGACGGCGTAAATGGAGAAATGGAGGACCTTGTCGATCGAGGAGGTTTGCACCGGCACCGCGTTTTGCGGCAGCGACGTGCCGGCAAGGATTACCCCCGCCCATATGAGCGGCGGCAGCCATCGACGGACACTCAAACGGTCACCATCATTTCGACGCATTAGTCTAATCTTCCCGGTAACCAACGGGTAGGTATTTCTCTTGACCCGGGACGCCGGTTGCCATACGCTCAAGTTCAATGATGCCTTACACTTTACTCATCTCACCGGAAGTGAGTTCCGAAGCAAGGTGAGCCGCCCAACCTCAGTGACCGACGCGCGGGAGAACCTCCTCGACCTTACGCCGGAGGGGGCGGAACTTCGGCTGCAGGCCTTTTTCGAGGGCATCAGCCAGCCGGCGTACCGCGCCCGGCAGGTGGTGCGCCATCTGTGGACTGCGCCGGTTGGCTCCTTCGAGGAGATGACCGCGCTTCCCAAGCGCCTCCGCGAGCAGCTGGATGAGCAGTTCCAGATCCCCCGGCTCACGATCGCGGCTCGGCAGCGCTCGAAGGACGGCACCGAGAAGTTCCTCCTCCGCTTGCGCGACGGCGAAGCGATCGAGACGGTTGCGATCCCCGAACGCAAGCGGATGACGCTGTGCATTTCGTCGCAAGCGGGATGCGCGCTCCAGTGCGCATTCTGCGCCACCGGGGCGATGGGGTTCACCCGCAATCTCGATCCGCACGAGATCGCCGGTCAGGTGCGAGCGATGCGCCTGCTAGATCCGCCGATCCCCGTCACGAACGTCGTGTTCATGGGGATGGGAGAGCCGCTCATGAACTGGAAGGCTGTGGACACGACTCTCACCATTCTCAACGATCCCGCGGGGCTCGGAATCGGAGCGCGACACATCACCATCTCCACGGTTGGCGTGTTGCCGGGCATCGTGGCGCTCTCGGAGCGCAAGGAGCAGTTCCGGCTGGCGATCTCGATTCACGCGCCGACGGACGATCTCCGGCGCGAGCTGATGCCGATCAACCTCAAGTATCCGCTCTCGGACGTGATCGAGGCCGCGCGGACCTTCGAGCGACGCGTGACCTTCGAGTACGTGATGCTGGGCGGCGTCAACGATCAGGAAGTCCACGCCCTCCAGTTGGCGCAACTCGCCAAGAACTGCGGCGCCTTCGTGAATCTCATCCCCCTGCATCCCGGCGGCGCGAGAGGATTCACTCCGACGCCTTCGGATCACATCGCGCGGTTTGCGCGCGAGCTTCGCGCGAAGAATGTGGAGGTGGCGATCCGAAAGAGCCGCGGCGTCGACATCGCCGCCGCCTGCGGACAGCTACGGGTAGAACGGCTCGGCCGGCGGCCGCCACGAACGCCCCAGCAGCACGGTGACATCCAGGTAGCGTGACGAGTCGGGCCGCGACTCGACGCGCGCTCCGCCCAGTGCGTCCGCCACGCGCTCGGCCCACGCGGGATGCCCGGACCGGTCGAGCACGAGGGTGCTGTCGAGCTGCTCGGTCGCGGTACCGATCTCCAACACGTCGAATCCGCGGTCGCGCAGATGCATCGTGGCCCGGCGCGCGAGGCCGCGGACCGAAGTCGCGTTGAGCACTTGAACGCGGACGCGTGCGCCCGCCCCCTCCGGCGCGCTCGCGTCAGGAGGCGGTTGCCGCGATCCGCGTTGGCGGAGCGCGCCTCGCGTGGCGATGACCGCGGCGAGAAGAAGCACCGCGAGCAACGCGATGCCGATCCTCTTCAGCGAACGGCGTTCCACAATGCGACGGTTTCAGGAAACAGCTCGCCGCCCTGGCTCAACGACCACTCGATCCGCAGACGGACGCACTCGCGGAATGCCGCTTCCAGGTCGTCCGGCACGTGCCTGGCGATCGCCGCTCGCTTCGCCTTGAGAAACTTTCGCCCGGGCTCGAGGAAGTCGGCGAGGTACAACGCCTTCCCCGTGCGCGCCCATGACGGCGACCCGATCGTGTGGAACCGGACCGCGTCCAGTACGTCCGGCCTGCGCTCACCGTCCTGCTCGGCGCGCACGGCGGCGGCCGGTCCGTGCAGAATCTCGGCGGGAAGGCTTCGCTCCCCGGTCAGCGCGCGGAGCATCGGCTCCGGCGCGTCGCGCAGCGCGTCATGAAGCAGCCCCGCCGCGAGCCAGCGTGACGCTTCGTCGTCCGGCAACTCCATCTGGACAGCCCAGCGCTCGAGCAGTCCCACGACCCGCTCGATATGCTCGCGCCGCCTCTTGCCGACTTGCGCCCACGAGGGCAACACGACGGGCACGGTTGGCGTCGCCGCGCTCACGTCATCCTCTCGGTGAGCGCCGCGAGCTCGCGCTGCCAGAATTCGCGATCGCGCAACGCCGGGTGTGGGACGACCAGCGCGTCATCGGAGACGGACTGGCGCTCGAACTTCACGATGTCCAAATCGAGCGTGCGTGGACCCCAGCGCTCGGCGCGGACGCGCCCCGCGCGGTGTTCGATGCTCTGGAGGGCTTCGAGCAATGCGTGCGGCGCCAAGTCGGTTTCGATCGCGACCATCTGGTTCAGATACCGTCCCTGGCCTGGCGGGCCGATGGGATCCGTCTCCTCGGGAGGCGTCTCGGCCAGCAGGTTCGTGTGTGGGAGCCGGGCGATTGCACCTCGCGCAACCGACAAGTGCTGCTCCCGATCTCCGAGATTCGATCCCAACGCGATGTAGGCGACGTCACGCATCGCGTTCTCGAAGGATCGCCACTTGCGCGTAGCTCAGCGGCCCGCCGACGGCCGCATGCGGTTTTCGGACGGCAACGCGAACGCGCTGCACGGCCTTCGTGTCGAGGATGCGCGCGGCGATGGAGGTCGCCAGCTCCTCCAGATAGAACAGGTGCGGTGCTTCGAGGGCGGTTCGAACCTCCGCGTACAGCTTGCGATAGTCGAAGACACTTTCGCCCGGATGCACCCACGCCGTGAGGTCGATCTCGAGCGGTTGGGGATGTTCGCGCTCGTGCGGCAACACACCGATGAGCGTGTGAAAGCTCATGCCGTGCAGGGTGATCGCGTCGAGGTCGGGGTGCCGCATCACCTTGTAGGCTAATGCCTGGCTGATCCGGAGTCAGGGTCGCTTGCGTCCTCGGCCGCCGAGCGATCAAGTTGCGGCATGCTTGAGAGCGAGCTGGTTCAGGTCACAGGCGTGCGACATGTACGGAGCCACGTGCTCTGGGTCGAGTTCAGCGACGGCCTGAGCGGGGAGGTCGATCTTGGCCGCGACCTGACCGGCGAAATGTTCAAGCCGCTCCGCGACCCGGGAGTGTTTGCCCTGGCAGGCGTGGATCACGGCATCGTCGTGTGGCCCGATGGCTTGGATTGGTCTCCCGCGTCATTGTACGACCGCGTTCGCGCGGCGAAAGGCTTGCCGCCTCGGCCGATCGATGAGATTCGGCGGCGGCAGGTCGAGCATTCTGCGCGCATGCCGGAGATCAGCCGCTTTTTCGGAATCGTCATTCGCATGCTTGCCACGGAGCACCAGCCGCCGCACTTCCATGCGGTTCATGGCGAGTTCGCAATCTCCGTGACGATACGCGATGGTGTGGTCACGGGCCGTTTTCCGCGTGCCGCGTTGCGCCTCGTTTTGCAGTGGGGCGAGTTACACCGAGACGAGCTGCTCGCGAATTGGGAGCGCATGCGCACAGGAAAAGCAGCGCAGCCAATCGCGCCGCTGGAGTAGTTCGCGCCCTTCCCAGCAGCGCGCCGATGGTTCGCTCAGGCGCGGTCGATGGCGGCGCGCAGTTCTCTCGCCAGTGTTGCCGCACGATCGACGCTTTCCTCCGCAGCCCGAACGATAGCGCTGCCCACCACGACGCCGTCGGCGAGCCGGGCCACGCTCGCCGCTTGCGCCGGCGTCGACACGCCGAAACCGACGCAGATCGGCAGTGACGTTGCCTGACGCAATCGAGCGATCGTGGCGGGCAGCTCGGGCGGTAGCTCTTTGCGCGCGCCGGTGACGCCCAGTCGGCTGATGAGGTAAACGAATCCGCTGCCATGCCTGGCGATGTGGGCCATGCGCTCCGTCGGCGTCGTCGGAGCGACGAGACGAATGAACGCGAGTGGCCCCGACGCGAATCGCTCCTCCAGCTCGGGATCGGAGCCGACGGGCAGATCCGTGATCAGCACGCCGCTGGCGCCCGCCCGAGCCGCGCGATCCAACGCCTGTGGTCCCGCGGCGAGTACGGGATTCAAGTAACTGAACAACACGACGGGGACGCCGAGCGCGGCCCGGTCGATGAGCTCGAGCACCTTGTCGAAGGTGACGCCCTGCTCGAGGGCGCGTTGCGAGCTCGCCTGAATGACCGGGCCATCCGCCATCGGATCGGAAAACGGAACGCCAACCTCGATGACGTCCGCGCCGGCCTGTTCGAGCGCGCGGAGCAGGTCGAGGGAGGTCGCCGGGTCGGGATGTCCGGCGGTGACGTAGACGACGAGCGCCCGGCGCCCGCGCTGGCGGAGTGCGGCGAACCGCTCGACGAGCGGCGACGCCTCAGACGAAGTAGTCGCTGACACGAACGCCGTAGCGATCCGGATTCTCGGTCTTGATGATCGTCCGGAGGTACGTGCCGCCCTCGTCGCGATCGGCCAGGTCCACAAGCGTTCCCGGAGTGGTCAGATTGCCCATCGCGTCGCTGATGATCTTGACGATGGGGCGCGCCAGCATTTCAGGCAATGGATTCACGGCATGGACGATGCCGAGCTCGAAGGTGTCGAGCACGACGAGCGTCCCGGTCGGATAGATCCCCGTGAGGTTGATGAAGGCCTTGACGACGACGGGGTCCATGCCGCGCCGCGGGTTGTCGCGCATCTCGCGCATGACATCCGCCGGGTTGAACGGCACGGTTTGATAGCTCCGCCGGCTCGTGGCGGCGTCAAAGCCATCCGCGGCCGCCACGATCTTGCTGTACATGCTCATGTGCCGCTCGCGAATCGGGCGGGGATATCCGGTCAGATCGGTCTTCATGTGATGCTCGAACGCCACGACCATGCTGCGGTACGGGAACTCCTGCGCCCCGCGGACCTGAAACAGCGCGAGCACGCCGAGCCACGGGTGCGCCGCGATCTGGCGCCATTCCTCGTCGGTCAGGCCGCCGCTCTTGTTCAACACCTGCACGGGAACGCGCGACTTCCCGATGTCGTGGAAGAGCGCCGCCATCCCAAGGTCGTAGAGCTGAATCTTGGTGAGGCCCAGGCGCTTGCCAAGCGCCACCGAGAAGATGCAGACGTTGACGCTGTGCGAGAAGGTGTACTCGTCGTAGTCGCGCAGCGTGGTGAGGCCGATGAGCGACGTCTCCTCGTGCAGGATCTGGTCGACGATGCTCTGCACGACCCGTTTGATCTTCTTGATGTTCGGACTCTTTCCCATCCGAACCGACGTCATGAGATCCTTCGTGACCGCGACGGACTGGGAGTAGGTTCGTTTGGCGCGTTCCCTCGACCGCTCCCGGTCCTCGCCATCCTCTTCGCTCGGCTCGGAGACCGTCAGCGCCGTGACGCCCGCCGCCGCCAGCTTGCCGGCCACTTGATGCAGGCGGTCCTCCGGTGGTGCGTCGCTCGCCAGCTGGACCACGGACACAAAAACCTGCCAGTCGCGCACCGCGGCTTTTTCCGCGGCATGCAACCGTCCGATGCCGGACACCCGAAAAATCGAGAGGACGTGACTGAAGCTGGCGTAGTTATCGAGGTCGAGGCGCAGACGGGCGCCGTTCACGAACATGAATTCGCCGGAGACGCGCAGCTCCAGGTCATGTTCGCTGGAGAGGATCTCGCGAGAAATCGTGGCGAGATCCTCCAGGGCCTTCAGGGTCGACGAATGGCCGGCTGGGTACAGCTTCGCCGCCCGCAACGCACCGTACAACGAGACGATGAATCCGCGGCCCTTCTGGCGCAGAAAGGAGTCACCGCTCCCTTCACCCACCGGAGCCGTGATCGTCATCGTGACGCGCGGAGCCGGCTTCGCGGTCGTCAAGCCGTTCCCGGGCGCATCGCGCGGCTCACGGCGTTGCGAACGACGATGTCTTTCTCGCTTGCCGAGCGCTGGAGCGACTCCTGCGCCTTCCGCGTTCCGATCCGGCCGAGCGCAATCGCGGCGCAGGCGCGCAGCTCGGGCTCTTCACGTTTTCCAAACATGCTCTTGCCGTTCAGGATGCCGTCGAGGAACTGCACGCCGCCTTCGCCGCACATGGCCCCGTACGCTTCGAAGAACGCCATTTTCTCCGTCAGGTCGGCCCCCCGAATGGCTTTGCCTTTCACCGCCGAATCGAGTCGAGCGAAGACGCCGCGATACGCCTTGGCGCCCAGCGTTCTCACGGCGGCCACGCGCACGTCGCGATCGGAATCCTCGATGGACCGTTCCAGCGCCTGGAGAGCGCCAATCGAGCCGATGTCGGCGAGCGCTTGGACCGCGACCTGCCGCACCGTCACGTCCTTGCCGTCGGCGAGCACCTTGGCCAAGGGCGCGACCACCGTGGGTGTCTTCAGCGCACCCGCTCGGCGAACGGCTTCCATGGCGACCGCGCGATCGGCGGCTTGAATGAGCCTCACCAGCTCCGTGGTGTTCGCGCTCGCCAGGCGGTCGGCGGCCTGCTCCAAGAGCGGACGGATCTTGGCATTCTGAAGGCGCGGCAACCAGGCGAAGACGGTCGCCAGGGCCGCCGGCCGAAGCTGCTCGAAGAGCTCCGTCAATTCGGACTGCGGCGGCACGTCGGCGCTCTCGTCCAGCGCCTGCAGGAGTTGCGTGAGCGGCTCGGGCGTGCTGAGTCGTTCCGGAAGGCGGCTCAACCGCTCGGTTTGCTCCGGAGTGATCACCCGGCCGCGTTTGGCGATCACCTGCGTCTCAGCCAGCAAATACGCCACGCTGCGAAGTTGGCCCGCGGCCAACAGCATCAGCATCAGGGTCTCAACGAGCTCGGTGATCTCCTGGCGAATGGCGGGCGCCGTCTGGGCTTCGAAGATGTCGAACAGAATCGCGATGACGTTCTGTCGCAGGTCGTTGCCATACTCATGCTCGATCTCTCGACGCAGGTAGTCGAGCTCTTTCTCATCGAGGAAGTACAGCGTCGCATCGAAGTCCTGCATGTTGACGACGCCCGACTCCGACTGTTCCGGCTCCTGCGCCGCCGCGCGCACCTGGTCCGGGGCCGCTTGCTCCGGTCGCTCCACGTTTTCCGCGAGAGCGACGACGGGCTCCGCGCCGAGATCGACGTACCGGTACCTCAGGTTCGCGAAGTCGGCCTGCCAGAGCATGGTGAGGAGATCGTCCTCGTCCGGCGACGCCTTTCTCACACGCTGCAGGATGTCGAAGAGCTTCACGAGCTCCTCCGCCTCAAACCCGGGCGACAGTTGGATCTCGCGGATGCCGTCCTTGAAGAACGTCCAGGGGAGGCTGTCCGCGGACTTCGCGTTCTCCGACAACACCGGCCGGCCAAACCACTTGATGTCCGTTTCGCTGAACTTCAGCGCCAGCTCGTCGGTTTGCTGCCAGATAGGCGCAAACGCGGCGCGCGTGGCGTCGACGGCGCCCTTGTACACGGGATTGTTCGGCAGGTACAGCTGGTGTGCCCGAACCGCCTTGACGAACAGACGCAGGAGCTCCTCGATCGGAGCTGGCGGAAAGGGAAGGTCCTGCTGACCCGTCCCCGCAAGTGGGGTCGCGGTGGGGAGAGTCACGACGGCAAGATATTCATTTCCATCACCTGCGCTACGTCTTTGTCGCCTCGTCCGGAGACGCAAATGACGACGACCGCGTCACCTTTCCAACGTTCGTGTTGTTGCGTGACCCACGCCACAGCGTGCGCCGATTCCAGCGCCGGAATGATTCCCTCGAGGCGCGCGAGCTCGCCAAAACCGCGGAGCGCGTCGGCGTCCGTGACGGCGAAGTACTGGGCCCGTCCGCTGTTCTTCAAATGCGCGTGCTCCGGTCCCACGCCGGGATAGTCCAGTCCGGCAGAAATCGAGTGAGCCGGATGGACTTGTCCCGCGCTGTCCTGCAGCAAATAGCTCATGGACCCGTGCAGCACGCCGGGAGAGCCTTTGGCGAGCGAAGCGGAATGTCGTTCGGTGTGGAGCCCTTCCCCCGCGGCCTCCACACCGATCAACTCGACGTCGGTGTCATCGAGGAATGCGTAGAAAATTCCCATCGCGTTCGATCCCCCGCCCACGCACGCGACCACGCTGCTCGGCAGTCGTCCCACGCGCTCGCGGACCTGGTCGCGCGTCTCGCGCCCGATGATCGCCTGAAAGTCACGCACCATCCGCGGGTATGGCGCGGGGCCGACCACCGAGCCGATCACATAGTGAGTCGTGTGCACGCTCGCCACCCAGTCGCGAATCGCTTCCGTGGTTGCGTCCTTGAGCGTGCGCGTTCCCGACGTGACCGGAACGACTTCAGCCCCCATGAGCTTCATGCGATAGACGTTGAGCGCCTGGCGCCGCATGTCCTCCTCGCCCATGTACACCACGCACTCGAGGCCGAATCGGGCGCACACCGTCGCGGTGGCGACGCCGTGCTGCCCGGCACCGGTCTCCGCGATGATGCGCTGCTTCCCCATGCGGCGCGCGAGCAGGATCTGGCCGATGGTGTTGTTGATCTTGTGAGCGCCGGTGTGATTGAGGTCTTCGCGTTTGAGCAGGATACGCGCACCGACCCGCTCCGATAACCGCGGCGCCTCGCTCAACGCCGATGGCCGTCCGACATACGTGCGGTGCAGCTCCGCGATCTCACCTTGAAATCCTGCGTCCGCCGCCGCCGCCTCATAGGCCCTCTCGAGCTCGTCGAGCGCCGGGATCAGGGTCTCCGGCACATAGCGGCCGCCAAAAACGCCGAACCGATCACCGACGGCGGAAGTGGTCACGGCGTAGTCACCGCGTGCACGGCGTCGCGGAAGGCGCGCATCCGGCTGTGGTCTTTCACGCCAACGCTTTCCTCCACCCCCGACGAGACGTCGACGATATCGGGCTGCAGCACTTCGACGGCGCGCGCCACGTTGTCCGGATTCAGTCCGCCGGCGAGCACCAGACGCGCGCGATGCGTGCGCAGCGTCGTCAGCCGGTCACGAAGCTCCTCCCAGGGAAGGACGATTCCGGTCCCACCCAGCTGGCCGGCGACGCGCGCATCGAGCACGACGCCGTCGGCGGCGTCGAACAAGTCGTCCGCGGAATCCGGAAGCGACGCGCCTCCGATGCGCAGCACCGCCCACACCTGTCCACGCCACCGCCGGCGCACGCGCGAGATGGTGCGGAGCTTGGGATCGCCGTGCAATTGCACGACGTCGAGGCCGAGCTTCTCCGCGCGCGCGGCGATCTGTTCGGGCTTCGTGTCGCCGAACACGCCGACTCGGGAAATGCCCATGGGGACCGGAGCGAGCACCGTGAGCGCCTGCTCGTCCGTCAGTTGGCGAGGACTGTCGGCGAACACGACGCCCACGAATCGCGCGCCCAGCGAGACCGCGCAGGCCGCATCCTCGGGACGCGTCAGGCCGCAGAATTTGATCTCAGCCATGTCGGGATTGCCGCGGCACGTCGCTGAGTGATTGCACGAGTTGAGCGGGGTCGGTGGAACGTGACAGGGCCGAGCCGACCAGCACCGCGTCGGCGCCGCACTCGGCCGCGCGACGCACATTGTCGATGCCGCGAATCCCACTTTCCCAGATCGTGATGAGATGGGGCGGGACTTTCGGGATCAGCCGTTCGGGAACGCGATCATCGACTTCGAGCGTCTCCAGATTGCGACTGTTCACTCCGATGATCTCCGCCCCCGCCTCGAGCGCCCGCTCGAGCTCCTGTTCGGTGCGCACCTCCACGACGGTCTCGAGCTCGAGGAGCTTCGCGGCGTTCATCATCTTGGTGAGTTGGTCGGGAGAGAGCGCGCGCACGATCAGCAGCGCGGCGGACGCCTGTGCCACTCGAGCTTCGACCAGTTGCGACGGATCGATGTGAAAATCCTTTTTCAGCAAGGGAAGGCGCACAGCCGAACGCACCGCGATCAGATCGTCCAGTGATCCTCCAAAGAACTCAGGCTCCGTCAAAACCGAGATGGCCGCTGCCCCGCCACGCTCGAACAAGACGCTTTGGCCCGCATTGAGGGCATTGTTCAGCGTACCTTTGGACGGCGACCGCCGCTTGAGCTCGGCGATAACGCCCACTTTGGCGGTACGGAGCGCCAGACGTAGGGACGGCCGGTGCTGCTTCGATTCCCCCAGCACTCGGTGCCCTTCTAATGAAGGCAGCCTCCGCTTGGTCTCTTCAATGATCCGTCCGAGCGTCCCGCCGGGGGGCTCCCAAGTAGTCGAGGCTTGCACTTCGGTCCTTCTTCGGATAATGTGGTATTCGGCAGTTATTCGGTTTTCCGGGGGATCCGGGAGCTCGTGTGCCGCAGGCCAGAGGGGCCAACCCATGCCACTAACCAAGCGCCAGCGCGAAATCCTGAACTATCTCGACGCGTACGCGGGCCAGAACGGTTACGCCCCAAGCTTCGAGGAGATCGCCGAACACTTCAACTATAACTCGCTGGCGACCGTCCACGAGCACCTGAGCAACCTCGAGCGCAAGGGTTACATCAAGCGCTCATATAATGAAAGCCGGGCGATCGAGATCTTGCCGAGTGAGGCCTCGCCGCGCGCCGTGGAGCTACCACTTCTTGGGGCCGTGGCCGCCGGTGTCCCTATTGAAGCCCTTGCCCATGAGGAATCGCTCACGGTTCCCGAGAGCTTTGTCCAGCGCGGCGGCAATCATTACGTGTTGCGCGTGAAGGGGAACTCGATGATCGACGAACACATTCGCGACGGCGATTTCGTGGTCGTCAACGAGCGTCGGACGGCGGACAACGGTGAAATGGTCATCGCGATGCTGCACGGGACGTCCGCCACGGTCAAGAAGATGTACCGCGAGCGCGACGGCAGGATCCGTCTGCAGCCGGCGAATGAGACGATGACCCCGATGTACGTTCACGAGAACGACATCACCATTCAGGGTGTTGTCGTCGGAGTGCTGCGGCGCTACTGAGGCGCTGAACGAAAGGCGGTTCGGAGCCGCTCGAGCGCGCCAAGGCCGACGCGCTGTTCGAGCGCCGCTTCGGCCATTTCCACTCCCTGCTCGAAGGTCTTCGCACGGCCGCCCACATAGAGCGCCGCGCCCGCGTTGAGCACCACGGCTCCGCGCGCGGCGGTGGTCGAGTCTCCCCCGAGCACGTCAAGGACAGCCCGCGCGTTGGCTTCGGGCGGTCCGCCGGCGAGGTCCTTTGCGTCGAGCCCTTCATAACCGAATCGCGTCGGATCGACCGTCCATGTCGTCGTCTTTCCGTCGCGGATTTCGATGACATGTGTCGGAGCCAGTGGGGAGATCTCGTCCATGCCGGTTCCGTGGACCACGAGCGCGTGGCGCGTTCCCAGCGCTTGGAGTGCTCCGGCGATCAACGGCACGCGTCGATCTTCGGCGACGCCGACGACCTGGCGCCCAGCCATTGCCGGATTCGCCAATGGTCCGACGATGTTCATGACGGTCGGTATGCCGAGCTCGCGCCGGACGGGTCCCACGTGGCGCATCGCGGGGTGCATGAGCGGCGCGAACATGAACACGATGCCCGCGTCGCGAAGGGCCTGCTCCATTGTCGCCACCGGGACGTCGATCTTCACGCCGAGCGCCTCGAGCACGTCAGCGCTGCCGCACAGCGACGTGAACGACCGATTGCCGTGCTTCGCGATGCGGAGACCGGCGCCGGCGGCGAGCAGTGCGGCGGCCGTGGAGACGTTGAACGTTTGCACCGCGCCGCCGCCGGTTCCACAGGTGTCCACCAGGTCGTCGGGGCTCTCGGCGGGCAGACGTACCATCGCGGCGCGCATCGCTTGCACGACGCCGGCGACTTCGGCGGCAGTCTCCCCTTTGACGCGCAGTCCGATGAGCAGCGCGGACACCTGGACCGGCGTCGCCTCGCCCGCCATCACCAGCTCGAACGCGCCTTGCGCCTCGTCCGCCGAAAGCGATTCGCCCGCGGCGAGCTTTCGGATCGCCAGCTGGAGCGTGGTCCCCGTGGTCCCCGTGGTCCCCGTGGTCCCCGTGGTCCCCGTGGTCCCCGTGCTAACCGACACTCAACGTCTCGACGAGTCGTTGCGGAAGCCGGGCGCGCGCCGCCACGAGCGCGATGACGAGGCTCAGCAGCCTCACGCGCTCCACGTCTTCGTCCACAAAGACGCCCATGACACGGTTCGTGAGGTTGACCACGCCGACCAGCTCGTCGAGGTAGACCAGGGGGAAGCTGATGAACGACCCGCTGGTGAAATACTCGTCCTTGAGCAAAGGATGGTCTTTTGCCTCCGCGACGTCCTGCACGAGAATCGGCTCTCGCGTCGCGGCGACCTTGCCCGCGACGCCGTGGCCGATTTTCACGCGCGCGCCTTCGGTGATGTTCGGGGCGATTCCCTTCGCCGCCGCGATGTACATGAAGCCGTCCTCAGGCGCCCGCAACAGGAGCGAGCAACGCTGCGAGTGCATGTCGTCACCGACGAGCGCGAGCAGGCCGTCGGCCAGTTGACGCGGATCGTCGGTCGTATTGTCGAGCGTGAGCACGCGATCGATCAGGTATAACGTGCGGGTGCGCTGGCGCAGCTGCTCGCTCCTCCGGTGCAGCTCGACGTGCGCCTTCTCCAGGTGCTCCACGGCCGCGCTCACCGTGCCCTCGATGGCGTCGATCTTTTTCTGGGCCCGGCGGGCCTGCTCCAGCGCATTGGCCAGCTCGCGCTCGAGGTGAACCACGCGCGCGGGCTCCGCGCCGGGCGCGAACTCGCCGGTTGCCGCCAGAAGCTTCTCTTCGAGAACGCTCAACTTCTTCTCGTACTCGCCATGCAGGCGCTGCGTAAAATCTTCGAGTGTGGTCACGGCTTCGTGGCGCGCCTCGCTCTCGAGAAAACGAGCACTCGCCAGCTCGAAGAGCGCCGCGGCTGGCGCGAATCGTTCTGCCGTCCGCGTGCCGAAGATCTTGCGTGGCTCGTACAGCACGAGGAGCGAGGAGAGCGACCCGTCGAATCGAAGGCCCCGCACGGCGAGAATCCCTCCCTCCTCGGGCGCCTTCAGGTCGAACAACCGCGCGTATTCATCGGAGGCGGCGCCGAAGTCGACAAATTGTCCGCCCGCGGCTATCGCGATCCGTTCACGCTCCGGCAAATGATCGAGCGTCGTATCGAGCGTCACGCGGGCAATGGATCGCGGCGTGGCGAGAACCCGTTCACGCATCAGCGCCCGGCGCGGATCGAATCGCACCAAAGCGAGCTGCGCAAAGCGATCGAGCTCGGTGAGCGATTCGGCCAGCGCCGTCAGCGCGCCCTCCACGTCCGTGGCGACGCTGAGCGACTGGGCGAGCGAAGCGAGCGTGCGCGGAGGCATGGAGGACCGAAAAGACGCCGCAAAAAGGGGTGAACGGGCGTGACAACCGCACGTGAGCGCGCGCGCCATAGCACTGTCGCGCGCGCTCAATGTGAGACCGTACGTTAAGCAATGTCAATCGGTTGAGACACGTTCAGATTGACTTCACCCCCTGCTCCGGTAGTTTTCGATCAATGGCGGAGCGTACCGTGCAGCTCGTTCTGCACTATGACGGCTCGGGATTCAGTGGCTGGCAGCGACAACCCGAGCAACGCACCGTCCAAGGCGTCATCGAGCACGCGCTCGAGCGACTGTGTGGCCACCAGACCGCCGCGCTCGGTTCGGGTCGCACCGACGCCGGTGTTCACGCTCGTGGGCAAGCCGTCGGGGTTCGCGTTCCTGAGAAGTGGACCCCAGATGCGCTCCGGCGCGCG